>NZ_PPFB01000001.1:5920000-6220000 GCF_002899455.1 Streptomyces sp. DH-12 | reverse complement strand
GGTCCGGGAGTGCCGGATCCAGTCGGCGAGGACCGTCAGGACCTCGGTGCCGCGCTGGTCACCCTCGAAGATGATCTGGAAGGCGCGCTTGCGGGCCGTGTTGCGGGCAGCCACGGTTAGCTGTTCACCCGGCCGAGGTAGTCGCTCGTGCGGGTGTCGACCTTGATCTTCTCACCGGTGGTGATGAAGAGCGGGACCTGGATCTGGTGGCCGGTCTCCAGCGTGGCGGGCTTGGTGCCGCCGGTGGAGCGGTCGCCCTGGACGCCGGGCTCGGTCTCGGCGACGGTCAGCTCGACGGCGGCCGGGAGCTCGACGAAGAGCACCTCGCCCTCGTGCTGGGCGACGGTGGCCTCGAAGCCCTCGACGAGGAAGTGGGCGGCGTCGCCGACGACCTTGCGGTCGATGTGCAGCTGGTCGTAGGTCTCCATGTCCATGAAGACGAAGTAGTCGCCGTCCATGTAGGAGAACTGCATGTCGCGCTTGTCGACGGTGGCCGTTTCGACCTTGACGCCGGCGTTGAAGGTCTTGTCGACGGTCTTGCCGGACAGCACGTTCTTCAGCTTGGTGCGCACGAAGGCCGGGCCCTTGCCGGGCTTGACGTGCTGGAACTCGACGACGGACCAGAGCTGGCCGCCTTCGAGCTTGAGCACCATGCCGTTCTTGAGGTCGTTCGTGGAAGCCACGGTTGCGGAATCTCCTGGACTGGACTGACGTGGACGACGGCCGGGGCGAAGGCAGGCGCACTGCGCGAGGCTAGAGCGCCAGCAGCTCCTTGGTCGTGATGGTGAGTAGCTCGGGTCCGCCGTCCGCCTCGGGGCGCACGACGAGCGTGTCATCGATCCGGACCCCGCCCCGGCCGGGGAGATGGACCCCCGGCTCGACGGTCACCGGCACGCAAGCGTCCAGTTTACCCATGGCCGCCGGGGTCAATTGAGGGTCCTCGTCGATTTCCAGTCCGACTCCGTGACCGGTGAGGGCCGGAAGCGCCTCGCCGTACCCGGCGGAGTCCAGCACCTGGCGCGCCGCACGGTCCACGTCACGGCATGCGGCGCCGGGCGCCAGGGACTCGCGTCCCGCGCGCTGGGCGGAGAACACCAGGTCGTACAGCTCGATCTGCCAGTCGGCGGGGGCCGTGCCGATGACGAAGGTGCGGCCGATCTCGCAGCGGTAGCCGCGGTAGGTGGCGCCGAGGCAGACGGAGAGGAAGTCGCCCTCCTCCACCCGCCGGTCGGTGGGGCGGTGGCCGGGGCGGCCGGCGTGGGGGCCGGTGGCGACGGAGGTGGGGAAGGCCGGGCCGTCGGCGCCGTGGTCGACCAGGCGGCGCTCCAGTTCCAGGGCGAGGTGGCGTTCGGTGCGGCCGACCAGGATGGACTCCAGGAGCTCGCCCAGGGCCTGGTCGGCGATCTCCGCGCCGATGCGGAGACAGGAGATCTCCTCCTCGTCCTTGACCACGCGGAGCTGTTCGACGGCGCCGCCGACACCGGTGAGGCGCAGCCGGGGGGCGGCCTCGCGGATCGCGCGGTGCCGGGTGACGGTGAGGTGGTGCTCCTCCACGGCGAGGGCGTCGACGCCCTGGGCGACGGCGAGGGCGGCGGCCTCCACGGCGGGGTCGCCGCCGACGCCGGACATGACGTGCAGGCGCAGGGCCTCGTCGGGACGGTGGTGCGGGACGCGGTCGTCCGGGGGCTCCGCGCACACCAGCACGTCCTCGGTCCTGCCGAGCAGCAGCACGGCGTTCCCGGGGGCGGCGCCGGACAGGTAACGGACGTTGGCGGGCCGGGACACCAGCGCGGCCGTGCTGCCGCTCGCGTTGCAGTGTTCCCGGAGGCGCGTCCGGCGGACCGCGTAGACCTCAGACATGGTTCGAGCCTAGGAGCGGCGGCGGGATGTCGCCGGTCGAGCGGGGCCGACCGGGGACCCGGCCGCTCCCCCATCGGGGCTCGTGCCCTCAGGGAGAGGGGCTCACCACTTCGGCGGGCTGGCTATCGCCCGGGTGAGGACGTCGTCGAGGATGCGGGCCGTCTCCGGTATGTCCAGTTGGGAGTTGTCGATGATCGGCAGGCCCGAGCCGTACCAGCCGGCCATGCGGCCGTGGATGCGGGCCACCTCCTCGTCACTGAGACGGCGGTTGCCGGTGCGCTCCGCGTTGCGCTCCAGGACGACGTCCAGGCCGGGCAGGAGGACGACGGGCAGCAGGCCGGGGCCGACGTGCCGCTTCCAGCCGCCGAGGCCGACGACCGGACGGTCGGGGAAGACCGCGTCGTCGAGGATGCACGAGATGCCGTTGGCCAGGAAGTTACGGGCGGCGAAGCCGCAGGTGCGGCGGGCCAGCCGGTACTGGGCCTCCGAGTTGTCGTTCCAGCCGGTCTGCGGGTCGGCGAAGCCGGAGCGGACCCACTCGCGGACGTCGTCGAGGCTGATGTGCGCGGTGGGCACCCGGCGGTGGTCCGCCCAGTACTTGGCCACGCTCGTCTTGCCGGCGCCCGCGGGGCCGATGAGCAGGACGGCGAGGGTCGCCGCGGTCGGGCCGGGGCCCACGGGGGCCTGCGGCGGGCTCGGCATGGCGACCGGCCCGCCGGGCGGCAGCGAGACATGGCCGGTGGTGTCCGGCGGCGGAGGCATCGAGGCGTGCTGCGGGCCCGCCGGGGGCGGGGGCGCCGGGTAGCCGGGGGGCTGGGCGGGCGGCGGGGCCGCGGGGCCCTGCTGGTGCTGACCTGGGTGGTGCGCGGCCGGTGACCAGCCGGCGGCCGGTCCGTGCCCCGGCTGGTGGGGCGGCGGCAGCGGAGAACCCACTGCGTGCTGCATCCGGTGCCACTCCGTCTCGTACAGGCAATGGGTCACTGACAACGGGGGCCGTCCCCGCGTCACCGAACGGTACCGCCCCCTGCCGTCGTTGTGTGAACGGCCGGGGGCGGTGATGAGTGCCCGTCAGGCGGCTACTCGCCCACCTCGCCGTAGGCGGCGAGCAGGACGGCCGGGTCGGGGCCCTCCAGCAGGGTGGGCTTGGCGAGCCCGTCGAGGACGACGAAGCGCAGCAGGTTGCCGCGGGACTTCTTGTCGACCTTCATGTTCTCCAGCAGCTTGGGCCACTGGTCGTAGCGGTAGTGCAGCGGGAGCCCGACTGCCTCGAGGACCGTGCGGTGGCGGTCGGCGGTGGCGTCGTCGAGGCGGCCGGCGAGACGGCCCAGTTCGGCGGCGAAGTGCATGCCGACGGCGACGGCGGCGCCGTGGCGCCACTTGTAGCGCTCGTTCTTCTCGATGGCGTGGCCGAGGGTGTGGCCGTAGTTGAGGATCTCGCGGAGGCCGGACTCCTTGAGGTCGTTGGAGACCACGTCGGCCTTCACCCGGATCGAGCGTTCGATCAGCTCGGCGGTGTGCGGTCCTGCCGGGGTGCGCGCGGCCTCGGGGTCGGACTCGATCAGGTCGAGGATCACCGGGTCGGCGATGAAACCGGCCTTGATGACCTCGGCGAGCCCGGAGACGTAGTCGTGGACCGGGAGGGAGTCGAGGGCGGCGAGGTCGCAGAGGACGCCGGCGGGCGGGTGGAAGGCGCCGACGAGGTTCTTGCCCTCGGCGGTGTTGATGCCGGTCTTGCCGCCCACGGCCGCGTCGACCATGGCCAGCACGGTGGTGGGGACGGCGATCCAGCGCACGCCGCGCAGCCAGGTCGCGGCGACGAATCCGGCCAGGTCGGTGGTGGCGCCGCCGCCGACGCCCACGATGACGTCGGTGCGGGTGAAGCCGGACTGGCCGAGCGCCTTCCAGCAGTAGGCGGCGACCTCGGCGGTCTTGGCCTCCTCCGCGTTCGGCACCTGGATGGCGACGGCCTCGTAGCCCTGCCCGGCGAGGTCGGCGCGCAGCGCGTCACCGGTCTCGGCGAGGGCCTCGGGGTGGACGATCGCGACCCGCTGCGCCTTGTCGCCGATCAGCCCGGCCAGTTCGCCGAGCAGCTGCCGGCCGACCAGGACGTCGTAGGGATCGGTGCCCGCCGTGCCCGCGACGTGGATGCGGGTCACTGCCTCGTTGCTCATGCTTCCTTCAGCTCCAGTGCGTCCAGGACCGCGTCGGCGACCTCTTCGGGCGTGCGGCCGTCGGTCGGCACGACGGCCGTGGCGGTCTCCTCGTACAGGTGGCGGCGGGCCTCCATCAGCTCGCGCCACTGCTTGCGCGGGTTGACCGCGAGGAGCGGGCGGGCGGCGCCCAGGCCGGTGCGCCGGACGGCCTCCTCGACGTCCATCGACAGGTAGACGACCCGCTCCGCGGCGAGCAGCGCGCGGGTGTCCGGGTCGAGGATCGCGCCGCCGCCCAGGGCGAGGACGCCGTCGTGGGAGGCGAGGGCCTGCCGCACGGCCTCCTTCTCCAGGGCGCGAAAGGCGGGCTCGCCGTCCTCGACGAAGATGTCGGCGATGGTGCGGCCCTCGGCGGCGACGATGTCGTCGTCGGTGTCCCGGTAGGCGACGCCGAGCCGCTCGGCCAGCAGCCGGCCCACGGTGGACTTGCCCACGCCCATCGGGCCGGTCAGGACGAGTCGCGGGCTCATCGGATCGCCAGGTTGTCGAGGTACGAGGTGACGTTGCGGCGGGTCTCGGTGACGCTGTCGCCGCCGAACTTCTCCGCCACCGCGTCCGCCAGCACCAGCGCGACCATCGCCTCGGCGACGATGCCGGCGGCCGGCACGGCCGAGACGTCGGAGCGCTGGTGGTGGGCCTGCGCGGCCTCGCCCGTGGTCACGTCCACCGTCTTCAGGGCGCGCGGCACGGTGGCGATGGGCTTCATCGCGGCGCGGACGCGCAGCAGCTCACCGGTGGACAGGCCGCCCTCGGTGCCGCCGGCCCGGCCGGAGACCCGCTTGATGCCCTCGGGCGTGTTGACGATCTCGTCGTGCGCCTCGGAGCCGGGCACGCGGGCCAGCTCGAAGCCGTCGCCGATCTCGACGCCCTTGATGGCCTGGATGCCCATGAGGGCGCCGGCCAGCCGCGCGTCGAGCTTGCGGTCCCAGTGGACGTGGGAGCCGAGGCCCACGGGCACGCCGTAGGCTAGGACCTCCACCACGCCGCCGAGGGTGTCGCCGTCCTTGTGCGCCTGGTCGACCTCGGCGACCATCGCCTTCGACGTGTCGGCGTCCAGGCAGCGCAGCGGGTCGGCGTCGAGCCGCTCGACGTCGGCGGGAGTGGGGTACACGCCCTGCGGCGCCTTGACGGAGCACAGTTCGACCACGTGGGAGACGATCTCGACGCCGGCCGTCTCCTTCAGGTACGAGCGGGCCACCGCGCCGAGCGCCACCCGGGCGGCGGTCTCCCGGGCGGAGGCGCGCTCCAGGACCGGCCGGGCCTCGTCGAAACCGTACTTCTGCATGCCGGCCAGGTCGGCGTGGCCGGGACGCGGGCGGGTGAGCGGGGCGTTGCGGGCCAGTCCCCGGAGGATGCCGGGGTCGACCGGGTCGGCCGCCATGACCTGCTCCCACTTGGGCCACTCGGTGTTGCCCACCATGATCGCGACCGGGGAGCCCAGGGTCAGTCCGTGCCGGACGCCGCCCAGGAACGTGACCTCGTCCCGCTCGAACTTCATCCGGGCACCGCGACCGTGGCCGAGCCGCCGCCTCGCCAGGTGGTCCGCCACCATGTCCGTGGTGATCGGCACGCCGGCGGGAAGACCCTCCAGCGTCGCCACGAGTGCGGGACCGTGGGACTCACCCGCGGTCAGCCAGCGCAACCTGCTCAACGGTGCTCCTCCGTGTTCGCGCCCCGGTACTGCCCTGCGCACGCTCCTTCTCGCGTACGCGCGCGGCGGGACGGGGTGCGCGGGTCCCGGTCCGCCGTCCTTCGATCCTCCCACGCCGGGTGCGGGGTCCGGCCGCCGGTCCATCTGGCGGACGGCCGGGATCACCTGCCGGCCGCCGCGACCAGGCCCGGCCGTCGCCCTCGCGGCGCAGGCGCCGAGGACGTCGGCCCCGCTCGGCTCCCGGACGTCCGCGACGGCGGGCCGCGGCGCGCAGGGGCCCAGGGCGCCCCTGCGGAACGGGGAGTGGTCCTACCGGGCCGCCAGAGCCCGTTCGCCCGCGTGCCGCATGGCCTCCAGCGGGGCGGGCGAGCGTCCGGTCATCTGTTCCACCTGGAGCACCGCCTGGTGCACCAGCAGGTCGAGTCCGCTGACCACGGCCCCGCCGTACGCGGACCAGCGGGCCGCGAGGACGGTCGGCCACGGGTCGTACAGCACGTCGAAGAGGGCCGCCGGGCGCTCCGGCACGGCGCGGGCGAGGGAGTCGGTGACGCCGGCCGGGGTGGTGCTGACGACCAGCGGCGCGCGCAGGGCCTCCTCGGCGTCGTCCCAGGCGGCGATCCGCACGGTGACGTCCAGGCGTTCCGCCCACTGCCGCATCTCGGCGGCCCGGGTCTCGCTGCGCACATGGACGACGACCTCGCCGGAGCAGACGCGGGACAGTGCGGCGAGCGCGGAGGAGGCGGTGGCGCCCGCGCCGAGGATCGCGGCGGTGTCCACCTTCTCGATGCCGTGCTCGCGCAGGGCCGCGACCATGCCGGGGATGTCGGTGTTGTCGCCGGTGCGGCGGCCGTCCTCGGTGAGGACGACCGTGTTGACCGCGTCGACCGAGGCAGCCGTCTCACTGATGCCGTCGAGCAGCGGGATCACGGCCCGCTTCAACGGCATGGTCAGCGACAGTCCCGCCCACTCGGGGCCGAGGGTCTCGAAGAAGCCGGGCAGCGCCTCCTCGTCGATCTCGAACCGGTCGTACGTCCAGCCCTCCAGGCCCAGCTCGGCGTAGGCCGCGCGGTGCAGCACCGGGGAGAGCGAGTGGGCGATCGGGGAGCCGAGCACGGCGGCGCGACGGGCGGCCGGCATCAGTTGCCCCTCGACGCGTTGAACTTGTCGACGAGTTTCTGATGCTCCGCGATGGTCCTGGCGAACTCGGTCTTGTCCATGCCGTCCGTGGCCACGAAGTACATCCAGCCGTCCTGGGTCGGTTTCAGCGCGGCCTGCAGCGCCTCTTCGCCCGGGTTGCCGATCGGACCGGGTGGCAGGCCCTTGTTGGTGTACGTGTTGTACGGGTCGGGGTTGCTGTTGATCTCCGACACGGAGATGTCGATCTCGCTCTGCCCCAGAAGATAGTTGAACGTCGAGTCGAACTGCAGTTTCTGGTTCGTCTCGGTGTTCGTCGGCTTCAGCCGGTTGTAGATGACCTCCGACATCTTGCGGAAGTCGTCGTGGGTCTTGCCCTCGGCCTGCACCAGGCTGGCGACCGTCACCAGTTCCCAGGGCCCTTCGAGGCCGAGGCTCTTCGCCTTGGTCTCGAACCCCAGGGACTCGTACTTCTCGGTGGCACGAGCCACCATTTGCTTGAGCACGTCCTCCGGCTTCTGTCCCTTGGCCACGGCGTAGCTGGAGGGGAAGAGGAAGCCTTCGAGCGGGTCCTTCACGTCCGGGTGGTTCACGGCCCAGTCGGGCAGGCCGAGGGTCTTCCACTTGGTCTCGGCGACCTTGGCCGTGGTGCCCTTCCTGACCTCGAGGCGCGCGTCGATGAGTTCGTAGACGGCCTCGTTGCGCTTGCCCTCGGCGATGATCAGGTTGTTGCGGCTCTTCGGGCTGAGCATCAGTTCGACCGCGCTCGCGGCCGACATCTCCTTCTGCAGCGTGTAGACGCCGTCCTGGATGTTCTTGCCCTCCGGGTTGGCCGCCTGGGCCGAGACGAAGGCGTCGACGCTCTTGACCACCCCCATCTTCTTGAGCACCTGGCCGATGGCGTAGCCGCCGGAGCCCTTGGGGATGGTGACGGTGACCTGCTCGCCGTTCCCGGACCCCGCGAAGTCCGGGGCGCTGCCGAAACGATCCTGGTAGAACTGGTAGCCGAAGTAGCTCACACCGGCCAGTCCGCCGCCGAAGACCGCGACGACCACGAGACAGGCCATTCCGCTGCGCCGCTTCTTCTCCTTGCCGCCGCCCCTGCGGTCCCCGCCGCTCCGGCGTTCGCCGCGTCCGCGCCGGTCGTCGGGCTCGTCGGCGCGGCCGTCCTCGTCGTCACCGCCCGCGAAGAACGCGTGTTCGCCCTGGTCGGGGCCGGGGTCCCAGTCGGTCTGCGGCTCGGGCTCGCGCTCCGGCTCGGGCCGCCGGCGGCCGGGGGGCTCGGGCGGCGGGTAGGCCTCGGGGGTGCCGTAGTAGTCGGACTGCTCCCCGCCGTAGGGTGCGGGCTGCTGCGCGTACGGGTCCTGCGGACCGCCCGCGTACGGGTCCTGGGGGTACGAGCCGGTGGGCCAGCCGTTCTCGTCGTACTGCGGGTGCTGGTGCTGCTGCTGCGCCTGGTGCTGCTGCTGGTGCTGCGGGGGCGTGTGCTGCTGACCGTACTGGTCGTACTGCGGGTACGACGGGTCGCCGTACCCGTGCTGGTCACCCGTGCCCCAGTCGCCGTACTGCTGCTGCGGCTGCTGCGGGTAATGCTGCTGCTGGCCGCCGTAGGACTGCTGAGCCTGCTGGGCCTGCTGTCCTCCCCATCCGCCGTCCCCGTACAACGGATCGTCCGGATGCCACGGTGCGGAGCCTTGGCCCCGGCCATACTCAGTCATCGATCCCCTAGAGCCGCGAGGCGGTGGCAGCCCGGCCACCTGAAGACCACGGCTTCCGTTCCGCCTCTCTTTGTGCGGGGGCTGTTCGAACGCCGCCCGCATCGCGCGGAACGTTACCGTATCGCGATCAGATGACCGCTTCGACGCCCTCACCGGGTGGCCTGCCTGACACCCGTTCGGATTCCAGCGCCTGCTGGAGGATGATCACAGCGGCGGCCTGGTCGATGACCGAGCGCCCCTTCTTGGACTTCACGCCCGAGGCGCGCAGGCCCTGACTGGCCGTCACCGTGGTCATGCGCTCGTCCACGAGTCTCACCGGAACCGGCGCGATCATGCGGGCCAGTTCCTGGGCGAAACCGCGGACCTTGGCGGCGGCGGGGCCCTCGCCCCCCTTGAGGGAGCGAGGGAGACCGACGACGACCTCGATGGGCTCGTACTCCTCGACGAGCTGCCCCAGCCTGCGGTGCGCGGCCGGGACGTCCCGGCCGGGGACGGTCTCGACCGGGGTGGCGAGGATCCCGTCGGGGTCGCAGGAGGCGACCCCGATGCGGGCGTCCCCGACGTCGATCGCGAGGCGGCGGCCGCGGCGCATCACCGGGCCGCCCGCCTGCTCGTTCTCCGTGCCGCTCACTTGGCGGTGTCCGCCACGAGCCGCTCCACGGCGTCGACGGCCTCGCCGACCGCGGCCGGGTTCTGGCCGCCGCCCTGGGCGACGTCCGGCTTGCCGCCACCACCGCCGCCGAGGGTCTTGGCGGCGGTGCGCACCAGGTCGCCGGCCTTGAGCCCGCGCTCGCGGGCGGCCTCGTTGGTGGCGATGACGGTGAGCGGCTTGCCGTTGACCGTGCTGAACAGGGCCACGACGGCGGCCCGTCCGCCCTGGATGCGGCCGCGCACGTCGAGCACCAGCTTGCGCAGGTCGTCGGCGGTGGTGCCGTCCGGGACCTGGCCGGTGACCACGGCGACGCCCTTGATGTCCTTGGCGGACTCGGCGAGGCCGGCGGCGGCCTGGAGCACCTTCTCGGCGCGGAACTTCTCGATCTCCTTCTCGGCGTCCTTCAGCCGGCCGAGCATGGCGGAGACCTTCTCGGGCAGTTCCTCGGCGCGGCCCTTGAGGAGTTCGGTGAGCTGGTTGACGACCGTGTGCTCGCGGGCGAGGAAGGTGTAGGCGTCCACACCGACCAGGGCCTCGATGCGGCGCACGCCGGAACCGATGGAGGACTCGCCCAGCAGCTTCACCAGGCCGAGCTGGGCGGTGTTGTGCACGTGGGTGCCGCCGCACAGCTCCTTGGAGAAGTCGCCGATGGTGACCACGCGCACCCGGTCGCCGTACTTCTCGCCGAACTCGGCGATGGCTCCCTGCTTCTTGGCCTCGTCGATGCCCATGATGTCGGCGCGCACGTCGAGGTCGCGGGCGAGCACCTCGTTGATCTTCTGCTCGACGTCCAGCATGACCGTCTGCGGCACGGCGGACGGCGAGCCGAAGTCGAAGCGGAACCGGCCGGGCTGGTTCTCCGAACCGGCCTGGGCGGCCGTCGGGCCGAGGGCGTCGCGCAGGGCCTGGTGGGTGAGGTGCGTGGCCGAGTGGGCGCGGGCGATGGCCTTGCGCCGGCGGTCGTCGATGGCGGCGTGGGCGCGGGAGCCGACGGTGACCTCGCCGACCTGGACGACGCCCTTGTGGACGTAGACGCCCGGGACCGGCTTCTGGCAGTCGCGCACCTCGATGACGGCGCCGGAGTCGGTGCGGATCCGGCCGGTGTCGCCGATCTGGCCGCCGCCCTCGGCGTAGAAGGGAGTGCGGTCCAGGACGATCTCGACCTCGTCGCCCTCGGTGGCGGCGGGCGAGGAGACGCCGTCGACGAGGATGCCGACGACGGTGGACTCGCCCTCGGTGTCCGTGTAGCCGATGAAGTCGGTGGCGCCGGCCCGGTCGGCGATCTCGCGGTAGGCGCCGAGGTCGGCGTGGCCGGTCTTCTTGGCCTGGGCGTCGGCCTTGGCGCGCTCCCGCTGCTCCTTCATCAGGCGGCGGAAGCCGTCCTCGTCCACGGAGAGGCCCTGCTCGGCGGCCATCTCCAGGGTGAGGTCGATGGGGAAGCCCCAGGTGTCGTGGAGCAGGAAGGCCTTGTCGCCGGGCAGGACGCTGGAACCGGCGGCCTTGGTCTCGGACACGGCGGTGTCGAGGATGTTGGTGCCGGCCTTCAGCGTCTTGAGGAAGGCGTTCTCCTCGGCGAGGGCGACCTTCTCGATCCGCTCCCGGTCGGTGATCAGCTCCGGGTACTGCTGCCCCATCATGCCGATGACGACGTCGATGAGGTCCTTGACGACCGGGCCGGTGGCGCCGAGCAGGCGCATGTTGCGGATGGCGCGGCGCATGATGCGGCGCAGCACGTAGCCGCGGCCCTCGTTGCCCGGGGTGACGCCGTCGCCGATGAGCATGACCGAGGTGCGCATGTGGTCGGTGACCACGCGCAGGGACACGTCGGAGTTCTGGGCGTCGCCGTAGCGCACGCCGGTCAGCTCGGTGGCCTTCTCGATGACGGCCATGGAGGTGTCGATCTCGTACATGTTCCGCACGCCCTGCAGAATCATGGCGAGCCGCTCGAGGCCGAGGCCGGTGTCGATGTTCTTGCTGGGCAGGTCGCCGAGGATCGGGTAGTCCTTGCCCGGGCCCTCGCCCCGCTCGTACTGCATGAAGACGAGGTTCCAGATCTCCACGTACCGCTCGTCGTTGACGGCGGGGCCGCCCTCGGGGCCGAACTCCGGGCCGCGGTCGTAGTTGATCTCGGAGCAGGGGCCGCAGGGACCGGGGACGCCCATGTCCCAGAAGTTGTCCTTCTTGCCCAGGCGCTGGATGCGCTCGGCGGGCACGCCGACGACGTCGCGCCAGATCTGCTCGGCCTCGTCGTCGTCCTGGTAGACGGTGATCCAGAGCTTCTCCGGCTCGAGGCCGTAACCACCCTTGTCCTGGGGGCTGGTGAGCAGCTCCCAGGCGAGCTTGATGGCGCCTTCCTTGAAGTAGTCGCCGAAGGAGAAGTTGCCGCACATCTGGAAGAACGTGCCGTGGCGGGTGGTCTTGCCGACCTCTTCGATGTCGGGGGTGCGCACGCACTTCTGCACGCTGGTGGCGCGGTCGAAGGGCGGCTTGACCTCGCCCAGGAAGTAGGGCTTGAAGGGCACCATGCCGGCCGGGACGAGCAGCAGAGTCGGATCGTCCGCGATGAGCGACGCCGACGGGACGACGGTGTGCCCGCGCTCCTCGAAGAAGCTCAGCCAGCGGCGGCGGATCTCGGCCGACTCCATCAGTGGTCCTCATTCCGGTTGTGCGGATACGTCGGGTACGTCGACTTCTTCGGGCCCTCGACGTACGTCGGGCTGTTGCGGTTCTCGATCACGGCGTAGCCGCGGGGCGCGGGCAGTTCGCGGTCGACGGGGGCGTTGAGCCCGAGCGCGTCGCCGAGTTCGGCCTCGCGCTGCGCCATGTTCTCGCGGACCTCGAGGGCGAAGTCCACCGCGCGGTCCTTGAGCCGGCCGCCGGCCTCGATCGCCTTGTTGGCCGCGGCGACGGCGAGGTGCTCGGGGGTGAGCTGCTTGATCTTGCGGTTGACCTTGGTGGTGGCCCACACGCCGGCGGCGACGCCGGTGGTGAACCAGAACGTTCGGCGGAACATCGTCCGGTCAGTCCTTCTTTCCCCGGGTCCGCTTGTCGCGCCGCGCTCCCGGGACGGTGCGGCCCACGATCACGTTGCGCCGCGTCCTGTCCGGCGCGTCCTCCTTGCGGCCGCTGACGGCCCGGCGCACGCCGTAGCCGAAGGCGGCGACCTTGACCAGGGGGCCGCCGAAGGTGGAGGCGACCGTGGTGGACAGCGCGGAGGCGTTGGAGGTGACCTCCTGGACGTCGGAGGCGATCGCGTCGACCCGTTCGATCTGGGTCTGCGCGGACCGCACCGCCGCGGAGGCGTCCGCCAGCAGCGGGACGGCCTGGTCGGTCACGTCCGCCACCAGCTTGGTGGTCGCCCGGAGCGTCTGGGCCAGCCTCGCCAGCGCGACGGCGAGGAAGGAGACCAGGATCGCCCAGAAGACGGCCACCAGGATTCCGGCCACCTCACCACCGGACACTGTGTGCACCCGCTCCCTTGAAACGCGCCTGAACATCGAGAAAGTCGTGTCACCGAGCCTATCGCGCCGGTGACGGGTCTCCGTACCGGATTACCGTCCGCGGCGGCATCGGTCTCGCCGGAAGGCTCCCGGACGAGGACGAGCCCGCCGCCTCGCCCGCCCCGAGGGGCGGGAAGACGACGGGCTCGGGATACCGCGTGCCTGCCGGATCAGCGGGCGTAGTACTCGACGACGAGCTGCTCGTCGCAGATCACCGGGATCTCCTTGCGGTTCGGCTCGCGGTCCAGGCGGAACGCCAGGGCCTTGAGGTTCACCTGGAGGTAGCGCGGGATCTCACCGTCGGGGGCGAAGCCACCCTCACGGGCGATCGTGAAGAGGGTCTTCTCCTTGCTGCGCTCGCGCACCTCCACGACGTCGTCCGGGCGGACACGGAAGGAGGGCTTGTCGACCTTCTTGCCGTTCACCTGGATGTGGCCGTGGGTGACCATCTGGCGGGCCTGGTAGATCGTGCGGGCGATGCCCGAACGCAGGACCAGCGCGTCGAGACGGCGCTCGAGCTCGATGACCAGGGCCTCGCCGGTCTTCATCGAGGTCTTGGAGGCGCGCTCGTAGGCACGGACGAGCTGACGCTCGGAGAGGTCGTACTGCGCGCGCAGACGCTGCTTCTCCAGCAGACGGACCTTGTAGTCCGAGTTCTGCTTGCGGCCGCGGCCGTGCTCACCCGGCGGGTAGGGGCGGGCCTCGAAGTACTTGACGGCCTTCGGGGTCAGCGCGATACCGAGGGCACGCGACTTCTTGACCTTGGGGCGGGACTGGTTCGCCACTTCTTTTCCTTTTCGTGTTCCGGCTGCCTCAGGGTTACGGGAGGTCGCATCCGCAGCAGGGGAATTCCCCTCGGGCCCGCGAGGGACCTGATGGGCAGCCGCTCCCCTGAACTGGGCACATACGTGCAGCACACGAACGGCCCACCGACCGGTCCCGGGACTCACGGGTGGTGGTGGGCTGCCCGCGACACCTACGACGGTGCGCGACGCTCCTGGATCGAAGGATCCGGCTGGTCGTCCCGCCTGAGGCGCCGACCGGAGCCGGACACGGGACACAGCACTTCGACGGATTCTACAGGGTGCTCAAGGCCGCCTGCGACCGAGGTGCTTCCTGGTCCACTGCACGGCGTCCGCGTACCGCGCCTCGGCGCCGTGCCGGGTGGGTTCGTAGTACTCGCGGTCCTTCAAGGCGTCCGGGGCGTACTGCTGCTCGGCGATGCCCTCGGGCAGGTCGTGCGGGTAGACGTAGCCCTTGCCGTGGCCGAGCGCGCCGGCCCCCTTGTAGTGGCTGTCGCGCAGATGGGAGGGGACGGGACCGGCCAGTCCCTTGCGGACGTCCTCCAGGGCGGCGCCGATCGCGGTGGTGGCGGCGTTGGACTTGGGGGCGAGTGCCAGGGCGATGGTGGCGTGGCTGAGGGTGAGGGCGGCCTCGGGAAAGCCGATCATGGCGACGGCCTGGGCGGCGGCGACCGCGGTCTGCAGCGCGCTCGGGTCGGCGAGGCCGATGTCCTCGCTGGCGGAGATCATCAGGCGGCGGGCGATGAAGCGGGGGTCCTCGCCCGCCTCGATCATCCGGGCCAGGTAGTGCAGGGCGGCGTCCACGTCGGAGCCGCGGATCGACTTGATCAGGGCGCTGGCGACGTCGTAGTGCTGGTCGCCGTCGCGGTCGTACTTCACGGCGGCCCGGTCGACCGTCTCCTCCAGGGTCGTCAGGCTCACCTCGGACTCGCCCTTGTCCAGCGCGGCGCCGGCGGCGGCCTCCAGGGCGGTGAGCGCGCGGCGGGCGTCCCCGCCGGCGATGCGCAGCAGGTGCTCGGCGGTGTCGTCGGGGAGGGTGAGGGAGCCCTTGAGGCCCCGCTCGTCGGTGAGGGCGCGCCGCAGCAGACCGCGGATGTCGTCGTCCGTGAGCGGCTCGAGGGTGAGCAGCAGGGAGCGGGAGAGCAGCGGGGAGATGACCGAGAAGTAGGGGTTCTCGGTGGTCGCGGCGATGAGCGTGACCCAGCGGTTCTCCACGGCGGGGAGCAGGGAGTCCTGCTGGGCCTTGCTGAAGCGGTGGATCTCGTCGAGGAAGAGGACCGTCTCCTGGCCGTACCCCCCGGAGGCGCGGCGGGCGCCGTCGATGACCGCGCGGACCTCCTTGACGCCCGCGGTGATCGCGGACAGTTCCACGAAGCGCTTGTTGGTGGCCTTGGAGACGACGTAGGCGAGGGTCGTCTTGCCGGTGCCGGGCGGGCCCCAGAGGATCACCGAGGAGGGTCCCGCGGGGCCCGAGGAGCCCTCGCCGACCAGTCTGCGCAGGGGGGAGCCCGGCTTCAGCAGGTGCTGCTGGCCCACCACCTCGTCGAGGGTGCGCGGGCGCATCCGGACCGCCAGGGGGCTGCCGGCCGGGTCCTTCTCCTGGCGTTCTTCTGCTGCGGCGGTGAACAGGTCGGGCTCCACGCTGAAACCCTAAAGCACCGCGCCGACAGCCCCGGAGCGGGCGGTCAGCTGGTCCAGAAGTCCCACCAGCGGGTCAGGATCAGCATGCCGATGATGCCGATGTGCAGCACCGGCAGGACCCAGGTGAACTCGCCGAAGAAGCCCTTGAGCCAGGAGGGCGCGGGCAGGAAGCCCTTGCGGATGTTGAAGGACGTCACGTACCAGAACATGATGATCGTGGCGACCCAGGCGAGGCAGCACCACAGGCACAGGGCGTTGATCCGGTACAGGGACTGGAACATCAGCCAGGCGCAGAAGCAGACGCCGAAGAGGGTGCCCGCGTTGAAGGTGAGCCAGTACCAGCGCGGGTAGCGGGCCCGGGCGAGCAGGCTCATGCCGACGCAGACCACGATGCCGTAGGTGACCAGGCCGAGCATCGGGTTGGGGAAGCCGAAGACGGAGGCCTGGTCGCTCTCCATGACGCTGCCGCAGGAGACGACGGGGTTGAGGCTGCAGCCGGGGACGAACGTCTCGCCCTTGACCTTGGCCTCGAGCAGCTTGAACTTGTCGAGCGTGATCACCCACGCGGCGAGCACGCCGGCGGCGCCGGTGATCACCAGGAGCCACGCGAACGCCCTGCTGCCGCCCTCCGTGCGGGGCGGGGTGTCACTCCCGTCGGGGGGAGGGGATTGGGGCTCCATGTCGACGTCCCTGACTGTCGTCTTGCTCATCACGCCGATTCCGTCACTCACGAGTGTGGACCTGCTTCGGGCAGGGGCCATTGTGCCGTACGGCGGGGCGCGTTCGCCGTTGACCGGAGATAAGGACGTACAGGCGTTCGCGCCGGGGCGCGGGATTTCGGCCGGTCTTCGTACGGCGTCCGCACGTGTGCGCGAGTCTGCTCCCCGCCGGGGTGACGGCGGGATCCCTGTCGTTGACGACGCGGGCGCCGGGCCCTCCCGGAAGGGGACCCGGCGCCCGGGAGGGACGCGTCTCAGCCGAGGCGGGACTCGAGCTCCGCCACGACCTCGTTCACGCCGACCGCGGTCTGCTCGCCGGACTCCAGGTCCTTGAGCTGGATCACGCCCTCCTCGATGTCGCGCTCGCCGAGGATGAGCGCGTACCGGGCGCCCGAGCGGTTGGCCGCCTTCATCGCGGCCTTGAGGCCCTTGCCGCCGTAGGCGAAGTCCGCGGCCACGCCGTTCTTGCGCAGTTCGGTGACCTTCGCGAACAGCACCCGGCGGGCCTCGTCCCCGAGCGGCACGGCGAACACGCTGGTGGCGGCGGGCAGTCCCAGCTCGACGCCCTCCGCCTCCAGGGCCAGCACCGTGCGGTCGACGCCCAGCGCCCAGCCGACGGACGGCAGCGCGGGGCCGCCGATCATCTCCGACAGGCCGTCGTAGCGGCCGCCGCCGCCCACCGCGGACTGGGAGCCGAGGCCGTCGTGGACGAACTCGAAGGTGGTACGGGTGTAGTAGTCCAGGCCGCGCACCAGCCTGGGGTCGTCCTCGAAGACCACGCCCGCCGCCGTGACCAGCTCGCGCACCTCCTCGTGGTACGCCTTGCAGGCGTCGCAGAGGTGGTCGCGCAGCAGGGGCGCGCCGGTGAGCTGCTTCTGCACCGACTCGCGCTTGTCGTCCAGGACGCGCAGCGGGTTGATCTCCGCCCGGCGCAGGGTGTCCTCGTCCAGGTCCAGGCCGCGCAGGAAGTCCTGGAGGGCGGCCCGGTAGACGGGACGGCACTCCTTGTCGCCCAGGCTGTTGAGCAGGATGCGGAAGTTCCGCAGGCCCAGGGAGCGGTACGCCTGGTCGGCCAGGATGATCAGCTCGGCGTCGAGCGCCGGGTCCTCGGCGCCGATCGCCTCGGCGCCGACCTGGGAGAAGTGCCGGTAGCGGCCCTTCTGCGGGCGCTCGTAGCGGTAGTACGAGCCGGAGTACCAGAGCTTGACCGGGAGGTTGCCCGCCTTGTGCAGGTTGGCCTCCAGGGCGGCGCGCAGCACGGAGGCGGTGCCCTCGGGACGCAGGGCGAGCCGGTCGCCGCCCTTGGTCTCGAAGGCGTACATCTCCTTGGTGACGATGTCGGTGGACTCGCCGACGCCGCGCGCGAACAGCTCGACGCTCTCGAAGCCGGGCGTCTCGATGTAGCCGTAGCCGGAGCCGCGCAGCGGGGCGGCGATCGCCTCGCGGACCGCGAGGTACCTGGCGGAGTCGGGCGGCAGCAGGTCGTAGGTGCCCTTGGGGGCCTTGAAGGTGCTCACGGAAGTACTCGTCACATTCCTCGTCGGGGAGCCTCGTTCTGGACTCCCGGGCCGGCGGCCACCTGCCGCAGATACGGGTTGGTGGCGCGCTCCCGGCCGATGGTGGTCTGGGGGCCGTGGCCGGACAGCACCACGGTCGAGTCGTCGAGCGGCAGGCACACGCGGGCCAGCGAGTCGAGCATCTCGGCCATGTCACCGCCGGGCAGGTCGGTGCGTCCGATGGAGCCGGCGAACAGCAGGTCGCCCGAGAACATGACCGGCGGGACGTCGGCCGACTCGGGCAGGTTGTAGGTCACCGACCCCTTGGTATGGCCCGGGGCGTGCGCGACGCCGAACTCCAGGCCCGCCAGCTTCAGCGTCGCGCCGTCGGTGAGCTCCTTGACGTCGTCCGGCTCCCCCACCGTCAGCTCCCCCATGAGCGGCATGCCGATGGCCCGGCCCAGGCCCTTCTCGGGGTCGCTCATCATGTACCGGTCCTCGGGGTGGATCCAGGCGGGCACGTCGTGCGCCCCGCAGACCGGGACCACCGAGGCGACGTGGTCGATGTGGCCGTGGGTGAGGACGACGGCGACGGGCTTGAGCCGGTGCTTGCGGACCGCCTCCGCCACGCCGTCGGCGGCCTGGTGGCCGGGGTCGATGATCACGCACTCCTCACCGGCGGCGGGGGCGACGAGATAACAGTTCGTCCCCCATGCTCCGGCGGGGAACCCGGCAATGAGCACGATCGTCCTTCGTTTGTGTCGGTACGGGAGGCTTGCGACGGGCTGAGCCCGTGGTCAGAGCCTACCGGCGCTGCCGATTCCTCAGCGAACCCATATACGGTACGGGGCACACGCAGGCGGTCGGCTCACCGCACGCACGCACGCGTACCGGCCGGCACACGAGACGCATGAGGAGAGAACCCGGTGGTCAGCCAGGAGC
Organism: Streptomyces sp. DH-12; assembly: GCF_002899455.1. GTDB lineage: Bacteria > Actinomycetota > Actinomycetes > Streptomycetales > Streptomycetaceae > Streptomyces. Next base: position 6,201,674 of record NZ_PPFB01000001.1, on the reverse strand, counting down.
AGCGGCGGCGTCAGCTCGCCCGGGAGAAGTTCTTGCGGCAGCAACAGCGGCGTACCGAGGCGCGGCGCAAGGCGAAGGTCCGCAACGCGGTCATCGCCTCGGTGCTCGGTGTGACCCTGATCGGCAGCCTCGCGCTGTACACGACGGGGGTGCTCAAGCAGGACGACGACAGGACCAACGCGGCCGCGGAGGTCACGCCGGACGCCGAGCCGACGAGCAAGGCCCCGGACCCCTGCGAGAAGCCGGCCGGGGGCAAGGCCAAGACGCAGACGTGGAAGAAGGAGCCGACGATGTCGATCGACAAGTCGGCGGCGTACACGATGAAGCTGGAGACGACCTGCGGGACGATAGACGTGGCGCTGAAGGCGTCGGCGGCCCCGCACACGGTCAACTCGTTCAACTTCCTCGCCGGCAAGGGCTACTTCGACCACACCAAGTGCCACCGGCTCACCACCAACGGCATCTACGTCCTGCAGTGCGGCGACCCGACGGGCACCGGCACCGGCGGTCCCGGCTACACGATCCCGGACGAGAACCTGAAGGACGCGAGCCTGAAGGACAACACCTACCCGGCGGGCACGGTCGCGATGGCCAACACCGGGCAGAAGGACAGTGGCGGCAGCCAGTTCTTCCTGGTCTACGAGGACAGTCAGCTCCCGCCCAGCTACACCCCGTTCGGCACCGTCTCGGACGCGGGCCTGAAGGTCCTGAAGAAGATCGCCGACGCCGGGGAGAGCACCGGGGGCGGCGACGGGGCGCCCAACGCGACGGTCGTGATCGACAAGGCGACCGTGACCGCATCCTGAGCCCCAACTGCGTAATTTCGGTCGCGCGGGATGCGGACAGGCATCCCGTCGGTCGCCTATGTTGGCCGTGACGAAACTGTGGACGATGCCCGGGGGAGCGCACAGGCCCCTCGACGGCATCATGTGGAGGAGGCGCTGTGAGCAGCGACCCGTGGGGCCGCGTCGACGAGACGGGGACCGTGTACGTGCGTACGGCCGACGGCGAGAAGGTCGTCGGTTCCTGGCAGGCCGGCTCCCCTGACGAGGCGCTGGCCTACTTCGAGCGCAAGTACGAGGGCCTGGTTGTCGAGATCGGCCTCCTCGAGAAGCGGGTGAGGACCACCGACCTGTCGTCCAAGGACGCCATGGCCGCGATCGACCACCTGCGCGAGCAGGTCGACGCCCATCACGCGGTCGGTGACCTCGACGCCCTGAGGGCCCGGCTGGACAAGCTCGTGGAGCTGGTCGAGGCGCGCCGCGAGGAGCGCAAGGCGCAGCGGACCCGGCAGTCCGAGGAGGCCCGGCGGGCCAAGGAGGCGCTGGTCACCGAGGCCGAGGAGCTGGCGCAGTCCGACCAGTGGCGGGCGGCCGGGGAGCGGCTGCGGGCCCTGGTGGACACCTGGAAGGGTCTGCCGCGGCTGGACCGCAAGTCCGACGACGAGCTGTGGCACCGCTTCTCGCACGCGCGGTCGGTGTTCTCCAAGCGGCGCAAGCAGCACTTCGCGCAGCTGGACGCGCAGCGCGAGGAGGCCCGCCGGCTCAAGGAGCAGCTGGTCGCCGAGGCCGAGGCGCTCTCGGGCTCGACGGACTGGGGTCCGACCGCGGCCCGGTACCGCGACCTGATGGCGCAGTGGAAGGCCGCGGGCCGCGCCCAGCGCGAGCACGAGGAAGAGCTGTGGAACCGCTTCCGCGGCGCCCAGGACGTCTTCTTCGCGGCCCGCTCCTCGGTGTTCGCGGAGCGTGACGCGGAGCAGGCGGAGAACCTCAAGCTCAAGGAGGAGCTGGCCGGCGAGGCGGAGAAGCTGCTGCCGATCACGGACCTGAAGACCGCCCGGGCCGCGTTCCGCGCGATCAACGAGCGCTGGGAGGCCATCGGCCACGTGCCGCGGGACGCCCGCCCGCGGGTCGAGGGCCGGATGCACGCCGTGGAGCGCGCCCTCCAGGAGGCCGAGGAGGCCGAGTGGCGCCGGACCAACCCGGAGGCCCGTGCGCGGGCCGAGGGTCTGACCGGTCAGCTGCAGGCCGCCGTGGACAAGCTGAAGGGCCAGATCGAGCAGGCCCGCGCGCAGGGCAACACCGCGAAGGCGCAGAAGCTGGAGCGCGAGCTGGAGGGCCGCCAGGCCCTGCTGGACCAGGCCCTGAAGGGTCTCCAGGAGTTCGGCGGCTGAGCCCGCCGCACGCGCGACGAAGGGGCCGCCGTACCTCGGCGGCCCCTTTCGTGTGCCCTGCGCGCGCCTACCCGCGGTTGCGGGCCGAGGTGACGCGGTAGACGTCGTAGACGCCCTCCACGCCGCGCACGGCCTTCAGGACGTGGCCCAGGTGCTTGGGGTCGCCCATCTCGAAGGTGAAGCGGGAGGTGGCGACCCGGTCGCGGGAGGTCTGCACGGCCGCGGACAGGATGTTGACGTGCTGGTCGGACAGCACGCGCGTGACGTCCGACAGCAGCCGGGAGCGGTCCAGTGCCTCGACCTGGATGGCGACCAGGAACACCGACGACTGGGTGGGCGCCCACTCGACCTCGAGGATCCGCTCGGGCTCGCGGGACAGCGAGTCGACGTTCACGCAGTCGCTGCGGTGCACGGAGACGCCGCTGCCGCGGGTGACGAAGCCGATGATGGGGTCGCCCGGCACCGGGGTGCAGCAGCGGGCGAGCTTGACCCACACGTCCTCGACGCCCTTGACGATGACGCCGGGGTCGGCGCTGGAGCGGCGCTTGCGGCGGCTGCGGGTGGGCGGGACCGACTCGTCGATCTCCTCGGTGGCCGCCTCCTCCCCGCCGAGGGCCTGCACCAGCTTCTGCACGATGTTCTGCGCGGAGACGTGCCCCTCGCCGATCGCCGCGTACAGCGCGGAGATGTCGGAGTAGCGCATCTCGTGCGCCAGCGTGACCAGCGAGTCGCCGGTGAGGATGCGCTGGATGGGCAGGTTCTGCTTGCGCATGGCGCGGACGATGGAGTCCTTGCCCTGCTCGATCGCCTCGTCGCGGCGCTCCTTGGAGAACCAGGCGCGGATCTTGTTGCGGGCGCGGGGCGACTTCACGAAGCCGAGCCAGTCGCGGGAGGGGCCGGCGCCGGCCGCCTTGGAGGTGAAGACCTCCACCAGGTCGCCGTTGTCGAGGGTCGACTCCAGCGGCACCAAGCGGCCGTTGACCCGGGCGCCTATGGTGCGGTGGCCGACCTCGGTGTGCACCGCGTAGGCGAAGTCCACGGGAGTGGCGCCGGCGGGCAGCGCTATGACGTCGCCCTTGGGCGTGAAGACGAAGACCTCGTTGCGCGAGAGGTCGAAGCGCAGCGACTCCAGGAACTCGCCCGGGTCCTCGGTCTCCTTCTGCCAGTCGAGGAGCTGGCGCAGCCACGCCATGTCGTTGAGGTGGTCGTCCTTGCTCCTGCCGGACGACCTGGGCGCGTCGGTGCGGATCTTGGAGGCGCCGGCGACGGCCTCCTGCTTGTACTTCCAGTGCGCGGCGATGCCGTACTCGGCGCGGCGGTGCATGTCGAACGTGCGGATCTGCAGTTCGACGGGCTTGCCGCCCGGGCCGATGACCGTCGTGTGCAGCGACTGGTACATGTTGAACTTGGGCATCGCGATGTAGTCCTTGAACCGGCCGGGGACCGGGTTCCATCGCGCGTGCACCGTGCCGAGGGCCGCGTAGCAGTCGCGGACGGTGTCCACGAGGACGCGGATGCCCACCAGGTCGTAGATCTCCGCGAAGTCACGGCCGCGGACGATCATCTTCTGGTAGACGCTGTAGTAGTGCTTGGGGCGGCCGGTGACGGTCGCCTTGATGCGGGCGGACCTGAGGTCCTGCTGCACCTCGTCGGTGACGATGGCGAGGTACTCGTCGCGCTTGGGGGCGCGCTCGGCGACCAGGCGGACGATCTCGTCGTACATCTTGGGGTAGAGGATCGCGAAGGCGAGGTCCTCCAGCTCCCACTTGATGGTGTTCATGCCCAGGCGGTGGGCGAGCGGCGCGTAGATCTCCAGGGTCTCGCGCGCCTTCTTCTCCTGCTTCTCCCGCTTGAGGTAGCGCATGGTGCGCATGTTGTGCAGGCGGTCGGCGAGCTTGATGACCAGGACACGCGGGTCCTTGGCCATGGCGACGACCATCTTGCGCACGGTCTCGGCCTGGGCGGCCTCGCCGAACTTGACCTTGTCCAGCTTGGTGACGCCGTCGACGAGCAGCGCGACCACGTCGCCGAAGTCGCGGCGCAGGTCCTCCAGGCCGTACTCGGTGTCCTCGACGGTGTCGTGCAGCAGCCCGGCCATCAGCGTCGCCGGGTCCATGCCGAGCTCGGCGAGGATGGTGGTGACGGCGAGCGGGTGCGTGATGTACGGGTCGCCGCTCTTGCGCTTCTGGCCGCGGTGCCAGCGCTCGGCGACCTGGTAGGCGCGCTCGATCTGGCGCAGCGTGGCGTTCTCGATCTTCGGGTCGTTGCTCCGCACGATCCGGAGCAGCGGCTCCAGCACCGGGTTGTACGGGTTGGCCCGCTGGACGCCGAGCCGGGCCAGGCGGGCGCGGACGCGGTTGGAGGAGCCGGAGCGCGGCTGGCCGGCGTTGGGACGGGCCGGGGACGCGGAGCGCTCGGGAGGGGACGGCTTGGGACGCGGCTGCTCGGGTTTGTCCACGGGAGCCGCCTGAGCGCGCTGCACCGGCCCGCGGGGGTCGTTCTTCGCCTGGGGCGTGTTCGGCGCGGGCTTCGCCGCCGGCGCCGAGGCGGGCTCGGGCTTGGCGGCGGTTAGGTGCTGGGCCTCGTCTGGCAAGAGGACTCCTCGTGCGCGATCCGGGTCCCCCGGTCAGGCTCCGGAGGTCCCATGGTAGCGAGCCCGTGCCCGCCGATCGCCTCCGGAGCGGTGTGAGGGCCGTCGACAGGAGAAACGCACGAGGCGGACCCGTATTCCTCCGGGTCCGCCTGCGCGGTGTCTCCGGGGCCGCTTCCGGCGCCCCTGTGGGCTCAGACCGTGAGCAGCGCCTCCAGCGGTGCGCCCGCCAGGGCGGGCTCCAGCCGGGCCCGGCCGCCGAGGAAGCCGAGCTCCATCAGCACGGCGAGGCCCGCGACCTCGGCGCCCGCCCTGCGGATGAGCTGGAGGGACGCCTCGGCGGTGCCGCCGGTGGCCAGGACGTCGTCGACGACCAGGACGCGGTCGTCGGCGCCGAGGTCCTCCGCGTGGACCTCGATCTCGGCCGAGCCGTACTCCAGGTCGTACGCCTGGCTCAGGGTGGCCCCGGGGAGCTTGCCCGCCTTGCGGACGGGGACGAAGCCGAGGCCGGCGCGGAGCGCGACCGGAGCGCCGAGGATGAACCCGCGGGCCTCCAGGCCGACGACCTTGGTGGCGCCGGCCCGGCGGGCGACGTCCGCGAGGGCCGCGGTCAGCGCGTCGAACGCCTCGGGGTCGGCCAGGAGCGGCGTGATGTCCTTGAACATCACGCCCGGCTCCGGGTAGTCCGCCACGTCCCGGATGCGGCTCAGCAGCAGGGCGGAGAGGTCGGCGTGCTCGGTCATCTGCGCTTTCCTGAGGGTCGGCCGCGGCCGCGGACGCGGGACGCGGGCTGGGTGCGGGGCCCGACGACCGCCGCCGCGACGTCGGCGGGCTCGTCGTGGCCGTCGTGGGTCACGGGGGTGTCCCGGCCGTCGTCCGGGTCGCCGCCGTGGGCGCGCTTGGCCAGCACGCGCTTCTTCAGGCTCTTCATGGCCGGCTCGCGCTCCTTGAGGTCGGCGACGAGCGGGGTGGCGATGAAGATCGAGGAGTACGCGCCGGCGGCGAGGCCGACGAACAGCGACAGGGAGATGTCGTTCAGCATGCCGGCGCCGAGGACACCGCCGCCGATGAACAGCAGGCCCGCCACCGGCAGCAGCGCCACCACCGTGGTGTTGACCGACCGCACCAGGGTGCTGTTGATCGACCGGTTGGCGATCTCGCTGTACGTCCAGCGGGTCTGCTTGGTGATGTCCTTGGTCTGTTCCTTGAGGCTGTCGAAGACGACCACCGTGTCGTACAGCGAGTAGCCGAGGATGGTGAGCAGACCGATCACCGTGCCGGGGGTGACCTCGAAGCCGACGAGGGCGTAGATCCCCACCGTGATGGTGATGTCGTGGATCAGCGCGACGAACGCGGCGACGGCCATGCGCCACTCGAAGGCGATCGCCAGGTAGATCACGACCAGGATGAGGAAGATGCCCAGGCCCTGCCAGGCCTTGTTGGCGATCTGCTCGCCCCAGCTGGGACCGACCAGTTCGGCGTTGATCTTCTCGGCGTCGACCTCGAGGTCGCCGGCGAGCCGGTCCTTGATGGCGTCCGAGGTCTTGGTGTCGATGCCGGCGACCTGGATGCGCAGGCTGCCGTCACCGAGCTTCTGGACGATGGCGTCGTGGCCGGAGGCGTCCTCCGCGTAGTCCTCGGCGGTCGCCACCGAGACGCTCATGTTCTTCGGGGTGGTGAAGACCGCGCCGCCCTGGAACTCGATGCCCATGTGCAGGCCGCGCACGCCCAGGCCGAGGATGGCCGCGATGGTGATGAGGATCGAGACGCCGTACCAGAGCTTGCGGTTCTTGACGAAGTCGTAGCCGATCTCGCCGTGGTGCAGTCGGGCGCCGAGGGTGCCGAGCTTCGACATCTCTCACGCCTCCTTCGTCAGGGCAGGGGCGGAGGGACGGCGGGTGCGGCGCAGCGGCGGTTTCGCGCCCAGCGCCTTCGGGTCGAGACCGGACCACTTGTGGCCGCTCGCGAAGAACGGGCGGCGGGCCATCAGCGTCAGCAGCGGCTTGGTGAAGAGGAACACCACCACGACGTCGAGGAGCGTGGTCAGCCCCAGGGTGAACGCGAAGCCCTGCACCTTGCCGACGGTGACCACGAAGAGCACGGCGGCGGCCAGGAAGGACACGAAGTCGGAGACCAGGATGGTGCGCCGGGCGCGCGGCCAGGCCCGCTCCACGGAGGGGCGCAGCGAGCGGCCCTCGCGGATCTCGTCCCGGACCCGTTCGAAGTAGACGATGAAGGAGTCCGCCGTGATGCCGATGGCCACGATGGCGCCGCAGACGGCCGGCAGGTTCAGCGCGAAGCCGATGGTCGGGCCGAGCAGCGACATGATCACGTAGGTGAGGGCCGCGGAGACCAGCAGGGACGCGACGGCGATGAAGGACAGGCCGCGGTAGTAGATCAGCAGGTACAGCACGACCAGCGCGACGCCGATGGCGCCGGCGATCAGACCGGCCTCGAGCTGCTCGCCGCCGAGGGCGGCGGTGACGGTGGTGACGCTGTCCTCGCGGAAGGTCAGCGGCAGGGCGCCGTAGGACAGCATGTTGGCCAGTTCCTGCGCCGACTGCTGGGTGAAGTTGCCGGAGATCTCGGCGTTGCCGCCGGTCAGGGCCTGCCGGACGTACGGGTCGGAGACGACCTCGCCGTCCAGGACGATCGCGAACTGGTTCTGCGGGGACGGCTTCTGCGCGAGCTGGCCGGTGATGTCGGCGAACTTCTTGGAGCCCTCGCCCGTGAACTGCATGGTCACGGTCCAGCCGGCGCCGGACTGGGTGTTGAGGACGGCGTCGGCCTCGTCGACGTCGGTGCCGTCGACGGCGGCCGGGCCGAGGATGTACTTCTGCCACTGGCCCTCGGAGTTCTGGCCGCAGGCGACGGTGGAGTCGGTGGCCTTGGCGCCGTCACCGGCGGTGGCGCGGACGCTCTCCTTGGTGCAGTCGAGCTTGGCGTACTCGGCCTGGAGCTTGCTGTCGGCGTCCTCGGAGGCGCCGCCCGTCGCGGACGGGGAGGGGCTCGCCTCGTCGGTGGCGGACGGGCTCTCGTCGGCCTTCAGGGCGTCGGTGACCGCGCGGCCCTGGGCGGTGGCGCTCGACGAGGGGGTGGCGGACGCGGCGGAGCCGTCGGTGGCCTCCTCGCTCGCGTCGTCCGTGGCCTTGCCGGAGGAGGGGTCGCCGGAGGGGGCGCCGGTGGCGCTCGGCTCGGGGGCGGCGCCGCCGCCGGCCAGCTCGGTGGCGATCACGGGGCGGAAGTACAGCTTGGCGGTGGTGCCGACCTGCTCCCGGGCCTGCTCGGAGTTGGTGCCCTTGGGGATGTTGACGATGATGTTGCGGTCGCCCTGCGTCTGTACCTCGGCCTCGGAGACGCCCAGACCGTTGACCCGCCGCTCCATGATGGAGACCGCGGTGTCCATGTTGGTCTTGTTGATCGCGGATTCCTGGCCCGCCTCGGGGACCGCCGCCAGCGTGATGCTCGTGCCCCCGGCCAGGTCGATGCCCAGACGCGGAGTGGTGTGCCCGGAGGCGAACATCCCTCCGGTGAGCGCCACGATGGCGATCAGGATCAGAGCCAGCGAGCGCCACGGCTTGCTTGTGGCGCTCGCGTTCTGTCCCTTTTTGAGTGCTGCCACCTTTGTACTCCCTCTCGGGCCGCCCGGTCCCGGGAGGGGGCCGGCGGCCATGACGTGGTGTCGGGATGATCCCGTGCGAGCCGGGCATGGTCCGGGGCGCGGGCGGTACCCGCGCGCCCCGGAGCACGGCTACTTCGCGTCGGTGCCGCCGTCGGACTTCTTCGCGCGCGCGTCCGCCGTGGCGTCGGCCGGCTCGTCCTCCGCGTCCTTCTTGCCGAGGTCGACGGGCGTGTCGTCGGAGTCGGCGGCAGCGTCGGAGGAGTCGTCGGTCTCGGTGAGGGAGGAGGCGTCGTCGGGGACGACGTCGGCGTCGGACTGCGGGTCGTGCTCGATGCCGTGGACGATGCGGTTGTACTCGTCGTCGCTCAGGACGGCGCCGATCGAGTTCTTCGCGAACAGCAGCTCCACGCCCGGCCCGGCGTCGAGGAGGACGGTGTCCTCGTTGACCTCCTTGACCGTGGCGTACATGCCCCCGATCGTGCGGACGCCGGAACCGGGCTGCATCTGGTTCCGCATCTCGATGACCTGCTGCTGCTTCTTCTTGGCCGAGCGGGTCATCAGGAACATGGCCCCGATGAGCACAATGAACGGGAGGAGGGTCAGGAGACTCACGGGTCGGAACTTCCTTCACACGACCGCGATGGTGAACGGCCTGATGGTTGGGGGTGTGTGCTGCCGCCGACAAGGGCGGCACCGGCGGAGTCTAGGCGAGTCCGCACCAAGGGAACAACGCTCAGCATGGCACCCGGGTTCCTGCCCGGGCCAACGCGCCCGCCGTCACGCCCCGAACAGGTCCCCTTGTCCGTTTCCGGCGGCCTGCGGGCGCGGCGGCGTGAGGCCGAGATGCGACCATGCCGCGGGCGTCGCCACCCGTCCCCGGGGGGTACGGGCGAGCAGTCCCTCCCGCACCAGGAAGGGCTCGGCCACCTCCTCCACGGTCTCACGCTCCTCCCCCACCGCGACGGCGAGCGTGGACAGGCCGACCGGACCGCCGCCGAACAGCTTGAGGAGCGCCTCCAGCACCGCCCGGTCCAGCCGGTCCAGGCCCCGGGCGTCCACCTCGTACACCGCGAGGGCCGCGGCGGCGACGTCCTGGGTGATCCGGCCGTCGCCCTTGACCTGCGCGTAGTCGCGGACCCGGCGCAGCAGGCGGTTGGCGATGCGGGGCGTGCCGCGGGAGCGTCCGGCGATCTCCGCGGCGCCCTCGGTGTCGATCTCCACGTCGAGCAGGCTCGCCGAGCGGTGGACGACCCGCTCCAGCTCGGCCGGCTCGTAGAACTCCATGTGCGCGGTGAAGCCGAAGCGGTCGCGCAGCGGGGGCGGCAGCAGACCGGCCCGGGTGGTGGCGCCGACCAGGGTGAAGGGCGGCAGCTCCAGCGGGATCGCCGTGGCGCCGGGGCCCTTGCCGACGATCACGTCGACGCGGAAGTCCTCCATCGCCATGTACAGCATCTCCTCGGCGGGCCGGGACATGCGGTGGATCTCGTCGAGGAAGAGGACCTCGCCCTCCTGGAGGGAGGAGAGGATCGCGGCGAGATCGCCGGCGTGCTGGATGGCGGGGCCGGAGGTGATGCGGATGGGGGCGTCCATCTCCGCCGCGATGATCATGGAGAGGGTGGTCTTGCCGAGGCCGGGGGCGCCGGAGAGCAGCACGTGGTCGGCGGTGGCGCCGCGGGCGCGGGCGGCCCGCAGCACCAGGTCGAGCTGCTCGCGGACCTTCTCCTGGCCGATGAACTCGCCCAGGTCCTTGGGGCGCAGCGCGGCCTCGACGGCCTGGTCCTCGCGGTCGGCGACCGATTCCACCAGCCGCTCGGAGGCGGCGGTGTCGTTCGTGTCGTCCCAGTTCATGTGCGTGTGCCTCAGCTCTCCGTACGGACTCGGGCGCGGTCGTGGGCCCTCGGGCGGCGGTCGCGGTCTATCGGGCGCGGTTCAGCGTCTGCAGGGCCGCCTTGAGCAGCTGCCCCACCGGTACGCCGCCCCCGGCGGCCTCCGCCTGGGGGGTCACCGCGGCCACGGCCTCGTCGGCCTCACGGGTCGCGTACCCCAGTCCGATGAGGGCGGCGTGCAGCTGGTCGCGCCAGCCGGCGGTGACGGGCGCGCCGACGGCGGGGGCGCCGGTGGGCTCGCCGAGCCGGTCCTTCAGTTCGAGGAGGAGCTTCTGGGCGCCCTTCTTGCCGATGCCGGGGACGGCGGTCAGCGCCTTCTCGTCGCCGGTGGCCACGGCGCGGCGCAGGGCGTCGGGGCTGTGCACGGCGAGCATGGCCTGGGCCAGCCGGGGGCCGACGCCGCTGGCGGTCTGGAGCAGCTCGAAGACCTGGCGTCCGTCCTCGTCGGCGAAGCCGTACAGGGTCAGGGAGTCCTCGCGGACGACGAGGGAGGTGGCGAGCTTCGCGAGCTGTCCGACGCGCAGCGTGGACAGCGTGTCCGGCGTGCACCGGACGGCCATGCCGACGCCGCCGACCTCGACCACCGCGGTGTCGGGGGTGAGGGCGGCGACCGTGCCGCTGACGAAGGCGATCATGCCGTACGGCCTTTCGATGCGTGGCGGGCCGCGGGGGCCCGGGGGGTGGTCTGCGGGGCGCGCGCCGCGTGAGCGGCGACGGCCTGCTGGAGCCGGTTCTGGGCGGGGGCGCGCCAGATGTGGCAGATGGCGAGCGCGAGGGCGTCGGCGGCGTCGGCCGGCCTGGGCGGCGCGTCGAGCCGCAGCAGACGGGTCACCATGGCGCCGACCTGGGCCTTGTCGGCGCGGCCGGAGCCGGTGACGGCGGCCTTGACCTCGCTGGGCGTGTGCAGGGCGACGGGGATGCCGCGCCGGGAGGCGCAGAGGATGGCGACGGCGCTGGCCTGGGCGGTGCCCATCACCGTGCGCACGTTGTGCTGGCTGAAGACGCGCTCCACGGCGACGAACTCCGGGCGGTGCTCGTCGAGCCACTGCTCCAGGCCCTCTTCGACGGCGACCAGGCGGTGGCCGAGGTCGGCGTCCGTCGGCGTGCGGACGACTCCCACGCCGAGCATGGTGAGCGGGCGTCCCGCCACCCCCTCGACGACGCCGACACCGCACCGGGTCAGTCCCGGGTCGACCCCCAGTACGCGCATGCGTCGCCCCCTTGCTCGATCACCTGTTTGTGCAGGCTATCGGGTGCCACCGACAGAGCGGCGGGCCGACGGGGTGTGTCCCGTCGGCCCGCCGCCCCGCGGACGCGTCACGCGTCGACCTTCTCCATGATCTCGTCGCTGACGTCGAAGTTGGCGAAGACGTTCTGCACGTCGTCGCTGTCCTCCAGCGCGTCGATGAGCTTGAAGATCTTCTTCGCGCCCTCCTCGTCCAGCTGGACCTGCATGGTCGGGACGAAGTTGGCGTCGGCCGACTCGTAGTCGATGCCGGCGTCCTGGAGCGCGGTACGGACCGCGACCAGGTCGGTCGGCTCGCTGATCACCTCGAAGTTCTCACCGAGGTCGTTGACCTCCTCGGCGCCCGCGTCGAGCACGGCGGCGAGGACGTCGTCCTCGGTCAGCTCGCCCTTGGGGACGATCACCACGCCCTTGCGGTGGAACAGGTACGACACCGAGCCCGGGTCGGCCATGGAGCCGCCGTTGCGGGTCATCGCGACCCGGACGTCGGAGGCGGCGCGGTTGCGGTTGTCGGTGAGGCACTCGATGAGCACCGCGACGCCGTTGGGGCCGTAGCCCTCGTACATGATCGTCTCGTAGTCGGCGCCGCCGGCCTCCAGGCCCGCGCCGCGCTTGACCGCGGAGTCGATGTTCTTGTTGGGGACCGACTGCTTCTTCGCCTTCTGGATGGCGTCGTACAGCGTCGGGTTTCCGTCGGGGTCGGCGCCGCCCATCCGGGCCGCGACCTCGATGTTCTTGATGAGCTTCGCGAAGAGCTTGCCGCGCTTGGCGTCGATCACGGCCTTCTTGTGCTTCGTCGTGGCCCATTTAGAGTGGCCGGACATCTGCCTGTCTCCTTCGCGTAACCCATCGCTGCAACGAACGCAGGAATCCTACAAGGATTCGTCCCTCCGGTTCGCCCGCACCATGTCGGCGAAGAGGCGGTGCACCCGGTGGTCCCCGGTCAGTTCCGGGTGGAAAGCGGTCGCGAGCGCCCTGCCCTGGCGGACCGCGACGATGTGGCCGTCGTGCTCGGCGAGCACCTCGGCGGACGCGCCGACGGACTCCACCCAGGGCGCCCGGATGAAGACGCCCTGCACGGGGTCCCCGGCGATTCCCTCGACCTCGACGGCGGCCTCGAACGACTCGTTCTGCCGGCCGAAGGCGTTGCGGCGCACGATCATGTCGATGCCGCCGACGGTCTCCTGCCCGGAACGCGGGTCGAGGATCTTGTCGGCGAGCATGATCATGCCGGCGCAGGTGCCGTAGACGGGCATACCGGCGCGCACGCGGGCGCGCAGGGGCTCCATCAGGCCGAAGAGCACGGCCAGTTTGGAGATCGTGGTGGACTCCCCGCCCGGGATCACCAGGCCGTCGACCTCGGCGAGCTCCTCCGGGCGCCGGACCGGCCCGGCCACGGCGTCGACCGCGGCCAGGGCCACCAGATGCTCCCGTACGTCGCCCTGGAGTGCGAGCACTCCGATCACGGGAGCGGTCATCACCAGCCCCGGTTGGCGTAGCGCTCGGTCTCGGGCAGGGTGTCGCAGTCGATGCCGACCATGGCCTCGCCGAGGTTGCGGGAGGCGTCCGCGATGATCTTCGGGTCGTCGTAGAAGGTGGTCGCCTTGACGATGGCCGCGGCGCGCTTGGCGGGGTCGCCGGACTTGAAGATGCCGGAGCCGACGAAGACGCCCTCGGCGCCGAGCTGGCGCATCAGCGCGGCGTCGGCCGGGGTGGCCACACCGCCGGCGGAGAACAGCACCACCGGCAGCTTGCCCAGCTCGGCGACCTCCTTGACCAGCTCGTAGGGGGCGCGCAGCTCCTTGGCGGCGGCGTACAGCTCGTGGTTGTCCAGGCCGCGCAGGCGGGCGATGTCGCCCTTGATCCGGCGCAGGTGGCGGACGGCCTCGACGACGTTGCCGGTGCCGGCCTCGCCCTTGGAGCGGATCATCGCGGCGCCCTCGGCGATGCGGCGCAGGGCCTCGCCCAGGTTGGTGGCGCCGCAGACGAAGGGGGTGGTGAAGGCCCACTTGTCGGAGTGGTTGACCTCGTCGGCCGGGGTGAGGACCTCGGACTCGTCGATGTAGTCGACGCCGAGCGACTGGAGCACCTGGGCCTCGACGAAGTGGCCGATGCGGGACTTGGCCATCACCGGGATGGACACGGCGTCGATGATGCCCTCGATCATGTCCGGGTCGGACATGCGGGCCACGCCGCCGTCCTTGCGGATGTCGGCGGGGACGCGCTCCAGCGCCATGACGGCGACGGCGCCCGCGTCCTCGGCGATCTTCGCCTGCTCCGGCGTGACGACGTCCATGATCACGCCGCCCTTGAGCTGCTCGGCCATGCCGCGCTTCACGCGCGCGGTGCCGGTCCCGGGACCCTGGTTTTCGGAGAGCGTGCTGGACACGAATGACCTCGCTGAGATGAGGGGGATTCTGCAGCACTGAGGAAACGTGACCGGAGCAGGCCACATCAAGGGCCAATGAGGAGCCGGTGGCTCGTTCTCGGCCGAGGGGCCGGCTCCTGACGGCCGGGAAGCGCCGTCAGGCGGCCCGCTCGATCAGCGCCGCCGGCGGCTCGTCGTCCATCTCGAAGGCCATCGGGAACGGGGCGTGGCCGGCCAGCCGGAACCAGCGCACCTTGCGGTGCAGCCGCAGGGCGCGGGCGGCGCGCACGGCGTCGTTGTGGAAGCGGCGGGCCATCGGCACCCTGCGCACGGCCTCGGCGAGTTCCCGCGCGGCCTCCTCTCCCCCGGGCGCCTCCCGGACCGCGTCCACCTGCTGCGGGTCGGCGAACACCGCCCGCAGCGCCTGGCTGAGCTCGCTCTCGGCGACCTCCCGCTGCTCCTCCACCGCCTGCCGCGCGGCGTGCGCGGCCTCGTACAGCACGATCGAGGCGGCGGGGTCGAGCACCCCGGAGGTGGCCAGCTCCTGCGCCACCGAGGCGCGGCGCAGCAGTTGCGCGTCGAGCGCGGCACGGGCGGCGTCGATCCGGGCGTGCAGCCGGTCCAGCCGCCCGGCCGTCCAGCTCAGGTACAGCCCGACGGCGACGAGGACGACGAGGATCCAGATCAGGGTTGCGGTCACGGGCGGCAAGGCTAGTACCGGCGCGGCGGGGCGCGGTCCCTGGGGCCGCACCCCGGACGCCGGGTTCGGCGCACGCGGGCTCAGGACAGGGGACGTGACGCCCCGGGGTCTCAGTCCCGCGCCAGCCCCAGCCGGGCCCTCAGACCCGTCGCCCGGTCGTCCGTGGCGACCGCTGCCGCGCCCGCGGTGACCGTCTCGTAGACGGAGAGGATGTCCGCGCCGACCGTCGACCAGTCGAAGCGGCGCACATGGGCGCTGCCCCGCGCGCGGAGTTCCGCGCGGCGCCCGGGGTCGCCCAGGAGGCGCACCGCCGCGTCGGCGAGCGCGTCCGCGTCCTCGTTGGCGAACAGCTCGCCGGCCGCGCCCCGGTCGAGGACCTGGGCGAAGGCGTCCAGGTCGGAGGCCAGCACCGGCGCGCCCGCCGACATCGCCTCGACCAGGATGATGCCGAAGCTCTCGCCGCCCGTGTTGGGCGCCACGTAGAGGTCCACGCTGCGCAGCATCCGCGCCTTGTCCTCGTCGCTGATCATGCCGAGGAACTCCACGCGGGGGCGCAGCTCGGCCGGCAGCGACTCGACCGCCTCCTCCTCGTCGCCGCGCCCGGCCACCAGCAGCCGGGTCTGCGGGCGGGCGGCGAGGATCTTCGGCAGCGCCCGCATCAGCACCGGCAGGCCCTTGCGGGGTTCGTCGATGCGGCCGATGAAGCCGATGGTGTCGCCCTGCCATTCCGGCTTGGGCTCGGCCTCGGCGAAGAAGTCGACGTCGACGCCGTTGGGGATGACCACGGCGTCGCCGCCCAGGTGCTCGACGAGGGTGCGGCGGGCGTACTCGCTCACCGCGATCCGCGCGCTGATCTTCTCCAGGGCGGCCTGGAGGATGGCGTACGCGGCGATCATCGCGCGGGAGCGCGGGTTGGACGTGTGGAACGTGGCGACGATCGGGCCCTCGGCCGCCCAGCAGGTCAGCAGGCCCAGCGAGGGCGACGTCGGCTCGTGGATGTGCACCACGTCGAAGGAGCCGTCGTGCAGCCAGCGCCGCACCCGCGCGGCGGACAGGAAGCCGAAGTTCAGCCGGGCCACCGAGCCGTTGTACGGCACCGGCACCGCGCGGCCCGCGGAGACGACGTACGGGGGCAGCGGGGTGTCGTCGTCGGCCGGGGCGAGGACGGAGACCTCGTGTCCGAGGCGGAGGAAGTACTCGGCCAGGTCGCGGATGTGGAACTGGACGCCGCCCGGCACGTCCCAGGAGTACGGGCAGACGATGCCGATCCTCACGACGTCCCCTTCCGGTCCCCGCCGGGGGCGTGCGCGGGGCCGAGGTCCTCGGTCCACAAGCGCTGCAGCATGTGCCAGTCCTCCGGGTGGCCGGCGATTCCCGTGGCGAAGGCGTCGGCCAGCGCCTGTGTCATCACGGACGTCTTCTCGGCGCGCGTGCCTGACGCGGGAACCTCGACCGGGGGGTGGACCCGGCCCCGCATCATGGGCGGCGCGTCGTACCAGAGGGTGGCGGGCAGCAGCCGGGCGCCGGTGTGCTGGGCCAGCAGGGCGGGGCCGGCGGGCATGCGGGCGGCGTGGCCGAAGAAGCTCACCTCGACGCCCGAGGAGGACAGGTCGCGGTCGGCGACCAGGCAGACCAGACCGCCGTCGCGCAGCCGCCGGGCCAGGGTGCCGAAGGCGGAGCCGCCGCTGTGCGGCAGGACCTCCATGCCGAGGCCCTCGCGGTAGGCGACGAAGCGGTCGTACAGCGTCTCCGGCTTGAGGCGCTCGGCGACGGTGGTGAACGGTATGCCGAGCCTGGTGGTGAGCCAGGCGCCGGCGAGGTCCCAGTTGGCGAGGTGCGGGAGCGCCAGGACGACGCCCTTGCCGGCCGCCATGCCCTCGTCGAGGTGGTGCAGGTCCTCCACGGTGAGGGAGCCGGCGATGCGCTCGGGGCTCCAGGCGGGCAGCCGGAACGACTCCATCCAGTACCGCAGGTAGGACCGCATGCCCGCGCGGGACAGCTCGGCGAGCCGCTCCGGGCCCGCGTCCGGCACCACGCGCGCGTAGTTGCTCTCCAGCCGCAGCACGCCCTTGCCGCGCTGCTTCCAGGCGGCGTCGGCGATGGTCCGGCCGAGGCGCACGGCGACCGGCTCGGGCAGCCTCTTCACGGTGCTCCAGCCGGCGCCGTACAGGGCGTCGGCGAGCCGCTCGCGGGCGTTCACTGGGCGGCCTCGCTCCCCTGCGCCTGCCGCTCCGCGGCCTCCGCCTCGGCGGACTCGCGGCGCACGGTGACCACGCGCTGGATCAACGTGACGAGGCTGCCGACGGCGACGGCCCACAGGGCGACGGGCAGCAGGTACTGGATGCCGGGCACCCCGAACGCGTGCAGGCCCGCGAGCCCGGCCGCGACCAGCGAGATCACCAGCCGCTCGGCCCGCTCCACCAGCCCGTTGACGGCGACCGGCAGCCCGATCGACTCGCCGCGCGCCTTGGTGTACGACACCACCTGGCCGCTGGCCAGGCAGAAGATCGACACCGCGCACAGCACGTCGTCGTCGCCGGAGCCCGCGTACCACAGGGCGAAGCCGCCGAAGACCGCGCCGTCGGCGACCCGGTCCAGGGTGGAGTCCAGGAAGGCGCCCCAGCGGCTGGAGCGGCCCAGCTGCCGGGCCATGTTGCCGTCGACCAGGTCCGAGAAGACGAACAGCGTGATGACGACCGTGCCCCAGAAGAACTCGCCGCGCGGATAGAAGACCAGCGCACCGGCCACCACGCCCGCGGTGCCGAGGAGCGTGACCGTGTCGGGGCTGACCCCCCGCCGGATGAGAAACGCGGCGAACGGTGTGAGGACACGCGTGAAAAATGCACGCGCGTACTTGTTCAGCATGGCCTTCCCGACGGTCGGTGTGGCCGTGCGGCCCCTGCTGGCCACCGGCGGGCCCATCGTAGCCACGCGCGCGGGGGCGCGGCTGCGGGGCACCCGGGCCGCCGTGCGCGGGCGCCGCCGTGCTCCTCGCCGCACCCCCGCGGACCGGGGCCGCGGCGGGGAGCACGTCCTTCGTATGGACGGGCCGTGACAGGAGTGGAAAGCTCGAAGAACCGCGGGCGCCGCCGGAGCCGCACCGCAGGCGATGCCCCCGGACGGGGTCCGGGGAAGGGTTCCACGGGTCCGCGCCCACAGTGACCTCACCGTGCACGGGAGGCAGGATCATGGGCGACAAGGCGCACACACATCCCGGGGCCGCCGGCAGGGTACAGGCGGCCGACCGTCCCGCGTCCGTACGGAACGTGGTGCTGGTCGGCCACTCCGGATCGGGCAAGACGACTCTGGTGGAGGCCCTCGCGCTGACCGCGGGGGCGGTGAACCGGGCGGGCCGCGTGGAGGACGGCGGCACCGTCTCCGACTACGACGACATCGAGCACCGGCAGCAGCGTTCGGTGCAGCTCTCCCTGGTGCCGGTGGAGTGGAACGGCATCAAGGTCAACCTCCTGGACACCCCCGGCTACGCCGACTTCGTCGGGGAGCTCAGGGCCGGTCTGCGAGCGGCGGACGCGGCCCTCTTCGTCGTCTCCGCCGCGGACGGCGTGGACGGCTCGACCCGCATGGTGTGGGACGAGTGCGCGGCGGTCGGCATGCCCCGCGCCCTCGTGATCACGCACCTGGAGGCGGCCCGCGCCGACTTCGAGGAGATGACCCGGGTCTGCGCGGAGACCTTCGGCGGGGACGACCCGGACGCGGTGCTGCCGCTGTACCTGCCGCTGCGCGGCCCCGAGGGGCCCGACGGGCACGCGCCGGTGACCGGCCTGATCGGGCTGCTGACGCGCAAGCTGTTCGACTACTCCAGCGGCGAGCGCGTGGCGAACGAGCCGGTCGGGGACCAGGTGCCGCTGATCGAGGAGGCGCGCGGCCGGCTGATCGAGGGGATCATCTCCGAGAGCGAGGACGAGACCCTCATGGACCGCTATCTCGGCGGTGAGGACGTCGACGTCGAGACGCTGATCGACGACGCGGAGCGGGCGGTGGCGCGGGGCGTCTTCTTCCCCGTCCTGGCCGCCGCGCCCGCCGCCCCCGGCGCCCGCCAGGGACTCGGCACGGTGGAGCTGCTCGATCTGATCACGGGCGGCTTCCCGACCCCGCTGGAGCACGGCACCCCGCGGGTGACCGCGCCGGACGGCAGGCCGCGCGAGCTGAAGCCGTGCGACCCGGACGCCCCGCTGGTCGCGGAGGTCGTGAAGACCTCCTCCGACCCCTATGTGGGGCGGCTCTCGCTGGTGCGGGTCTTCTCCGGGACGCTGCGCGCCGACCAGACCGTGCACGTCTCCGGGCACGGTCTGACCGACCGGGGCCACGAGGACCACGATGTCGACGAGCGGGTCGGCGCCCTGTCCACGCCGTTCGGCAAGCTGCAGCGGCCGGTGTCGCACGTCATCGCGGGCGATCTGGCGTGCGTGGCGAAGCTCTCCCGCGCGGAGACCGGCGACACCCTGTCCGCGAAGGACGACCCGCTGGTCATGGAGGCGTGGGAGATGCCGGGCCCGCTGCTGCCGCTGGCCATCGAGGCGCACGGCAAGGCCGACGAGGACAAGCTGTCGCAGGGGCTGGCGCGGCTGGTGGCCGAGGACCCGACGATGCGGCTGGAGCAGAACCAGGACACCCACCAGGTGGTGCTGTGGTGTCTGGGCGAGGCGCACGCGGACGTGGCGCTGGAGCGGCTGCGCAGCCGGTACGGCGTGCAGGTCGACGTGGTGCCGCACCGGGTGTCGCTGCGGGAGACGTTCGGCGGCCCGGCCTCCGGACGCGGCCGGCACGTCAAACAGTCCGGCGGGCACGGGCAGTTCGCGATCTGCGAGATCGAGGTGGAGCCGCTGCCGAACGGCTCGGGCATCGAGTTCGTGGACAAGGTGGTCGGCGGCGCCGTGCCCCGGCAGTTCATCCCCTCGGTGGAGAAGGGCATAAGGGCCCAGGCCCTGAAGGGAGTCGCCACCGGGCATCCGCTCATCGACGTGCGGGTGACCCTGCTGGACGGCAAGGCGCACTCGGTGGACTCCTCCGACGCCGCGTTCCAGACGGCGGGCGCGCTGGCCCTGCGGGAGGCCGCCGCGGACGCGAAGATCCTCCTGCTGGAGCCGGTGGCCGAGGTGTCCGTGCTGGTCGGCGACGACTACGTGGGCGCCGTGATGAGCGACCTGTCCGGCCGGCGCGGCCGCGTGCTGGGCACCGAGCAGTCGCCCGGCGGGCGCACGCTGATCCGGGCGGAGGTGCCGGAGATCGAGATCGGCCGGTACGCCGTCGACCTGCGGTCGCTGTCGCACGGCACCGCCCGCTTCAGCCGCCGCTACGTCCGGCACGAGCCCATGCCGCCGCAGGTCGCGGAGCGGGTCAAGGGGGAGGCGCGCGCGGCCTCGTGACGCGCCGGGGCGCCCGCCGGTCGTTCCGGCGGGCGCCCGCGTGCGCGGTCACGCTCCCGGTTCGCTCCGTATCGCCTCCCCCGTGCCGGAGAACGGCTTGGAACGACTCCCGGCGGACGGCGGTGGCTGCCTATACGCTGAACACCTGATCAACAGGTGTGCGCAGCACGGAAGTCGGGAAGGCCGCAAGACGACAGTCGCGGCGATCGGGGGCGGGAATGACCGTTGAGAGCGGTTTCGCGGATTTCTTCGGTCCGCAGGTACCGCGCACGGGCGACGAGGGCCAGACACCCACCCTCGCGCTGGCCTCGGCGGCCTACCGGGACAACGAGGCCGAGGAGATACTCAAGGCCAACAGCGAGTGGCACAAGTCGGCGGTCGGCAAGCCGCGCGTCAAGCTGTTCCGGCCCAATCTGGGCGAGGCGTTCTCCCGGGCGATCATCGACCGGATGCTGGGCTCCGGCCGTGCCCCGCTCATCCAGTCCTTCGGCACCCAGCCCCAGGTGGTGGTCGAGCACGCGCTGGCGGCGCACCGCATCCGCCGGGAGCGCGACAACTGGCTGACCGCCGTGATGGTCCTGTGCGGGCTGCTGTTCCTGCCCGGCCTGCTCGTGTGGCTGCTGGTGTTCCAGATCCGCACGACGATGGCCAAGCGCGAGGACAAGCGGGCCGGCGCGCTCGCCACCACCCTGCTGGTGGGCGTCGGCGCCCTCGCCGTGCTGTTCCTGCTGCGCATGCCGTTCGACGGCTTCTGGGGCTGGTACGCGCGCGCGTCCGTGGTGGCCCCGGTGCTGGGCTGGTTCTGGGCCAAGCGGATCTGCGAGCGGACCGCCCGTGACCTGCGGGAGCGCTGGGAGAGCCTGCTGTCCGGCGGCAGCGTCGGCGCCAAGGTGCCCGAGGCGGTGCCGAGCAGTCCCGGCGAGACGGCGGCCGAGCAGCTCCGCCAGTCGCTGGCCCGGCTGAGCGCCGAGCAGCAGTCCAACTCCGCCTTCTACGCCGGTCCCAAGGGCATCCTCGGCATGGGCACGCGCTGGGGCAGCTGGCAGCTCGCCGAGGACCTGGTGCCGGCCGACCCCGGCCGGGAGATCCACCCGTTCCGCAGCTGGGACGTCATCAAGGCCATCCACGACCGGCTCCGCATGCTGGAGCGCGGCCCGCTGAACACGGGCGGCTTCCCCAAGCCGTCGATACGCCACTGGATCGTCACGCCCATCGGGGAGAACGCCACGTCGGTGTCCCGGCCCGAGGGCACGGACGTCGAGGCGTACCAGGTGAAGCCGCACGCCGTGCAGGAGATCTGCAACAAGCAGCAGTTCGGCGCGGGCGACCGGCACTACCTGGGCGTGCAGTGGACCCTGTGGGACGGCCAGCTGGTGATCACGATGCTGATCACGGTGACCGTGCTGCACGAGACGCTGCGCATCGAGGTCACCGGGCACGCCCTGGGGCCGGTGCACTCGCTGTTCACCACCAAGCCGGCGGCCAAGGAGAAGGAGGTCCAGAAGTCGATCAAGTTCTGGGAGACCCGGAAGGTCAAGCTCCCGCTGGTCGACTCGGACGAGGTGGTACGGCTGGCCGCCCGCGCGCCCCTGACCAACTACCCGCCGCTGCTGTACTGGCTCGGCGGCAAGCTGAGCCTGCCCGAGCCGTTCGGACTGCGCCATGCCTGGGCGGACAAGCCCTGGCGGCACCGGTTCATGGCGGACGACGCGCTGCGGGCGGCGACGCCGGTGCTGCGCGTGGTGCACTCCGCGGCGCTCAAGGTGCTGGAGGAGAACGGCGTGAACACCGAGAAGTTCGGCTCCCGCTCCTCCTCCCTGTCCACGGCGGTGCAGGACGCGACGCCGAGCAAGGCCGACCTGTACGACGCGTAGGCGAGGACGGGCGGGGTGCGCGGGACGGACCCCGCCCCGTGGCCGGGCGTCAGGCCGTCGGCCAGGCCTCCGCCAGCATCTTGCGGGTGTCGCCCAGCAGCTGCGGCAGCACCTTGGTGTGGCCGATGACCGGCATGAAGTTGGTGTCGCCGCCCCAGCGCGGGACGACGTGCTGGTGCAGGTGGGCGGCGATGCCCGCGCCCGCGACCGTGCCCTGGTTCATGCCGATGTTGAAGCCGTGGGCGCCCGACGCCGTGCGCAGCGCCGTCATCGCCTGCTGGGTGAGCACGGCGAGCTCCGCCGTCTCCTCCACGGTCAGCTCGGTGTAGTCGGCCACGTGCCGGTACGGCACGGTCATCAGGTGACCGCCGGTGTACGGGTACAGGTTGAGCACCGCGTACACCAGCTCGCCGCGGCGCAGGATCAGCCCGTCCTCGTCGGACTCGGCCGGGAGGGAACAGAAGGGGCAGCCGTCGCCGGGGCCGCTCGGCTTGTTCTCGCCCTGGATGTAGGCCATCCGGTGGGGCGTCCACAGACGCTGGAACGCGTCCTGCGTCCCCACTCCCAACTGCTGCTCCGGCTCACTCGTCATGCGTGCAGCATAGGGCGTGTCCGGCGGCACGCGGAAAAGGCCCCCGGGAGATCCCGGGGGCCCCGGCGCCGTGCGCGGGTCAGACCTGCGCCCGCTCCTCGACGACCTTGGCGATCTTGGCGATGGCCTCGTCGACGGGGATGCCGTTCTCCTGCGAGCCGTCGCGGTAGCGGAAGGAGACCGCTCCGTTCGCCATGTCCTCGTCGCCCGCGATGACCATGAAGGGCACCTTCTGCTTCTGGGCGTTGCGGATCTTCTTCTGCATCCGGTCCGAGGAGGAGTCGACCTCGACGCGCAGGCCCCGCTTGCGGGCCGCGTCCGCGAACTCCTCCAGGTACTCGACGTGCGCGTCGCCGATCGGGATGCCGAGCGCCTGGACGGGGGCGAGCCAGGCCGGGAAGGCGCCCGCGTAGTGCTCGAGGAGCACCGCGAAGAACCGCTCGATGGAGCCGAACAGCGCGCGGTGGATCATGACCGGACGCGTCTTGGTGCCGTCCGCGGCCGTGTACTCCAGGTCGAAGCGCTCCGGCAGGTTGAAGTCGAGCTGGATGGTCGACATCTGCCAGGTGCGGCCGATGGCGTCCTTGGCCTGGACCGAGATCTTCGGGCCGTAGAAGGCGGCGCCGCCCGGGTCCGCCACGAGCTCCAGGTTCTGCTTCTCGGCGACCTGGCGCAGCGTCTCGGTCGCCTCCTCCCAGGCCTCGTCCGAGCCGACGAACTTCTCCGGGTCCTTGGTGGACAGCTCCAGGTAGAAGTCGGTGAGGCCGTAGTCGCGCAGCAGGTTCAGGACGAAGGTGAGGGTCCTGTCGAGCTCCTCGGACATCTGCTCGCGGGTGCAGTAGATGTGCGCGTCGTCCTGGGTGAAGCCGCGGGCCCGGGTCAGGCCGTGCACCACACCCGACTTCTCGTACCGGTACACGGTCCCGAACTCGAAGAGGCGCAGCGGCAGTTCGCGGTAGGAGCGGCCGCGCGCGTCGAAGATCAGGTTGTGCATCGGGCAGTTCATGGGCTTGAGGTAGTAGTCCACGCCCTCGTCGAGCTGCATGGGCGGGTACATGCCGTCGGCGTACCAGTCCAGGTGGCCCGAGGTCTCGAAGAGCTTCCCCTTCGTCGCGTGCGGGGTGTAGACGAACTCGTAGCCCTCCTCCTCGTGGCGGCGCCGCGAGTAGTCCTCCATGACCCGGCGGACGATGCCCCCCTTGGGGTGGAAGACGGCGAGGCCGGAGCCGATCTGCTCCGGGATGGAGAACAGGTCCAGCTCGCTGCCCAGCTTGCGGTGGTCGCGCTTCTCGGCCTCGGCGAGGAACTCCAGGTGCGCCTTCAGCTCCTCCTTGGAGGGCCAGGCGGTGCCGTAGATGCGCTGGAGCATCGGGTTCTTCTCGCTGCCGCGCCAGTAGGCGGCGGCGTTGCGCATCAGCTTGAACGCCGGGATGTTCCGGGTGGTGGGCAGGTGGGGACCGCGGCAGAGGTCCTTCCAGCACAGCTCGCCGGTCTTGGCGTCCAGGTTGTCGTAGATCGTCAGCTCGCCGGCGCCGACCTCGACGTCCGCGCCGTCGTCGGACGAGGCGGCGCCCTTGAGGCCGATCAGCTCCAGCTTGTACGGCTCGTCGGCGAGCTCCTCGCGGGCCGCCTCGTCGGTCACCACGCGGCGGGAGAAGCGCTGGCCGCGCTTCTGGATCTCCTGCATCTTCTTCTCGATGGCCTTGAGATCCTCGGGCGTGAAGGGCTTCTCCACGTCGAAGTCGTAGTAGAAGCCGTCCCGCACCGGCGGGCCGATGCCCAGCTTGGCCTCGGGGAACAGCTCCTGCACGGCCTGGGCCATCACGTGCGCGGTGGAGTGGCGCAGGATGTCGAGGCCGTCCTCGGAGGAGATCTCGACGCCCTCGACGGTCTCGCCGTCCCTGACCTCGTACGAGAGGTCCTTGAGCTCTCCGGCCACGCGCGCGGCGATGACGGAACGCTCGCCGGCGAAGAGCTCGGCGGCCGTAGTGCCCGTCGTCACCACGCGTTCTTCCCGCTCGGAATCGCGTTGGATGATCACACGGACGTCTGACACCGGTCTCTCCTGACTGAAGGCTGTGGTCGCGGCGCCGTACCGGAGCGCGCGCATGGGTGCGATCGTACCGACCCGGGACCGGTCGAGGCGAAATCAGCCGTCGCGGGCCGGGCCGCGGGCCTCGCCGAAGCCGGCCGCGCGTCCGCACCGGCGGGTCCGTGAGGAGCGCGTGTCCGGCGGTCCGGTGACCGTCTCCGCCGGGCGTGACGCGGAGACGGCCGGCACGGTGCGTCCGCGAGCACCCGCAGCCGCACCGTGCCGTCGCCCGCGACCTGGACCGTGTGCCGGCGAGCGGCCGGTGTGCGCTCCGGCGGCGGTCCGCCCCGTTCGGGCTGCGCGACGGCCGCGGTCAACTGCCGTCCGGAACAGCCGGATCCCTGCGCGGTTCGCCGAACTGCCCCCGGAGTAGCGCGCGAACAGTCCGGGTATCACCGGTCAGAGCAGTGCACGGTACGTCGACTGCTGCTGGTGAGCGAGGGGTTGGTGGGTATGACGTGCTGGTACGAGGGGCCGCTGGCCGCCTTCGACACGGAGACCACGGGCGTGGACGTCGAGAACGACCGGATCGTGTCGGCCGCCCTCGTCGTCCAGGACGCGCCGGGCGCCCGGCCGCGGACGACCCGCTGGCTGGTGAACCCGGGCGTGCCGGTGCCGGCCGCCGCGACCGAGGTGCACGGGCTGACGGAGGAGCACCTGCGGCGCAACGGCCGCTGGCCCGCGCCGGTGATGTACGAGGTGGCGCAGGCGCTGGCGGAGCAGGCGGCCGTGGGCCGGCCGGTGGTGGTGATGAACGCACCGTTCGATCTGACGCTGCTGGACCGGGAGTTGCGCCGGCACCGGGCGTCGTCGCTGGCCCGCTGGTTCGAGCGGACGCCGCTGCTGGTGCTGGACCCGCGGGTGCTGGACAAGCAGCTGGACCGCTGCCGCGAGGGCCGCCGCACGTTGGCCGATCTGTGCGCGCACTACGAGGTGGAGCTGGAGGAGGCGCACGAAGCGGCGGCGGACGCGGCGGCCGCGCTGGAGGTCACCCGGGCGGTGGGCCGCCGGTTCGCGTCCCGGCTGGAGCGGCTGTCCCCCGGTGAGCTGCACACCCTGCAGGCGCTGTGGCACGCGGCGCAGGCGCGGGGCCTGCAGGCGTGGTTCCAGCGCACCGGCACGGAGGAGGTCGTCGATCCGGCCTGGCCCTTGCGCCCGGACCTGCCGGCAGCCGCCTGACCTGGGGAATCGGGCTCGCGACGACGCCTTCGCCGCGCACGACACCAAAAAGAGCGACGTGGTCCGTCGTGGACGGACACACGTCGCTCTCCCGAGCGTGGGCGATACTGGGTTCGAACCAGTGACCTCTTCGGTGTGAACGAAGCGCTCTCCCACTGAGCTAATCGCCCGGGAACGCACTGAACCATACAGGCCCGGGGACGCTTCCTTCAAACCGCTCGCAGGTGCGCCGCCAGTCCGCGCCGGCCGGCCCGCAGCATCAGCGCGTGGTTGGCGCGGAAGAGGGGCCGTCCGGGCACGGCCAGCAGGCGCAGCAGCCGCGCCCGGACGTCGACCTCCTGTTCGTAGTGGGCGAGGCAGCCGTGGGCGCCCAGATCGGTGACGGTCCAGCGCGCCCAGCCGTCGATGTCGCCGGACAGCCCGGCCTCCAGCACGCCGCTCTCCCGGTCCCGCCGCCCCTCGCGCAGGGTGAAGGTCAGGTCGTACGGGAGCACGGAGCGGATCGTGACGATGCCGGTGGTGTCGTCGAGGCGGGCGACCTCCCGCACCTGCGGCCACCACCGGGGGTAGTCCTCGATGCGCTCCAGTACGCCGTACACGGTCACGGCGGGCGCGGACAGGGTCCACACACTGCGGAAGCGGTAATGGTTCCGGTCCATGTACGGAGTGTGCCCGCCCGCGCCCGGCTCGTGCGTCACGGCATGCGGTCTCCCAGGAGTGCGAGGTTCTCGATGGCGGCGAGTGCGTAGAGGGCGGTGTCGTTGGTGGAGACCCAGGGGGCCTCGCCGCCGGCGACCAGGGCGGTGGGGCCGCTCACCTTCTCGGTCGTCCAGGGCGCGGACTCCTTGTAGCCGTCGGAGTCGTAGAACTTCTTCCACGCCCGCTGCGCCAGCGCCTCGTCGCCGGTCCGGACGGCGGCGTAGGCGTCGAGCCGGGAGTGGCCCTGGAAGAGGATCAGGCTGCCGAAGTCGCTGCCGTAGCGTGCGGCCTGCTCCGCCTTGGTGGCGTTGAAGTGGCGGCAGTAGTCGTAGTACGCCTGCTCGAACTCGGGCATGTCGACGAGGTCGATCAGTTCGGCGCACAGCTCGTTCAGGCCGAAGACGGCGGACAGGTGGGACACCTCGACCTTCGGCGTGTCCGCGACGGCGAACCGGCCGGTGCCGAGGTCGTACAGGCCGCTGCCCTGGACGAAGCCGTTGGGCTGGGCGGCGATGGTCTCCATGGTGGAGAGCACGCGCGCCCGGGCCTTCTCCCACTTGGGGCCCTTGCGTTCCCACTCGGTGAGCCAGGCGGAGACCAGGCCGCTCCAGTCGGTGCCGAAGCCGATGGACAGGGCGCCCGGGTCGGGGGTGTACGGCTCGGTGCGGATCTTGCGCAGCGGGTCGAGGGCGAGGAAGGTCTCGTCGCTGTCGACATTGGCGTGCATGAGGTCGCCGGTGCGTTCGTCGGCGGTGAGGAAGTAGTGGAAGCGGCGGTAGGTGGTGTTGGCGATGCGCTGCTGCTTGGCGCTGTCGGCGTAGTGCTGGACGCCGTGCCGGGTGCCGAGCCCGGCCCACTCGCCGAGGTGGTAGACGTCGACCTCGCCGGTGTGGCGGGTCATCGCCTCGGCGAAGCGGAAGATGTCGGCGCGGCCTGAGCGCAGGTAGGCGTACCAGAGCCACAGGTCGGGCGAGAGTTCGCTGTTGTCCCAGGCGTAGCCGCCGACGTCGTAGCGCCACTGGTGCCGGACGGTGTCGTAGGTGTGCATGATGTCGCCGTAGTCCCAGAAGCCGTACCAGCGGCGCTGCTCCACCTGGTCCTTGTAGTAGGTGAAGAGGAAGTCGAGGTGGTCCTCGATCTTCGCCTTGGCGGGGGTGGAGCGGTCGGGCTCGGCGAACAGTCCCTTGCCGAAGACGCCGGCGGCGATCAGCTGCCGGGGCGGCGCGGCGAGCTGCGGCAGCACCCGTACGGCCCGCGCCCGGGCGGCGAGCTGTTCGGCGCTCGGGGTGGCGGCGTCGGCCCAGAACAGCAGCTCGGAGGTGCGGGCGATGCCGTAGGGGGTGCCGAAGCCGGGCTCGTAGTCCTCGTAGGTGATGTTGAGGCCCTCGAGCTGTTCGGGGAAGGTGTCCTGGCCCATGCCGTCGTGGTAGAAGCGCAGGTCCATGGGCTGGGCCTCGGGCGACCAGAGCCAGAGGGTGACCTCGGCGGCGTCGGTGTGCGCGTTCCGGACGTCGAGCTGGGCGGGGTACTTCTCCCAGAAGTCGCGCAGTCCGAAGGAGAGGCCGCCGCTGACGCCGCCGGCGTACCCGAGTCCGGAGGCACGCCGCCCGCCGCCGGCGCCGATCCAGCCGTGGCCCTTCCTGGTGCGCTTGCGGACGGTGAAGCCGTCGGCGGAGAGCTGGGAGAGGGTGTAGTCGCCCCATTCGGGGATGTACTGCAGGCGGCTGGTGACGCGCTGGTCCCAGGTGGTCGGGTCGGGCAGCTTGCGGCCCTCGAACTGGGCCTCCTGCACGGCGATGCCGGGGTCGCGGCGCAGTCCGGTGATGCCCTTGACCGCCTCCCGCAGCAGTCCGTCGCCCTCGCCGCCGAGCCGGATGTGCCGGTCGTACGCCGCGTCGCGCAGCGGGACGGAGAAGCGGACGCCGATGCCGCGCACGAAGTCGCCCTTGGCGTGGCCGGGTTCCTGCTTCCCGTCGTAGGTGACGGTGTGCACCATGCGGAAGGAGTCGGCTCCCGCGTGGAAGTAGAGGCGCACGGAGAAGGGCAGCAGGGTGTCGCGGCCCTTGCGGTGGGTGCCGTCGACGCGGACGACCGCCCGGACGGGGCCGTCCTGTTCGACGGTGAGGCCGGAGATCGTGCCGTCGAACCGCTCGGTCCTGACGGTGGTGCGGTCGCCGTCCTCGATCTCGGGCTGGCGCAGCACGACGAGGCGTCCGTCGCGGGCGATCTCGGTGGAGCCGCGGGTGACCGACCTGACGAGGGTGTCGCCAGTGGTGCCGATCCGGGCGGTGATGACGCCGGTGGAGACGGTGACGGTGGCGCCGCGCCGGGTCACGGTGACCTTCTTCTCGGGCGCGGCGGGCGTACCGGCCTTCAGGGTGAGCCGACCGGTTCCCGAACTGACGGCGTGGGCGGTCCACTTGAGGGAGCCGTCGGGCCAGTGGGCGAGCGGCCAGGTCTGGACGGGGACGTCGTTGCCGTCGGCGTCCGTCACGGAGAAGGTCTGGCCCTCCGGATGGGCGCCGCGGGGCCAGGGGACGCCGACGGTGGAGCCGGGGGCGGCGCCCAGGCCGCCCTCCTCCAGCCAGTCCAGGGCCACCGGGCCGGCGCCGGCGGATGCGGCGGCAGGCGCCGCGGCGGTGTTCCGCTCGCCGAGGGCCCAGCCGGCCGGGGCGGCGGCTGTGGCGGCGGCGGCCGCCTTGATGAGGGATCTGCGGGGGAGGGGGGACATGGCCCTTCCTTTCCGTTGCGAGGACTGCACAGCGATGTCAAGGACATGACAGACGGAGGCGTGACGCCGAAGCGCCCGCCCCGGCAGGGGGCGCCGCCCGTCAGCGGTGCCGGTGACGTTCCTCCACGGCGACGGCGGCCGCCGCGACGGCCCCCAGCACGGGGACCGCGAGAGGGGTGCTGAACCAGGCGGAGCAGCCCGCGACGGCCAGTCCGCCGATGAGCAGGAAGGATCCGGCGGGGTCCCGTACGGTGTGCCGTCCGGCCCGCGCCATGAGCGGCCGCCAGGAGAGGCCGGGGCGCCACAGCGCCGCCGCGCGCAACAGCGCGGCGGCCGCCCCGATGAGCGCGAGCACCCCGACGGCCCCGACCAGCGGACCGCCCGGCAGCCCCGCCCGCACGGCGCGCAGGTCGGTCCACACGACGGCGACGGCCGCCCACCCGGCGAGTCCGACGAGCCAGCCGCCGCGCACCGCCACCCGGAAATCGGCCGTGAACTCCCGCCATCCGCCCTGCTCATGGGCGAGGTGGCGGCGCAGGTGCCGGGCCCCCGCCGCCAGCGCGGCGGGGTAGGTGACCAGCGGCAGCGCGGCCAGCGCGATCCACACGCCGGTCAGCAGGCACTCGGCGAAGAGCGCGAACCTCCCCCAGGCCCTCGACCCGGTGTGTGCCAGGGACGTCGTCACCGCACTCAGCCCTTCAGTCCGGAGGTCGCCATGCCGTCGATGAGGTACCGCTGGAAGGCCAGGAAGAAGGCCAGCACCGGCAGCAGCGCCACCAGCGACATGGCGATCATGCCGCCGTAGTTGGCGAGCCCTTCCTGGTCGACGAACATCTTCAGCCCGAGGGAGACGGTGTACTTGCCGGGTTCGTTGAGGTAGATCAGCGGGCCCATGAAGTCGTTCCAGGCGTTGATGAAGGTGAAGATGGCACTGGTGATCAGCGCGGGCCGGCACAGCGGCAGCACGATCGACCAGTAGATGCGCGGATGCCCGCAGCCGTCGAGCCGGGCCGCCTCGTCGAGCTCCCGGGGCAGGTTCCGCATGAACTGCACCATCAGGAAGACGAAGAACGCCTCCGTGGCCAGGTACTTCCCCAGCAGCAGCGGGGTGTACGTGTTGATCATGTCCAGGTTGCGGAACAGCACGTACTGCGGGATCAGCAGCACGTGGTACGGCAGCAGCAGCGTGCCGATCATCAGTGTGAAGAGCAGGTTCCGCCCGGCGAACCGGATCTTGGCGAAGGCGTACGCGGTGAGCGAGCAGGAGACCAGGATGCCGATCACCGAACCGACCGCGAGGAAGAGCGAGTTGAGGAAGAAGGCGGAGATGGGGATGTCCGCGATGCCGTCGGCGAGGCTGGTGTAGTTGGACACGATCGGGTCGGCCGGGAACAGGTCCAGGCTGCCGACGATGTCCTCGCTCCGCTTGAACGACCCGCCGACGACCCACACCACCGGGTAGAGGATCACCGCGAGGAGCGCCAGCGCCCCGATGTGCCAGGCGAGCGAGCCGGGCAGCCGGCGCCGCAGGGCGCCCTTCGACGACGGGGCGCGTGTGGTGTCGGTGGCCTGTGCGGTCATCGGCCGCCCTCCTCGTAGTGCACCCAGCGCTTCTGCGACCAGAACAGCACCGCCGTGACCAGGGCGACCGCGACCAGCAGCATCCACGCCATGGCGGAGGCCAGGCCCATCCGGCTGTTCTCGAAGCCCTGGACGTACAGGTAGCAGGTGTAGACCATGGATCCGTCCGCCGGACCGCAGGCGTTGCCGCCGGCGCCGCCGCCGATGATGTAGGCGGAGCTGAAGATCTGGAACGAGTGGATCGTCTCCAGCAGGACGTTGAAGAACAGCACCGGCGAGATCATCGGCAGGGTGATGTTCCAGAACTGCCGCAGGGTGCCGGCCCCGTCCACGTCGGCCGCCTCGTACAGCTCGCGCGGCACCTGCTTCAGCCCGGCCAGGAAGATGACCATCGGCGCGCCGAACTGCCAGACCGTCAGGGCGACCAGGCTGTAGATGATGAGGTCCGGATCGCCGGTCCAGCCGCCGGCGTCGATGCCGAACACCTGCTGCGTCCGGTCGACGACGGCGTCGTCCGAGAAGATCGCCTTCCAGACGATGGCGACGGAGACGCTGGCCCCGATCAGCGACGGCGCGTAGAAGGCGGCCCGGTAGAAGGCCTGCCCGCGCCGCTTCTGCGCGAGCAGCAGGGCCACACCGAGGGCGACGAGCAGCTTGACCGGCGTGCCGACGACGACGTACCAGAGAGTGACGCGCACCGAGTGGCGCCAGCGCGGGTCGGCGAACATCTCGGAGAAGTTGTCCAGGCCGATCCAGCGCGGGGCGTCGAACAGGTTGTAGTCGGTGAAGGCGAAGTACAGCGAGGCGGCCATCGGGCCCGCCGTCAGCAGCAGGAACCCGGCGATCCACGGGGACATGAAGAGGTAGCCGGCCAGGTTCTCCCGACGGCCCCGCCGCTTCGGGGCGGCGGGGCGCGGGGGCGTGTCCGGACCGTGCCGCGGCCCGGGATCCTTCGCCCGGACCTCCGTCGCAGGGGCGTGTGTCACGGCGTTTCCCCTCAGCCGCTGAGGGCGGTCTTCGACTCGTTGAAGAACTGCTCGACGGCGTCGGCCACCGACCGCTTGCCCAGCCCCAGCTCCTCGCCGATGCGCAGGAACGCGGCCTCGCAGATGTCGGCGCCGTTCGGGTGCGGGGTGATGGGCTCCAGCACGCCCGCCTCGACGAGGGACTCCTCGTAGGCGGCGATCGCCTTGTTCACCGGGTCGGTGGGCCGGTACGCCTCGTACTGGGCCGTGGTGGCGGGCACACCGCGGTCGTAGCCCATGATCGTGGCGACCTCGGGGTCGTGCACCATGAAGTCGATGAACTTCGCGACCTCCACCGGGTGCTGGGTGCGCCGGGAGGCGCTGAGCATCAGCGAGCCGAGGTACTGGCCGGTCCGCTTTCCGTCGGTGGTGGGGATGGGCGCGAGTCCGTACTCGCTCCTGCCCTCGGAGGTGTAGCGGACGGTGAAGTTGTCCCAGGTGAACTCGCTGCCCGCGAGTTCGGCGGAGAGCGCCGACTTGGGCTTGATCTGCGCGACCTTCTTGGGGTCGGCGAAGAGGCCGGACTTCACGCCCTTCTCCGCCTTCGTCCACCACCGGGTCAGGTCCGCCTCGGTGAAACCGAGACCGTCCTCGGTGAAGAACGCCGTGCCGTTCTGACGCAGGTACAGGTCGTAGAGGTACATGACGCCGTACATGCCGCTGTCGCCGGCCCGGCCCGCCCGGTCGCGCACCCGCGTCAACGCCTCGTCGAAGTCGTCCCACGTCCAGCCCATTTCGGGCGTGATCCCGGCGCGGGCGTAGACGGGCTTGTCGATGACGAGGGCCATCGAGTTGGAACCCACGGGCACGCCGAGAAGTCTGCCGTCGATCTCGCCGAACTTCTCCAGGCCCGCCCGGAAGCCCTCCATCCGCAGGTTGCCGGCCTTCACCTGCTCATGGAGATCGAGGAGCACATTCTTCGCGTCGTATTTACGGAGGAATCCGATGGCATTCTGGAAGACGTCCGGCGGATTCCCGCCGGAGGCCTGTGTGTTGAACTTCTTCCAGAAATCCGTGTACGGCTGGAAGTCGGTTTTGACCTTGATCTTCGGGTGCTTCTTCTCGAAGAGATCGATGGTCCTGTTGATGCGCCGCGCCCGGTCCTCGGCACCCCACCAGGCATAACGGATCGTCACCGTTCCGTCTCCGGAACCGCTTCCGCCACCGCAGGCGGTCGCCGCCGCGCCGAGCCCCGTGACGGCGAGCGAGGCTCCCGCCGCTTTGAGGACCGTCCGCCTCTCCACACCCTTGCCCTGCTGCATACGAGCCTCCCCGCGACGTTCCCGACCGCTTGTGAATCGTTTCAAGTAAGCGCTTGCTGGCACAAGGTACGGAGGCCTCATGGGCGCGTCAATGATTCGGACAGGAATTGATGGCGGGCCCTCGCGGGGGCGTGGCGACGGGTGCGTCCGGCGAAGATCCGGGCCGGGAGGGAAAGCGGCAGGTCCCCGCGCCCGCGACCGACCGGCCGAACAACGCGGCGGCGGCCGCGGCGGGCCGCGCGGAAGGTCACGGTTGGGTGAACGCGGGCGAAGCGGAACGGCGTGGGGGCCGAAGCGGGAGCGCCCTGTCGCACACGACGAAGCGGTCCGGCTCACTGTCGGTGAGCCGGACCGCTTGATCCGGTGGGCGATACTGGGTTCGAACCAGTGACCTCTTCGGTGTGAACGAAGCGCTCTCCCACTGAGCTAATCGCCCGGGCGCAGGAAGAACATTACCCCATGTCAGGGGGTGCCCGTGACCACCGGGGACCAGGCGGCCCGACCCCCGGCGCCCGTCACTGGTCCTTGATCTTCCAGGGCATCTGCAGACCGAACTTCCACAGGTAGAAGCCGGCCAGCGCGGCCACGACCACCAGGCCGACCGAGGTCAGAATGATGTTGCGGCGCCGCACCTTGGGGTCCAGCGCCCGCTGGGCGGCCTCCGTGACCTTGCGCTTGGTCCAGCGCAGCACCAGCTGGGCCCAGACGAACTCGGTCGCCCAGATCGCCATGCCGCCGAAGATCACGACCCACCCCGGGCCGGGCAGCACCAGCATCAGCACGCCGGCCACCACCACGGCCAGACCGACGACGAAGACCCCCACCTGCCAGCTCAGGTGCAGCGCGCGCCGCGCCTTCACGAATTCGGGCGCCCTCGACCCGAGCCCCCGCTCGTCCTGACGCTCGCTCTCGTCCACCGTCACCCCGTGGGCCGCGATCACGGCCTCGCCGGACTTGTTACTCCCCGTGTTCATGCAGCCCAACACTACCGGAGCCGGAGACGTCACCGGAACGGGCGCGGGGTCCGAACGATCTCTCGGCCGGAAGAGTTACGTAATCCCACGCAAAACACGCAGAGGGGTTTACAACGGCACCGTAGGTGGCATGTCGATTTCGCCGACGTGCGAATCCCCGAGCGCACACTGAGCGAAAGGCCCTGGCGCTTATGAACACCACGGTCAGCTGCGAGCTGCACCTGCGCCTCGTTGTGTCGAGCGAGTCCTCCCTGCCTGTCCCCGCAGGCCTGCGGTACGACACGGCCGACCCCTACGCCGTGCACGCCACCTTCCACACCGGAGCCGAGGAAACCGTCGAGTGGGTGTTCGCCCGCGACCTCCTCGCCGAGGGACTTCACCGCCCCACGGGCACCGGCGACGTCCGCGTCTGGCCGTCGCGCAGTCACGGTCAGGGCGTCGTGTGCATCGCCCTGAGCTCTCCGGAGGGAGAGGCCCTGCTGGAGGCCCCGGCACGAGCTCTGGAGTCCTTCCTGAAGCGTACCGACGCCGCCGTGCCGCCCGGCACGGAGCACCGGCACTTCGACCTCGATCAGGAGCTCTCGCACATCCTGGCGGAAAGCTAGGCGAGGCCCGCGAAGCCGCCCGGCGCCGTCGACTCGGGGTGACGGCTCGGGCCCGGACAGCCGCATACGGGATGCAGCCGCATACGGCTCGCACACCGGCGCCGAGCCGCGGGTCGCCGCGGCTCGGCGCCGGTGTGCTGTGCGGGGCGCCGGGGGCGCGGGCACGCCTGGCGCCGGAGACGGGCGCCTGGCCGGGGCGGACGCGTGGCCACGGGGCTGCCCGGCCTCATGCGTGCGCCGGGACGGGGGGAGCGCGCCGAGGCGCATCCACACCCGATCGAGGGCTGCCACGGGCGCGCCCGGAAGCGGGGCCGACCGTCGGACTGGGCTGGGTGCGCGAGCGCAGGGGCCTGCGCACGCCCGTGCGGTGCCGGAGGCGCGGGACGGGCGTGGGGCCCCGGAGGCACGGGGCGGCGCTGCCCGGCGTCGAGAATGCGCCCGCCCGTTCGAGGCCGGGCACGGACGCGCCCGAGGGGCGTGCGCGCCGGCTCGGGGCCGAGGGCGTGGGCGATGGGGGACGGGTGCGCACGCCGGGTCCGGGCCGGAGGCGTGGGGCGCCGGGAGAACGAGGCGCGCGCAGCCGCCC
This sequence comes from Streptomyces sp. DH-12, assembly GCF_002899455.1. GTDB lineage: Bacteria > Actinomycetota > Actinomycetes > Streptomycetales > Streptomycetaceae > Streptomyces. The sequence continues at coordinate 6,166,502 of NZ_PPFB01000001.1, read as the reverse complement.
GGGGGGATGACGCGTGGGTGGGCGCGGTGGCCTGTCAGGGCTGCCCGGGGCCGGGTGTGGGCACGCCCGGAGGGTGTGGCCTGGCCGCGTACTCGCGAGGGCCCGGGAACCCGCGGGCGCCGTTCCGCGTTGGATTCGAAGCCATGTGCGGAGCAGGGAGGTGCGGGGTGCGCCGGAGCCACTACCATCGGCCACCATCGGCGGGCGCCCGCCCGACCCCCAGGCCAGGGAGCGAATCGTGCTGATCACCCATGACACCCGGTGCGCGCTGAGCACCGTGGTGGACCTGGTGAACACCGCACCGGAGGACGACGGGACACCGGACGGACTGCCGGACGTCCCGGCCCTCGACGCGTTCGTGCGGGACCACGAGGTCAGTGAGGTCGGGGTGCTCACCGAGTTCGACCTGGCCGCGGTGCGCAAGATCCGGGCGCGGTTCGCCGCGGTGTTCGCCGCCCCCGACGCCCGCAGCGCCGCCACGATGATCAACGAGCTGATCGCGGCCGCCGGCACCACGCCCCGGCTCACCGACCACGACGGCTACGACTGGCACGTGCACTACTTCGCCCCCGGCGCCTCCGTGGCCGATCACCTGGCCGCCGACTGCGGGATGGCGCTGGCGTTCTTCGTGGTCGCCGGCGAGCAGGAGCGCCTGCGTCGCTGTGAGGCGCCGGACTGCAGACACGCCTTCGTCGACCTGTCCCGCAACCGCTCGCGCCGCTACTGCGACAGCCGCACCTGCGGCAACCGGCTGCACGTGGCCGCCTACCGGGCACGCCGCAAGGAGGCGGCGGGCTGACCGGCCCCGGCCGCCACGGACCGTCACCGCGGATGCCGGGCCGACGCGGTCCCGACGGGTGACGCCGGGGAACCGCGGGTACGGCTCACAGCCACAGCAGGTCGTGCAAGGCGGCCGTGAGAAGCAGACACCCGATCACCGCCAGGAAGATCATCAGCGGTGGCTGGGATAGGGCGAAGAGGCATCCGCGCGGCTCGCCCTGCTGCGGCGCGGCATCGCTCTGTGTCGTGTCCAGCATCTCGCCGCGATGATGACGCATCGGACGGGCACGAGGCGATCAACACTCGGGCAGGACACGCGCGCACGCGGAAAGCGCGGTCTACCGGTCAGAGCGTGATCATTTCCGAGCGGTCCGGGACCTCCTGTGACGCGTGCGGTCCCGGGCGGTCATATGCCGTGTTTCTTGAGGATGGCCTCGATGTCGCTGAAGTCGTCGTCCCCCTGGGCGGCCGGCGTCTGCTGCCGGGGCGCGGGGCTCTGCCCCCGGGACGGCGTCTGTCCGAGGGCGGGCGCGGAGGCGCCCGGTGCCGTGGCGGCGGGGGCGGCCGTCTCCTGTGCCGCCTTGCGCTCCTTGCGGGTGCCGCCCCGCCGGCGCTCCACGGTGCGGGTCGTGGCGAACAGCACCCAGGACAGCCCCAGCAGGCCGAAGCCGACCCATGCCGTCGGGCTGAAGGCGGTGTCCGCGAGCCACTCGACGACGCCGGTCATCACCAGACCGAGCGGCACCAGCGCGTACGCGGCGATGCGGGTCGCGGTGAGGTAGCGCCTGCGGTAGGCCGTGACCACCGCGATGCCCAGGCCCGCCGCGGCGACGGCGGAGCAGACGGTCTCGGCAATCATCCGGTCCTCCAGGGCAGCGTGCGTGCGGTCGCGAGGGGCTTCGTCCCTTCCATCCTGCACCCGTCGCACCCCGAGCGGCCATGCCCGGGGCGGACATCAGGGACATCTCCGGGTCACGGCTCCTCCGCAGGTGCCGGTCGGCACACACGTGAGGGGTCTCCGGGCCGCGCCGGAGGACCCGGTGCGCGGACCGGATTGGGTGGTGTCGGGCACCGGCTGGAAGACTGTGGCCCATGAACGACTCCTCCCCCGCCCGCTTCTCCGCCCCCGTCCTCGACGTGTGGTGCGAGCTGCAGTGCGCCGACTGCCGAACCGCCCTGGACGACCTCCGCGCCCTGCGGGCCCGGTACGGCGACCGGCTGGAGATCCGGCTGCGGCACTTCCCGCTGGAGAAGCACAAGCACGCCTTCGCCGCCGCCCAGGCCGCCGAGGAGGCGTGGGAGCAGGGCCGGGGCTGGGAGTACGCGGAGGCCGTGCTCGGCCGGGTCGAGGAGTTGGAGCGCCGGGGCGAGGCCGTCCTGGTCGAGACCGCCCGTGAGCTGGGTCTGGACGCCGACGAGGTCGACACCGCCCTGATCGACGGGCGGCACATCCTGGTGGTCGACGCGGACCAGGCCGAGGGCAAGGCGATCGGGGTGACCGGGACGCCGACGTACGTCATCGGCGGCGAGCGGCTCGACGGCGGCAAGAGCCAGGAGGGGCTGCGCGAGCGGATCGAGGAGATCGCGGACCGGCTGCTGGCCGGACAGGACGTCTGACCCACCGCCCCTGGCCCTGTCCGCCCCGGCGGCTACACCAGCGGCTTGTACAGCGAGTACCGCGTCGCGGTGTAGCCGAGCGAGTCGTAGAGCCGCTCGGCCGGGGTGTTGCCCGCGAACACGTTCAGGCCGATGGTCCGGTTGCCCGCGGCGGTCGCCTGCGCCTCGGCGAGGAGCATGAGGCTGCGCCCGTGGCCCCGGCCGCGGTGGGCGGGCGACACCTCCACGTCGAACACGTACCCGCGCTCGCCGCGCACCGCGAGCCACAGCGTGCCGACCGCGGTCCCCTCGTGCTCGAGGACGCTGAGGACCATGTCCTCCGTGGCGAGGCCGTCGGGCAGCAGCGCCGCCTCGTCCGCGGCGGCCTTGGCCCGCGCCTCCGCCTCGGGCGCCCCGCGCCGCGCCCACTCCCGCGCGTAGTCCGCCGAGCTCTCGGCCCGCCAGGGACCGAACTCCTCCTCGGTCATGGGCCGGGCGCGGGCGCCGTCCGGCAGGGCGGGCGGGGTGTCGCTCAGGGCCTTCTCCATCGTCCGGTTGCGCACGACGTAGCCGAGCGCCACGGCGAGGGCGAGGGCGGTGCCCGGCCGGGCGGGGACGGTGACCTCGATCCGGCGGCAGCCCCAGCCGCGGGCCACCTCCTCCGCCGCGAGGGCGGCCACCGTGCCCCGGCCGCGCCGCCGGTCCGGTTCGTCGATGCGCAGATCGACGATCCGCGCCACGGCGTCGCCGAAGACGGGGTCCGTGCCGAGGCGCACCTCCCCCACGGGACGGCTGTTCACACAGACGTGGAAGTGACGCGAACGCGTCCCGTCGGGGTTCCGCTGGAGCGGCCCGGTCGGCCGCAGGGTGGTGGTCATCACGAGTGTTCTACCCCGCTGCAGCCCGCCCTTGCTTCAGCAGGTTTTCCGGCGCCTCACGGGTCGATGTCCGCCGCGGACCGCTCGTCGAAGATCCGCATGGCCTCGGCCGTCACCGGGCCGGGCGCGGCGGACAGTTCGCGGTCGTCGACGCGGTGCACCGCCTGCACGTCGCGCAGGGTGGAGGTGAGGAAGATCTCGTCGGCCTCCCGCAGGACGTCCAGCGGCAGATCGGTCTCCTTGGCCCCGGCCCACTCGGCGACCAGCTCGCGGGTGATGCCCGCGAGGCAGCCGGAGGAGAGCGGCGGGGTGTGGAGTTCGCCGTCGAGGACGACGAAGACGTTCGACCCGGTGCCCTCGCAGAGCTGTCCGACGGTGTTGCCGAACAGCGCCTCGGTGGCGCCCTGTTCGTGGGCGCGGGCGAGGGCGACGACGTTCTCGGCGTACGAGGTGGTCTTCAGGCCGGTGAGCGCGCCGCGTTCGTTGCGGGTCCAGGGCACGGTGACGACGGCCGTGGTGTCCGGGCGGCGGGTGGTCCCGCCGAGGGCGACCACGAGGGTCGGGCCCCGGTCGCCGCGGTCGGAGCCGAGCGGGCCGTGTCCGCCGGTGTAGGTGAGGCGCAGCCGGCCGAGCGGCACGGGGTTGGCCTCGAGGACGGCGGCGCAGGCGCGGCGGACCTCGTCCAGGTCGGGATCGGGCAGTCCGAGGCCCCGGGCCGAGCGGGTCAGCCGGTCGAGATGCCGGGTGAGGGCGAACGGCCGACCGTCCACGGCCTTCACCGTCTCGAAGATGCCGTCGCCCACGGTCAGTCCGTGGTCGAAGACGGAGACGCGGGCGGACTCGGAGTCCCGCAGCGCGCCGTCGAGCCAGATCTTCACGTCCGGATCCTTTCGCTCACCTGGTACGTCCCCGACGCTACCGCGAGCAGCCGGGAGGCCTTCAGCTCGGTCTCCCGCCACTCCCCCTCGGGGTCGGAACCCCAGGTGATGCCGGCGCCGGTGCCGAACCGCAGTACGGCCCGGCCGTCCGCGTCCCGGTCGATCCAGAAGGTGCGGATGCCGACGGCGAGCACGCCGGTGCCGCGGTCGGCGTCGACCCAGCCGATCCCCCCGCAGTACGGGCCGCGCGGCGCGGTCTCCAGCGCCTCGATGATCCGCAGCGCGCTGGACTTGGGCGCCCCGGTGACGGAGCCGGGCGGGAAGGCGGCGCGCAGCAGTCCGGTCCAGCCCTCGCCCTCACGCAGTTCGCCGCGGACCGTGGACACGAGGTGGACCAGGCCCGGGTGCTTCTCGACGGCGCAGAGGTCGGGGACCGTGACCGTGCCGGTGGCGCAGACCTGTCCGACGTCGTTGCGGACCAGATCGACGATCATGACGTTCTCGGCGTAGTCCTTCTCCAGCAGGTCCGCCTCGGTGCGGCCCGTGCCCTTGATCGGCCCGGACTCCACGACCCGGCCCTCCCGGCGGAGGAACAGCTCGGGCGAGGCGGTGGCGATCTCCACGCCGTGCCGCGGCAGCCGAATCGTTCCTGCGTACGGCGCCGGGTTGCCGCGGGTCAGCAGGGCGGTGAGGGCGTCCACGTCGGCGTCCGGGGGCGCTGGCGCGGACAGGACGCGGCAGAGGTTCGCCTGGTAGACCTCGCCCGCCGCTATGCGGTCGCGGATCCGGCGCACCGCCGCCGTGTACGCGGCGCGGTCCAGGGAGGAGGTCCAGTCGCCGGCCGCCGGTCCCCGCCAGGCGCCCGGCGCCGGGGGCGGCACGGGCTCGTCCCGGACGTCCCGGAACCGGGCGCAGGTCAGGCGCCCCTCGAAGTCGGCGGCGACCGCCCAGAAGCCCGTGGAGTCGAGGGCGGCGGGGTCGTCGGTGACGTCGGCGAGGCCGGTGGCGACGCGGTCACCGAAGCGCGCGAGAGGTGGCAGGTCGAGCACGCCACGAGTCTATGGCGGGGGCGCACGGGTGACGTGACCACGTCTGTGAGCAGGCGCAGCGCAGCACGCTGCGCAAACGGGTTTTTGTACTGGCCCCGGAATCCGCTAGAGTTCAGTTCGTCGCCGGGACGCGCAAGCGGACCGAAACGACAGGCGGACGTAGCTCAGTTGGTAGAGCGCAACCTTGCCAAGGTTGAGGTCGCGAGTTCGAGCCTCGTCGTCCGCTCGAAGGAAGAGGGGGCTTCCCGGTCCCCTACACTCCTGGTGGAGTGGCCGAGAGGCGAGGCAACGGCCTGCAAAGCCGTCTACACGGGTTCAAATCCCGTCTCCACCTCCAAGGACGATTAGCTCAGCGGGAGAGCGCTTCCCTGACACGGAAGAGGTCACTGGTTCAATCCCAGTATCGTCCACACGGCTCGAAGCCCCCGGTCCGGCGACCGGGGGCTTCGTCGTGTGCCCGTCAGCTCGAGAAGAGCATGTGCCCGAAGCTCTTGTGACGGCGGTGGCCGTGGTGACCCCCGTGCGGCGCGCCCCACGCCGGAGCCTGCGGTGCCGCGGCCGGGTAGGCCTGCGGTGCGGCGGGCGGGTAGGCCTGGGGTGCGGCGGGCGGGGGCGGGGCGGGCTGCGACCACTGGGACTCGAGCCGGGTCAGTGCCTCGAGCTCGCCGTAGTCGAGGAAGATCCCCTTGCACCCGCTGCACTGCTCGATCTGGACACCGTTGCGGTTGTACGTGTGCATGGGGGCACGGCACTTCGGACACTGCATCCTCGGTTCAACTCCTCGCCGGTCGTACCTGCATCGCCTGTCGCTTGGACAGACTCCGTCCGGCTGTGCGCCGGTTGCACCTCACGTCGGGGAATTCCTCTCAGTCCGCCGGGGCGGCGGCCGGTACGGACCGCATGCGCGCGCAGGCGTCGACCAGCCACTCCTCCACCTCGTCCAGGGGCCGGCCCGCCGCGGCCGCCTCGGTGACGGCGCGGGCGGCGGTCTGCGCGGTGAGGGCACGGGCCGGGACGTCCAGCACCGGCCAGGGATCACCGTCGGGCGGTACGGCCGGACCGCCGGCGGCGCGGTAGGCGGCCAGGAAACGGTGCCAGGCGTCGGGGTCGAGCATTCCCACGGCGTACCAGGCGGCCGGGCGTGCCAGGTCCCAGACCGGCGGACCCGCGCCGACGTCGTCCACGTCGATCAGCAGCCACGGGCCGCCCGGGGCGGGGCCGCGTATCAGCTGGCCGAGGTGGAAGTCGCCGTGGCAGAGGCGTACCGGGCCCGGCGCGGGCGCCTCGCCACGGGCCCAGGGCGGGAGGTCCGCCCAGGCGTCCAGCACGGGGGCGGCGGCAGGGTGGCGCGGGGCGAGGCCCCGGAGGAGCGCGACGGCGCGGGCGGCCTTCTCGGGTCCGCGCGCGGGGGGCACGGTCTCGGGGAGCGGGGCGTTGTGGAGGCGGGCGAGGAGGACGGCCGCCTGCTCCCAGGGGGCGGCGTCCGGGTCGTCCGGGTCCACGGGCGTGCCGTACGGCCAGTACGTGACCGGGCGGCCGTGCAGTTCGGCGGGGGCGGGGGCGAGCGGGGGAAGCAGCACGCCGGGGAGGCGGGCGGCGACGGCGAGGCGGAGCGCCAGTGCGGCGGGGTCGGTGCCGGGGGCGTGCGCCTTGGCCACGGCGCCGGCGTGCCGGACGACGGTGGTGTCCTCGCGGTGGGCGAGGGTGGCGGCGGTGCAGGGGCAGGCGGCATCGCGGGCGTGGGCCGCCTCCGTGGCACGGGCGGTCAGGGCGGGGAGGAGGTCCTCGGTCACGGGGTGAGGCTACGCGGGCCCCGCGGGCGTGTTCCGGGCGCCGGGGAAAAGCGATGCCGGCGCAGCTCCCCAGCTGCGCCGGCATCTTGCCGTCCGCCGCACCCCCGTCCCCACGGGGTTTCATGGGCGGATGTCCCCGCCCGGACCGCTCTTCCGGGCCCGGGGTCGCTGGATCAGCGCCCCAGCATCTCGCCCACGGACGACGCCTGTGTGGTCACCGTCTCCCACCCGTCGAAGACGAGGAGGAGCAGGACCGCCAGGGGGAGGGCCATCAACGTCGCCACCAGCGGGTGCCGGCGGTCCTTGCCGCGATCCCGCGTGCGGAGCAGCGTCCGCGGTGCCGTGTACGCCATGGCCCCTCTCCTGACCGTTTCTGTTGTCTGTGGCAGCGGCGGGCGTACGGCCTCGGGGGACGAGTGCTGCACCCGCCGCTCGACCTCAAATCTAGGGGCCCCGGACTTCCCCCACGTCATGCCCTCGTACCGAATGGCGGGCCTCCGCGAGGATGAGCGGGCCGCCGCGCCGTACTCCCCTGGGTGGAGACGGCGTCCTACGCCTCGGGGACATCCCCGAGGGGACGGCCGCCGCGGCCGGCTCCCTCCGAGGTGTCCCGGCGGGGGACGGGCTGCTCCACCAGGGCGAGCACCCGGTTCGCCATGAAACGCGCGGTGCGCACCACAGCGCCGGTTCGGGTGACTTCACTCACTTCCACCACCCCTCGTCGCACCGCCGTCTCCACCCTGCGGCCCGCCCGCGAGGCCACCACCTCGTACGTACGCGTCGTGTCCCCCGCGTCCACGACGATCTCGACCCGGTCACCCTTCACGCGATCAATCCCCCTTCCCCGTCGAGTGGTTGGGACCGGCCTGTCGCGCCCTCGCGCAAACGCGGCCTGCTCACGCGCTCCCTGACCACTCTTCAAGTCTCCCACCGGCCACTGACAATCCGTCGAGCGGAGAGGGCGCGGCCTCTGCGCACGGACGGCTGTGGAAACGTAAGCTGTGGCACGTCACAGGACCGGGCAGCGGGGATGAACATGGCGATGATGCGCCTGAGGCGCGAGGACCCGCGCGTCGTCGGCTCTTTCAGGCTTCACCGACGGCTCGGCGCGGGCGGGATGGGCGTGGTCTATCTGGGCTCCGACAAGAAGGGGCAGCGGGTCGCGCTGAAGGTCATCCGCCCCGATCTCGCGGAGGACCAGGAGTTCCGCTCACGGTTCGCCCGCGAGGTCTCGGCGGCCCGTCGCATCCGCGGCGGCTGCACGGCCCGGCTGGTCGCCGCCGACCTGGAGGCCGACCGCCCCTGGTTCGCCACCCAGTACGTGCCGGGGCCGTCGCTGCACGACAAGGTCGCCGACGAGGGTCCGCTGAGCGCCGCCGAGGTGGCGGCCGTGGGCGCGGCGCTCTCCGAGGGGCTGGTGGCGGTGCACGAGGCGGGTGTGGTGCACCGGGACCTCAAGCCGTCCAACATCCTGCTGTCCCCCAAGGGGCCGCGGATCATCGACTTCGGCATCGCCTGGGCCACGGGCGCGTCGACGCTCACGCACGTCGGCACGGCGGTCGGCTCGCCCGGCTTCCTCGCCCCCGAGCAGGTGCGCGGCGCGGCCGTCACTCCGGCGACGGACGTGTTCTCGCTGGGCGCCACGCTCGCGTACGCGTCGATGGGCGACTCGCCCTTCGGACACGGCAGTTCCGAGGTGATGCTGTACCGCGTCGTGCACGAGGAGGCCCAGCTGCAGGGTGTCCCGGACGCGCTGGCCCCGCTGGTGCGGGCCTGTCTGGCGAAGGACCCCGAAGAGCGGCCGAGCACGCTGCAGCTGTCGCTGCGGCTCAAGGAGATCGCCGCGCGGGAGGCGCAGGGCCTCGCCGACGTCCGGCCGCCCGCGCCGCGCACCCCCGAGTCCGAGCGGACGGGCGGGCGGCTCGCGGACACCTACCCCGAGCGGGACGCGCGCCGGCAGGGCGGGCGGGCCACTCCCCCGCGCGGCGGCTCCGCGGCACGCGGCTCCGGGTCCCGGGGCGGCGGCCCGTCGTCCTCGCGGGGCGGCAGGCGCGTACCCCCGTCGCGGGGCGGGGGGTCCGGGCGGAGCGGGGCGCCCCGTCAGGGCACGCCGGCCCGCCCGAAGCCGCGTACCGGCACGTCGTCCCGGGGCGCCACCCGGCCCGGCACCGGCACGGGCAGTCGCCGTCCGGCGCCCCGGCCGACCGGGTCCGGCCTGCGCCCGGCCAATCCGCGCCTGCTCAGGCAGCGGTTGTTCGTGTTCGTGGTGGTGACGCTGATGGTGGCGTTCGGCATCGCGCTGGTGCAGGGGTGCCAGGGGTCTGCCTGAGCGGGTGAGCGGGCGGCGGGTGCGCGCCCGGCGGGGCGGCCCGCGCGTCACGCGGGACGGTGGTCGCCGACCCGGCCGGCGGGACCGCTGACTCGTTGAGCGGGTCGGGGCCGCTGCCGCCAAGAGGCGGGACCGCTCCCCCGGCAGACGTGCCCGGCCCCCTGCCCCGCCCCCAGGGACGGAGCCGCGGACCCGGCCGAAGAGGCGGCCCCGTCACTCCTGCGGGCGGCCCGCCGTCACCGCGTAGAAGGCGACCGCGGCCGCCGCGCCCACGTTGAGGGAGTCCACGCCGTGGGACATCGGGATGCGTACCCACGCGTCGGCGGCGGACAGGGCGCGGGGGGACAGGCCGGTGCCCTCCGCGCCGAGCATCAGCGCCACCCGCTCCATCCGGTGCGGGGCCGCCTCGTCGAGGGAGCGGGCCCGCTCGTCAGGGGTGAGAGCGAGCACGGTGAAGCCCGACTCCCGGACCGACGCCAGGTCCTTCGGCCAGGTTTCCAGGCGGGCGTACGGCACGGAGAAGACGGCGCCCATGGAGACCTTGACGCTGCGGCGGTACAGCGGGTCGGCGCAGTCCGGGGAGAGCAGTACTGCGTCCATGCCGAGGGCGGCGGCCGAGCGGAAGATCGCACCGATGTTGGTGTGGTCGTTGACCGACTCCATGACGACGACGCGGCGGGCCGTGCGGAGCACCTCGGCGGCCTCGGGCAGGGGCCGGCGCTGCATGGAGGCGAGCGCGCCGCGGTGCACGTGGTAGCCGGTGACCTGCTCGGCGAGCGCGGGCTCCACGACGTACACCGGGGCGTCGGTGCGGTCGACGACGTCCTTCATGGCGTCGACCCACTTCCGCGACAGCAGCATGGAACGCATGACGTAGCCGGCGTCCCCGGCGCGGCGGACGACCTTCTCGCCCTCGGCGATGAACAGGCCCTCGGCGGGTTCGCGGCGGCGGCGCAGTTCGACGTCCGTGAGGTCGGTGTAGTCGTGCAGGCGCGGGTCGGCGGGGTCGTCGACGGTGATGATCTCGCCCATGTCAGGCAGCCGTCCCGTCCGGGCCCACGGCCACGACGTCGCCGATCACGATGACCGCCGGCGGCTTCACGTCCTGGGCGACGACGGTCTCGGCGACCGTGGCGAGGGTGGCGTCGACGCGGCGCTGGGCGGCGGTGGTGCCCTCCTGGACCAGGGCGACCGGGGTGTCCGGTGACCTGCCGTGCGCCACGAGGGTCTCGGCGATCCGCCCTATCTTGTCGACGCCCATGAGGACCACCAGGGTGCCGGTCAGCTTGGCCAGCGAGGGCCAGTCGACCAGGGAGCGCTCGTCGTCGGGCGCGACGTGGCCGCTGACCACGGTGAACTCGTGGGCGACCCCGCGGTGGGTCACGGGGATGCCGGCCGCGCCCGGCACGGAGATGGAGCTGGAGATCCCGGGGACGACGGTGCAGGGGATGCCGGCCTCGGTGAGGGCGTGCAGTTCCTCCATGCCGCGGCCGAAGACGTAGGGGTCGCCGCCCTTCAGGCGGACCACCGACTTGCCCTGCTTGGCGTGCTCGATCAGCGCGTCGTTGATGGCCTCCTGGGCCATGTAACGGCCGTACGGGATCTTCGCCGCGTCGATCACCTCGACGTGCGGGGGGAGCTCGGCGAGCAGGTCGCGCGGGCCGAGCCGGTCGGCGATGACCACGTCGGCCTCGGCGAGCAGGCGGCGGCCGCGCACGGTGATGAGGTCCGGGTCGCCGGGGCCGCCGCCGACGAGGGCGACGCCCGCGGTGCGGGTGCGGTGGTGCGGGGCGACGAGGGTGCCGTCGCGCAGGCCCTCGACGACGGCGTCGCGAACGGCCGCGGTGTGCCGGGGGTCGCGTCCGCGCGCGTCGGTGGTGAGCACGGCGACGGTGACGCCCTCGCTGGAGCCGGTCGCGGGGGTCCACGCCGTCGCGGCGTCGGCGTCGTCGGAGCGGACGCACCAGACGCGGTGGTTCTCCGCCTCGGCGGAGGCGGCCGTGTTGGCGTCGGGGTCGCTGGTGGCGATCAGCGCGTACCAGGCGTCGGCGAGGTCGCCCTCGGCGTAGGGGCGGCGGTGCCAGGTGATCTCACCGGCGTCCGCCATCGCCTCCACGGAGGGGGTGGCCTCCGGCGACACGAGGTGGACGTCGGCGCCCGCCTTGATCAGGGCGGGGAGGCGCCGCTGGGCGACCTGGCCGCCGCCGAGGACGACGACCCGGCGTCCGGTGAGGCGGAGGCCTACGGGGTAGGGCGGGTGTTCGGCCATCAGCTGGGGCTCCTCGGACGAGCGATGGGTCAGCGGGCACGCTGCGGCGTCGGAGCGGGCCTGACGTGGCATTTTATGCCCGTGGGCGGCGGGGATGGGGCGGGTCCGGGGAGTGGGACGGGTCTCATCGAGGGCTTGCGCCGGCCCCTGCCCCGCGGACCTGCCGGGCTGCCGGGGACGGCGTCCCCGCCAGCCCGGTGCCGACGAGGGCGGGCGGGGACGTCCGGCCGTTACTTCTCGGTCACGCCCGCCGAGTCGAACGTGGCGACCTCGTGCATGGCCCGTGCCGTGCTCTGCACGAGCGGCAGCGCGAGCAGCGCGCCCGTGCCCTCGCCGAGGCGCAGGTCGAGGTCGACCAGCGGGCGGAGGCCCAGCTTGTTGAGCGCGGCCACGTGGCCGGGCTCCGCGCTGCGGTGGCCCGCGATGCAGGCCGCGAGGACCTCCGGCGCGATGGCGCGGGCGACCAGCGCGGCGGCCCCGGCGCTGACGCCGTCCAGGATCACCGGCGTCCGCAGCGACGCGCCGCCGAGCAGCAGGCCGACCATCGCCGCGTGCTCGAAACCGCCGACCGCGGCCAGCACGCCGAGGGGGTCGGACGGGTCCGGCTGGTGCAGCTCCAGGGCGCGGCGCACGACGTCGGTCTTGCGGGCGAGCGTCTCGTCGTTGATGCCGGTGCCCCGGCCGGTGACCTCGGCCGGGTCCGCGCCGGTGTAGACGGAGATGAGGGCCGCGGACGCCGTGGTGTTCGCGATGCCCATCTCGCCGGTGAGCAGCGCCTTGTTGCCGGCCGCGACCAGGTCGCGGGCCGTCTCGATGCCCACCTCGACGGCCTGCTTGGCCTCCTCGCGGGTCATCGCGGGCCCGGTGGTCATGTCGGACGTGCCGGCGCGGATCTTGCGCGGCAGCAGTCCGGGCGTGGCCGGCAGGTCGGAGGAGACGCCCACGTCGATCACGCAGACCTCGGCGCCGACCTGGGCGGCGAAGGCGTTGCACACCGCTCCCCCGCCGAGGAAGTTGGCGACCATCTGGGCGGTGACCTCCTGCGGCCAGGGCGTGACGCCCTGGGCGTGCACCCCGTGGTCGCCGGCGAAGACCGCGACGGCCGCGGGCTCCGGGATCGGCGGCGGGCACTGCCGGGACAGTCCCGACAGCTGGGCGGAGATGATCTCCAGCATGCCGAGCGCTCCGGCCGGCTTCGTCATGCGCTTCTGGCGCTCCCACGCCTCGCCGAGCGCCTTGGCGTCCAGCGGGCGGATCTGCGCGACGGTCTCGGCAAGCAGGTCGTGGGGGTCCTCTCCGGGCAGGGCGCGACGGCCGTACGTCTCCTCGTGCACCACCCAGGACAGGGGGCGGCGCTTGGACCAGCCGGCCTGCATCAGCTCGGGCTCGTCCGGGAATTCGTCGACGTAGCCGACGCACAGGTAGGCGACGACCTCCAGGTGCTCGGGCAGGTCCAGGGCGCGGACCATCTCGCGCTCGTCGAAGAAGCTGACCCAGCCGACGCCGAGGCCCTCGGCCCGGGCGGCGAGCCAGAGGTTCTCCACGGCGAGCGCGGAGGAGTACGGCGCCATCTGCGGCTGGGTGTGCCGGCCGAGGGTGTGGCGGCCGCCGCGGGTGGGGTCGGCGGTGACGACGATGTTCACCGGGGTGTCGAGGATGGCCTCGATCTTCAGTTCCTTGAACTGCTTGGCCCGGCCCTTGGGGAGCGTCTTGGCGTAGGCCTCGCGCTGGCGCATGGCCAGTTCGTGCATCCGGCGCCGGGTCTCCTCGGAGCGGATGACGACGAAGTCCCAGGGCTGCGAGTGGCCGACGGAGGGCGCGGTGTGGGCGGCCTCCAGGACCCGGAGGAGCACCTCGTGCGGGATGGGGTCGCCGCGGAAGCCGTTGCGGATGTCCCGGCGCTCGCGCATGACCTTGAGCACGGCCTCGCGCTCGGCGTCGGCGTAGCCGGGGGCGGGCGGTCCGGCCGGCTCCGCCTCCGGCGCGGGCCCGGGTTCGACTCCGGCGCCCTGGGTGTCCAGGTCGTCGGCGTTCTGCGCGACCTCGGCCTCGGCGTCGGCGGCGGGCGCGGGCGGGACGACGACGGCGGCCGCCCGGGCGTCGGCGGCGGGCGCGGGGCTCTGCGCGGGCGCGGCTTCCGGTGCGGTGGCCCCGGCGGGCGCGGACCCGGCGGTTCCGTCCTCGGGGAGGGTCACGCCCTGCGGCGGAGTGGGGGCGAGGCGGGGCGCGGTGGGCACGGTGCCGTCCGCGGGGACGAACTGGCCCAGCGGCTGGTCCGCCTCGGGCTCGGGCGGCAGGGCGCCGGGGAGCGGGGTCCCGTGCGCGGGCGTCCGCTGGGGGTCCTGCACGGCCTCGGAAGCGGGCGTGGGCTCCGGGGCCGCCTGGGGCTCGGGGGAAGCCGCGGTCCCCGGGGCGGCCGATGCGGGCCCGGGAGCCGCCGGAACCTCCGAAGGGGCCGGTTCGGGGGCCACCTCGGCGGCCGGCTCCGCCGTCGGGGCCTCGGCCTCCGGCGCGGGGGCCGGGGAGGGCTCGGTCGCCGGGGCCTCGGCGGCCGGTACGGCGGTGTCGGGGGCGTCCGCTGCCGGGGCCTCGGGCGTCTCCCCGTCCTGCGTCGCGACGGCGTCCTGCACCGGCGCGCTCCCGGGCGCCTCCGGCGCCGGGACGGCCTCGGGCGCGGCGGCCTCCGCGACGGCCACGGGGGTTCCCTGCGGTGCGACGGGGGTCCCTTGCGGTGCGTCGGCGCCGGCCTGGGCGTCGGCGTCCGGCGTACCGGCGTCCTCGTCGGCGCCGGCCTGCGGCTCGGCCGACTGCGGCACCGCGGCCTCGGCGGCAGCCGTCCGGGCGGCGTCGTCCTGTCCGTCCCCCGCGACGGCCTCCGGGGTCCGGGCCTGCTCGGGCACGGTCACCGCCGCGCCGGTGTCCTGCGCCTCCTGGGCCACCGGGGCGTCGGCCTCCGAAGCCCGGGGCTCCTGGACCACGGCCTCCTGCGGCACCTCCGCGCCACCGTCCGCCGCCTCCTGGGCAGGCGCGTCCCGCGCCTCACCGGGGTCGGTCACGACAGCACTCGGCGTCTCGGCGGCCTCGCCGGCTTCCGGCGTCACCGGCCCCCGCGCACCGGCCTCCGGGGCCACGGTCCCGTCCGCCTGCCTGGCAGCCTCCGGCGCCTCACCCGGAGCGGCGTCCACCGGCACGGCCACACCCGCGTCGCCGGGCACGGCCGGCCCCGGCACCACCGGCGTGCCGTGCTCGCCGTACGCGGCCGCAGGCGTCTGCTCGCCCTCGGCGGCGACCGCCGTGCCGACCGCCTGCGTGGTGACCCGGGCGACGGCCGCCTGAGCCGCGTCCACGGGCTGCGCGACCGGAGCCGCCGTGCCCTGGGCCGCCCACGGCGCGGCCTGCGGTGCCGCGGCTTCGCGGGCGCGCGGGGCGTCGAGGTGCTCGGGGCCGGGCGCCGGCGGACCCGGCTGGCGGGCCGGCAGGTCGGCGGGGCCGCGGTCGGCGAGGGAGCGGACCGGGCTCGCGGACAGGTCGGGCAGCGGCGGGCCGAGGTGCAGCGGACGGCTCGGCACGGCCGGGGCAGGCGCAGGCGCCTGCTGCGGCGGCTCGGGCGGGCGGACGCCGCCGAGGCCCACGGAGCCGCGGCCGTCCGTCTCGTGCGGGCCCGGCTGGTGGACGGTCTCGACGACCGGGGCGGGCGGGGGCGGAGCGATCTCGTTGCCCCAGGCGCCCTGCGCACCGGGCAGCAGCAGGTCTTCGTCCTCGGCGGGACTGTCGGAGAGGTAGGCGTACGTGTCCGGCGCGGGGACGCCCGGCTGTTCCACCCTGCCTGCGTTCTCCGGCAGTCCCTCGCCCGGGACCTGGCCGGTGTCGGTCATGCGTACCCCTCGCCCATCGGTTAGTGCTCCTACGACCAGCTCACCCGGAACGGCGCACCGACCGCCCCACTCTGAAGAACGAGCGTGCGTCCCCAGCGGCACGAACGGCCCGCCCGAAAAAGGCGACAAAGCCATTCACTGGCATTGTCGCGGGCGCACCGCCGTCGCGTCAGCATGATCGGCGACGGTTCCGCTGTGGACTGCGCCACGTTGCGCGTCCTCCGGTTCCCGCCGTACCACAACCCACCCCAAAACGGGCGCGCTTTTTGGACATTGGCCGACGAAGCGTCGGGTGACCAGTGCGGTACAACGATCGGCCAGCCTACCGCGCGCAGTAAGACAAACCGATCACGGGGACGGCAAGGCGGCTCAGCGGTCGCGCGCGGGCAGCACCCCGCTGAGCAGGAAGGCCACGCTCCGTTCCTTCTCCGTCCAGGCCCGCGTGTCGAGTTCGACGGACTGCAGCAGGGCGCACTCAACCCGGTAGCCGTGCTCCGTCAGGTTCCGGCCGATCAGTTCGGCGGCGTCGCGGGTGGCGGCGTGCGTGACGATCCGCTGCGGACGGCGGTCGGCCACGGCGGAGACCACGGCCGCTCCCCCGCCGCCGACCCGGACCACGTCCGGCTCGGGGAGGTTCTCCAGGACCTGCGGCGCGGTGCCGTGGACGATCTGCATCTGGACCCCGTGGCGGCGCGCGGCGGCGTCGGTGCGGGCGCACGCGTGCCGGTCGCTGTCGACGGCGATGACGGCGGCCCCGGCCCGCGCGGCGTCGGTGGCGAACGCCCCGGAGCCGCAGCCGATGTCCCAGACGAGGTCACCCAGGCCCGGTCCCAGGCGGGCGAGTTGGCCGGTGCGCAGGGGTTCGCGCTCGCCCTCGCCGAGGTCGCCGCCGTACTCCTCGGCGGGCAGGGTCCAACCGCGCGGTCCGGCGGCGGGACCGCGTCCGGCGAGCCAGCCCGCGGAGTCGCCGGCGGCCACCGGGCCGCCGATGACGATGACCACGTTGGGGTCGCGCCAGGTGTGGTCGGCCGCCTTGTCGGAGGTGACGACGGTGACCTGTTCGCGCTCGGTGCCGAGTTCCTCGCAGATGACGAAGGAGCGGTGGACGCCCTCCATCAGCAGGCCCAGTTCGGCGGGTCCGGCGCCGGGCGAGGTGAGAACCGCCACTTTGGTGTGGGCGCGGCACACGTTCACCGCGCGGCGCAGGGTGCGCGGGTGGGCGACCACCACCTCCGCGTCGTCCCAGGGCATGCCGGCCCGGGCGAAGGCGGCGGCGACCGAGGAGACGGCGGGCACGACCTCGACCTCCAGGCCGAACTCCGGCGCGCGCAGGGTGCGTACGACGCCGAAGAAGCCGGGGTCGCCGTCGGCGAGCACGACCGCGGTGCCGCGGTGCGCGGCGATGCGGCGGGCGGCGAGGGAGACGGAACCGAGACGGATGCGCTCGGCCCTGGCGGGCACCTCGGGGAGCGCCAGGTGGTGTGCGGCGCCGGCGACCAGGGTGGCCGCGCCCAGCGCGGAGCGTGCCGCATCGGTCAGCGGCGAGCCGTCCCAGCCGATCACCGTGACCCGGTCGGCCATCGTCGTCAGTCTCCTGGGGTTCGCGCAGGTCGTCCTCGGCTGTTCCCGCCCGGAGGCGGTCTGTCGAGATTACCTGGTGCGGTCACGGGCCGCCGCGCCGGTGCGGCCCGGCGTGCGCCCCTCGGACGTCAGTTCCAGTCGGTGTAGCCGGTGAAGCCGCCGCTGTCGGCGAGTTGTCCGTCCGCGCCCTCGATGTCCTCGGGCAGCAGGCTCCACACGATGTAGTCGGTGCGCACCTCGCTCCAGCCGCCGTCCTCGGTGCGGACGCGGGCTATGCAGGCGTTGCGCAGCACGCCCTCGCTGATGCAGCCGATCTTCTGGGCGACCTGCTGGGCGGCGGTGTTGTCGGCGGCGGTGCGCATTTCGATGCGCTGGAGCTTCTGGTCGCCGAACAGCCACTGCGCGGTGGCGAGCGCGGCCTCGGAGGCGTAGCCCTCGCCGCGCGCCCAGGGGGCGACGATGTACGACAGCTCGGTGGACCGTACGTGCCAGTTGGTGCGGGTGAGCCGGATGAGGCCGACCAGGCGCTGGGTGAGGAACTCGGTGACGGCGAGGTCGAGGCCGTGTCCCGCGGCGCGTTCGGCGGGGGCGTACTCGGTGATCCAGGTGCGGGCGGTGTCCTCGGTGAACGGCTGCGGGACGCCGGTCCAGGCGCCGACCTGCTCGTCGCTCATCATCGCGGCGAGGGCGGGGACGTCATCCGCGTCGAGGGGACGCAGCACCAACCGCTCCGTGCTGAGGGAGATGTCGGGGAAGGTGCTC
Organism: Streptomyces sp. DH-12; assembly: GCF_002899455.1. Classification (GTDB taxonomy): domain Bacteria; phylum Actinomycetota; class Actinomycetes; order Streptomycetales; family Streptomycetaceae; genus Streptomyces. The sequence continues at coordinate 6,148,712 of NZ_PPFB01000001.1, read as the reverse complement.
GTCATGCGCCGCTCCGTAACTGAGAGACCGTCGGGTGCTGCTGAACTGCCCAGCATGCAGCATGAAAGCACCGGTACGCACCACGGGGTCCTCCCCCGTCGCCGGGCGGCGCGGAGTCGGACCCCGTGGCGGGTGCCGTGGTGGACGTGAGGGTGTCCCGGTGGCTCAGAAGGAGGCGAGCACCGAGCCGGCGTACGTGTCCTCGATGAACTTCTTCACCTCGGGCGAGGTGAGGAGCTTCGCGAGCTTCTTCACGCGCGGGTCGTCCTCCTGGCCCTCCTTGACGGCGAGGAGGTTGCTGTTCGGGTTGCCCTCGGCCTCCTCGAGGACCAGGGCGTCCTCGGAGGGCTTCAGATCGGCCTCGATGGCGTAGTTGCCGTTGACCACCGCGGCGTCGACGTCGTCCAGGGAGCGCGGGGTCTGGGCGGCCTCGAGCTCCTTGAAGGTGAGCTTCTTGGGGTTGTCGGTGATGTCCGCGGGGGTGGCCGAGGTGCCGACGCCGTCCTTGAGGGTGATCAGGCCGTTGGCGGCGAGCAGCTGCAGCGCCCGGCCCTCGTTGACGGTGTCGTTCGGGATCGCGACGGTCGCACCGCTCTTCAGCTCGTCGGCCTTCTTCACCTTGTGCGAGTAGAGGCCGAGCGGCTCCAGGTGCACGTCGACGACCGACACGATGTGGGTGCCGTTCTTCTTGTTGAAGTCGTCGAGGTACGGCTGGGTCTGGAAGTAGTTGGCGCCGACCGAGCCGTCCTCCGTCGCGGTGTTCGGGGTGACGTAGTCGGTGAACTCCTTGACCTCGAGGTCGAGGCCGGCCTTCTCGGCGAGGTTGTCCTTGACGAAGGTCAGGATCTCGGCGTGCGGCACGGGGCTCGCGGCGACGACCAGCGGGCCGGAGGTGTCGGAGGCGGCGTCCTGGTCCGAGCCGCAGGCGGTGAGCCCGAAGGTGAGGGCTCCGGCGGCGAGGACAGCGGTGGTGATCTTGGCGGTGTTACGCACGAAAAGTGCCTTTCCTTGGGTGGTGCGACCCCGTCTTGGCGCACGGGGGGTCCGGGGGGCCGGAGGACCGGCTGGTTCAGGCGGCCTTGCCGACCTCGGCCGTGGCGGGCTCGTCGCCCTTCAGCAGCCGCAGCTTCGGGCCGGGGCCGGAGCGGGCGCCGCGTCGGTGCAGGGCGCGGGCCGCGAAGTCGCCGGCGAACTGGATGAGGGAGATGACCACGGCGAGGATCGCGACGGTGATCCACATCAGGCCGGTCTCGAAGCGCTGGTAGCCGTAGCGGACGGCGAGGTCGCCGAGTCCGCCGCCGCCGACCGTGCCGGCCATGGCGGAGTAGCCGATGAGCGCGATGACCGTGGTGGTCGTGGAGGCGATCAGCGAGGGCAGCGCCTCGGGGACGAGAACCTTGCGGACGATGGTCCAGGTGTTGCCGCCCATCGCCTGCACGGCCTCCACGAGCCCGTGGTCCACCTCGCGCACGGCGGTCTCGACGAGCCGGGCGAAGAAGGGGATGCCGCCGATGGCGAGCGGCACGATCGCGGCCTCGCTGCCGATGGTGGTGCCGGTGATCCAGCGGGTGAAGTTCATCAGGGCGACCATGAGGATGATGAACGGCAGCGAGCGGCCGATGTTCACGACCTGCCCGATGACCTTGTTCACCACGGTGTTCTGCAGCAGTCCGCCCTTGTCGGTGAGGACCAGCAGGATGCCGAGCGGGAGGCCGCCGACGACGGCGATCAGGGTGGACCAGCCGACCATGATCAGCGTCTCGGTACAGGCCTGCTCCAGCAGCGGCTGCATCTCGGACCAGGTCACTTGACGCCCTCCTTCACCAGCGTGGGCTCGTCGTGGCCGACGACGTCGATCTGCAGGCCCTGCTCGCGCAGGAAGCCGATGGGCACGACGTTGTCCTCGTAGCGGCCGGGCAGTTCGATGCGCATGCGGCCGACCTGGAGACCGCCGACGGTGTCGATGGCGGCGCCGAGGATGGATATGTCGATGTTGTAGGTGCGCGAGAGCTGGGAGATGACCGGCTGGGTCGCGCTCTCGCCCTGGAAGGTCACGTCGACGACGGTGCGGTCGGCGCCGCTCGCCTCGCCGCCGACGGGGAACAGCGCGGCGGCGAGTTCCGAGCCGGGGGTGGCCAGCAGGTCGGTGACCGTGCCGGACTCCACGATGCGGCCCCGCTCCATGAGGGCGGCCGAGTCGCAGATCGACTTCACGACGTCCATCTCGTGCGTGATGAGCAGGACGGTGAGGCCGAGCTGGCGGTTGAGGTCGCGCAGCAGCTGGAGGATCGAGCGGGTGGTCTCCGGGTCCAGGGCGCTGGTGGCCTCGTCGGAGAGCAGCACCTTGGGGTCGCCGGCGAGGGCGCGGGCGATGCCGACGCGCTGCTTCTGGCCGCCGGAGAGCTGGGCCGGGTAGGCCTTGGCCTTGTCGGCGAGGCCGACCAGGTCGAGCAGCTCCAGCGCCTTGCGGGAACGTTCCTTCCCGGAGGCGCCGAGAATTTCCAGCGGAAGCTCGACGTTGTCCTGCACGGTGCGCGAGGACAGCAGGTTGAAGTGCTGGAAGACCATGCCGATGCGGCTGCGCGCCTGGCGGAGCTCCCGGCCGGCGCGGGGGCCGCGGCCGGCGAGCGCGGTGAGGTCCTGGCCGGCCACGGTCACGGTGCCCGAGGTGGGACGCTCCAGCAGGTTGACGCAGCGGATGAGGGAGGACTTGCCGGCGCCGGACTGGCCGATGACGCCGTAGACCTCGCCTTCGCGGACGTGCAGGTCGACGCCGTCCAGGGCGGTGACCTCGCGGCCGCGCGAGCGGTAGACCTTGGTGAGGCCCGAGGTGGTGATCACGTGGGTTTCCGTCACTGTCGAGTGCGCGGCGCTTCGTGGTCGCCGGGCACGTGGCATGCAGGGCAGGCGGCAGGGCGCACGGACTCGCGGGGCATGCGGAAGCCGTGGAGGAACGTGCGCGGGGCGTGGCTCGGTCGCGCGTGCGGGGCACGCGGGCGGACGCGAGCCGGATCTCGCTTCGGGGCGCGAGGCTCAGACGGTGCGGGGGCCCTCTAGAAGGCGCGCATTCGGAGGAGACACATACAACGAGCACCGGGCGTCATCGTCGCCTCGGTCGCAGGGATGCGGTCGCTCGTCGTGGTCATGCGGTCAGTAAAGCAGACGTTCACTCCTGAACGGACCCGGCCGTCCGCATAGTGGACAGCCGTGGACACCCGAGCCCGCACGTCAGGGCCGTGCGCAGACCTCGATCCCGGCATCCGTGACCAGCGCGGACAGGGCCGACAGGTCGTCCACGACGAGATCGGCGGTCAGCTCGCCGGCCCGGTGGGTTGTGGCCAAGGCCACGGTCCGCATGCCCGCGGCGCGGCCGGCCTGGAGTCCGGCGGGGGCGTCCTCGAAGACGACGCAGTCGGCGGGGTCCACGCCGAGGGTGCGGGCGGCGAGCAGATAGGGCTCGGGGTCGGGCTTGCCGCGGGTGACGTCGTCGGCGGTGATCAGGGTCTTGGGCAGGATGCCGACGGCCCCCAGCCGGGCCTCGGCGAGCCGCCGGGTGGCGGAGGTGACCACGGCCCAGCGCTCGGCCGGCAGTCCGGCGAGGAACTCCCCGGTCCCGGGGAGCAGGCTGACCCCGCCGTCGGCCACGTCCGCCACCTCCAGGTCCTCGATCCGCGCGATGGCCCCCGGCACGGCCTCGGCGGGCAGCAGGTCGGCGGCTATCTCGGCGGCCGGCCGGCCGTGCAGCTCGATCCGCGCGAAGTCCTCGGCCGTCAGCCCGTGCTCCACGGCCCACCGCGTCCAGCAGCGGTTCACGGAGTCCAGGGAGGACACGAGGGTCCCGTCGTTGTCGAAGAGCAGGGCGCGCGCGTGAATGGTCATGCCATCGACCCTACGGGGCCGTGGGCGCGGACCGGGAACGGCGCCCGCGGGGCCGACGTCGGGGCGGCTTTTCCGGCGTAATAGGCTCCCTGCCATGCTGGATGTCCTGACCGTGGTGACCGCTGTCGCCGCGCTGCTGCTCGCAGCCTGGTGCGGCTGGGCCGCCTACCGTGATCAGCCGACGAAGGACTGGCACTTCATCGGCATGGCCGTGGTCACGCTGCTGGCGCTCGTGCAGCTGGCGGTCGGGATCGTGCGGCTGGCCGGGGGCGAGAAGCCGGAGCAGGGCACGACGACCTTCGTGGCGTACCTGCTGGGCTCGCTCGCCTGTGTCCCGGCGGCGGGCTTCCTGTCGCTGGGCGAGCGCACCCGCTGGGGATCCCTGACCGTCGCCGCGAGCGGCGTGGTGCTGGCCGTGCTCGAGGTGCGGCTGTTCGACATCTGGGGAGGCTGAGATGACCGCGACGCAGGAGCGGCCGAACCGGACGCGGCTGGCCGGCGGGCCCGGACTGCTGCTGGTCTGGCTGTACGGGGTGATGGTGGTGGGCGCCGTGTCGCGCTCGGTCTACCAGATCGCCACCGAGTTCGACCGGGCGCCGCTCGCCTACACGCTGTCCGCGCTGGCCGGCGTGGTCTACGGCTTCATCACCTACACGCTGGTGCGCGGCGGGGAGAAGGCCCGCAGGGCGGCGCTGGTGTGCTGCGCCGCCGAGCTCGTGGGCGTGCTGACCGTCGGCACCTGGACGCTGGCGGACCCGTCCGCGTTCCCCGACGCGACCGTGTGGTCCGACTACGGGATGGGTTACCTCTTCATCCCGGTGCTGCTGCCGCTGACCGCCGTGCACTGGCTGCGCCGGGCGCGCACCGAGGAGCCCGCGGCCTGACGGGCGGCCCCCCCCTCGGGCGGCCGCCCCTGCCGTCACGGTCAGGCGGTCGTCGCGTACGTCTCCGCCTTCTTCTCCAGCACGATCATCGGTACGCCGTCGTCGCCGCGGGACGTGCCCACGCGCTGGTAGCCGACCTTGCTGTAGAGGCGGAGGTTGCTCTCGCTGCGGTGACCGGCGTGCAGCCGGAAGGTGCGGGCGCCGCGCTCGCCGGCGAGGGCGGACTCGGCCGCCCTGAGCAGCCGGGCGCCGATGCCGTGGCCCTGGAGGCGGGGGTGGACGCAGAGCTTGCCGATCGCGGCGGCGCCGTCCTCGGTGATCCTGCCGTGCACCGACCCGACGATCTCGTCGCCGAGGCGGGCCACGAACACGCAGTCCCCCACGACCTCTTCGCGGACCGAGTCCAGGGTCTGGACCAGGGGATCGATGCGGTAGTTGCCGTAGAGGGCCGCTTCGCTCTGGAAGCACAGGTACTGCAACCTGAAGATCTGCTCCGCGTCCTGCTCGGCCGCCGCAGAGATGGTCACGCTCATGCCCATGTGCGCATGCCTCCCGCTCACCTGATCACCTGTCGTCCCCCACTCCTATCCCCGTCCTCAACGCGCCGCAACCTCCACCGCGAGTAAACGACGCAGACATCCCAGGCATCTGGAACGTTCCGGGCCGAGACTGCCCTGTGAGATACCCAACTCCCCTGCGATTTCCCGGTAGGTCGGATCGCTCGGGGACAACAGCGCGGCGAGCAGACCGGGGCAGCGGCCGGGGAGCCGGCGCACGGCGTCGCGCAGGGCACGGCGGTGGGCGGCGAGGAGCGCGAGCCGTTCCGGGTCGTGCCGGTCCGTGTCGGCGGGTTCGCGGGTCAGCGCCGTCTCGCGGCGGGCCGTGCGGCGGATCCGGCGGGCCTCCGCGCGGACGGTCCGGCGCAGCCACAGCGGCGGGTCGTGCGGCGGTCCGTCGCGGCGGAGCCGCTCGAGCAGCCGGAGCCACACCGTCTGTTCCAGGTCGCCCGGTTCGGCGCCGCCGCCGGACGCCTCGGCGGCGGCCTCCGCGGCGAGCAGCGGACCGAGCAGGGCGATCAGGTCGTGGGCGGAGAGCGGGTCGTGCGCGGAGAGCGGGTCGTGCGCGGAGAGCGGGTCGGTTCTCACACGCGCAACGACCCGTGCGCCCCGGGCGGGGTTGCCCGGGGCGTCCGTACCTCACCCCTTCCGGGGCGGGGCGGGTCAGCGGTTGACGAAGTCCTCGCGGGCCAGCAGGCCGGTGTCCGGGTGGTCGGTGAAGACGCCGTCGATGCCGGTGGCGAAGTAGGCGCGGTAGGCGCCGAAGACGTCGCCGTAGGCGTCGGGGCCGGCGCCCTCGCGGAACTCCGCGGGCAGGAACGGGTTCTCGTTGCGCAGGGTGTAGGGGTGCACGATCAGGCCCGCGCGGTGGGCGTCGCGGACCAGGGTGGTGGGCTCGGTGAGCCGGCCCGCCCCGTCACGCGGGACGACCAGGTCGAGGGTGGGGCCGATGCCCTGCGCGTAGGAGGCGATCTCCTTCAGGCCCTTCGGCGTGATCAGGTCGTCGACGGTGCGCGGATCGCCGGCCTCGGTGAAGTCCCAGGGGCGGGTGCCCGCCGCGCCGAGCAGGACGACGAGCGGGTTGCCGACCAGTCCGCTCAGCCGCTCGACGGCCGTCGGCTCGAACGACTGCAGGATGACGGGTGAGTTCCTGCGGTCCTTGCCGTGCCGGCGCAGCAGTCTCGCCACCCGCTCCTCCAGGCCGAGGCCGAGCGCGCGGAAGTAGGTGGGGTGCTTGAGCTCGGGGTAGATCCACACCTGCTTGCCGCGCGTCCGGGTCTGCTCGTCCTGCCAGCGCAGCACCTCCTCGAAGGTGGGGATCTCCCAGCGGCCGTCGTACAGCGTGTTGTGCGGGCGGTTGGCCGGGATGCGCTCCACGGCGCGCAGCCGCTTCAGCTCGGCGAGCGTGAAGTCCTCGGTGAACCAGCCGGTGACCCGGACGCCGTCCAGCGTCTTGGTGGTGCGGCGGCCGGCGAACTCGGGGTGGTCGGCGACGTCGGTGGTGCCGCCGATCTCCGGCTCGTGCCGGCAGACGAGGTGACCGTCCTTGGTGGGGACGAGGTCGCCGGCCTCGACGATGTCCGCGCCCATGTCGAGGGCGAGCTGGTACGAGCCGAGAGTGTGCTCGGGCCGGTAGCCGCTGGCGCCCCGGTGGCCGATGATCGTCGGCACGGGCAGGCTGCCCGGACCCCGGCCGCGTCCGTGCCCGCGCCCGGCGCCCTGGGCCGCCCGGGCCGTGCCGCCCAGTCCGAGGACGGTCCCGCCCGCGCCGAGGACCGCCGCCCCGAGCAGGGCCCGCCGGCCGGTCCCGCTCGCCTGCTCGTTCGACTCCCGTGTCGCCATGAACGCCTCCTGTGTCGGCTCGTCCGGTGCGGGCCGATCGTAGGTGCGCGTGGTTGACGCACGGGAGACCGCGAGCCGAACACACGGGTGGTGTCGCATGACGTACGCCCCTCCTGCGGATGACGTGCGTCTGCCGTGTTCCGGCGGCGATGTGACGGCGCGTCCGGTTCGTTCCGGCGGAACGGGGGTACCCGGGCGGAGCACGGGACCGGGCGAGTTCCGTCACAGTGCGACGGCCGTGCCGTGTGCCGCCCGCGGGCGCGGCCGCGCAGGTGAACCCGGGTCAAGAGACCGTAAGGCCTCGGTCGCCTGCCACGCGCCCGACGTGCGCGACTCCCCGGACCGCGAGTAATGTCCTCACCTGCACAGACTCATACCGCATTCGTCGACGTCCGCTTCCCACCGGAGGGCCTGTTGTCCCGCTTCGCGCTCATCAAGGCAGTGCTCGGTCCGATCATGCGCCTGATGTTCCGCCCACGGGTGGAGGGCGCGGAGCACATCCCGGGCGACGGTCCGGTGATCCTGGCCGGCAACCACCTCACGTTCATCGACTCGATGATCCTGCCGCTCGTCTGCGACCGGCAGGTCTTCTTCATCGGCAAGGACGAGTACGTCACCGGCACGGGCCTCAAGGGGCGGCTGATGGCGTGGTTCTTCACCGGCGTCGGCATGATCCCCGTCGACCGCGACGGCGGCCGGGGCGGGGTGGCCGCGCTGATGACCGGGCGCCGGGTGCTGGAGGAGGGCAACGTCTTCGGGATCTACCCGGAGGGCACCCGCTCCCCCGACGGCCGTCTGTACCGCGGCCGCACCGGCATCGCCCGGCTCACGCTGATGACCGGCGCGCCGGTGGTGCCGTTCGCCATGATCGGCACGGACAAGCTGCAGCCGGGCGGCGCGGGTCTGCCCCGGCCGGGGCGGGTCACCGTGCGGTTCGGCGAGGCGATGGAGTTCTCCCGCTACGAGGGCATGGACCGCGACCGGTACGTGCTGCGGGCGGTCACCGACTCGGTGATGGCGGAGGTCATGCGGCTGTCGGGACAGGAGTACGTGGACATGTACGCGAGCAAGGCGAAGGAAGCGGCGTAGTTTTCGGCGGGGCCGACGTTCCTTTTCCGGTGGGAGCCGGCGGAGTCTCTCCGCCGGCTCCCGTCGCGTTTCGGAGTTTTCCGCGGGTGAGCGGGGGCTTGCCGCGCAGTTCCCCGCGCCCCTTCAGGAATTGTCCAGCTGCTGGTTCTTCAGCATCAGCCACGCCGCTGCCGAGGCCGACAGGAGGATCGCCGCTCCTGCTCCCGCCGCCAGGGTGAGACCGTTCACGAAGGCCTCGCGGGCCGCGTCGAGCATGGGCTCCGCGGTGGCAGCGGGCATGTGGGTCGCCGCTTCCACCGCGCTGCCCAGGGACTCGTGGGCGGCTGCCGGGGTGTCCGGTGGGGCGGGGAAGTCGCGGTAGACGCCGGTGACGATGGAGCCGAGTACGGCGATGCCCAGGGCCGCGCCCAGCTCGTACGCCGTCTCGGAGACGGCGGAGGCCGCGCCGGCCTGTTCCTTCGGGACGCTGGAGAGGATCACGTCCGCGGTCACCGTGAACGAGAAGCCCGCGCCCGCGCCGACCACCAGCAGGGCCGCCCCGAGCAGGGGGTAGCCGGTGGACTGGCCGATGACGGTGAGGGCGGCCAGGGACAGGCCGATGGCCGCCAGTCCCCCGGCGACGACCGAGCGCACCGAGAAGCGGCGGGCGGTCCGGCCTGCGATCAGGCCGGCCGCCACCGCGCCGATCGCGGCGGGGAGTTCCGCGAGTCCGGCCTCGAACGGGCGCCGTCCCTGGACCAGTTGGAAGTACTGGGAGAGGAAGAAGACGAGTCCGGACAGGCCGAGGACGGTCAGCAGGTCGGCCAGCACCGCGCCGCTGAACCCTCGGCTGCGGAACAGCCGCATGTCCAGGAGGGGCTTCGGAAGGACGAACTGGCGGCGGACGAACAGGTACAGGGCCGCCGCGCCCAGCAGACCCGCGGCCGGGGCGGACGCGCCGAACCCGTGGCTCGCGGTCTCCTTCACCGCGTAGACCACGCCGATCATGCCGGCCAGCGACAGGGCCACGCTCGTCAGGTCCCACGGGCCGGGCTCCGGCGTGCGGGACTCCGGCAGCAGCTTGATGCCGACGACCACGAGGACCGCCATGACCGGCAGGTTGATCAGGAAGACCGAGCCCCACCAGAAGTGTTCGAGCAGCAGGCCGCCGAGGATCGGGCCGACCGCCGTGCCCGCGGAGGCGGTCGCGCCCCAGACGCCGATGGCGAGGCTGCGCTCGCGCGGGTCGTGGAAGAGGTTGCGGATCAGGGCGAGGGTGGCCGGCATCAGCGTGGCCCCGGCGACGCCGAGCAGGGCACGCGCCGCGATCATCACCTCGGGCGTGTGCGCGTAGGCGTTGAGCACGGAGACCACGCCGAACGCGGCGGCGCCGTACAGCAGGATCCGCTTGCGGCCGATGCGGTCGCCCAGGCTGCCCATCGACACGAGGAGTCCGGCGAGCACGAACGAGTAGACGTCGCCGATCCACAGCAGCTGGGAGCCGGTGGGCGCGAGGTCCTCGCTGATGTAGGGGGTGGCGAGGCCGAGGACGGTCGCGTCGACGGCCACCAGCAGGACGGCGAGCACGAGGACCGACAGGGCGAGCCAGCGGCCGGGGCGGCGCCCCTCCCCGGCCGGGGTCTGCGGCCGTATGGCGCTGGTCATGATTCCTTCCTGGCCGCCGGTGCTTCCGGCGTCGCCGGTTCCTGCGGGCGTCGTACGCCGCCGAGCAGCAGCTCGACGATCATGTGGGTGAAGTCCTTGGGGGCGACCCTGCCCTCGGCGACCGCCCAGGCGGCGGAGGCGAGCAGGCCGTAGAGGGCCTCGGTGAGCCAGACCGGGGTGAGGTCGATGCGGAACTCGCCGCTCGACTGACCGCGCCGGAACAGGTCCGCGATGCTCTCGTCGATCCTGGCCCAGCCCTCGTTCTGCTCCTCGCCCTCGAACAGCTCGTTCTCGGAGTAGAGGAAGGAGAGCAGGCCCGCCTGCGGTTCGATCTCGGCGACCAGGCGCCGCACGGCGTCGGTGGCGGGCCCCTCGTCGATGCGGGCGGCGGCGAGGGCGGCCTCGCACTCGGCGATGCCCAGTGCCTCGAGGGCGCGGACCAGCGCGTCCCGGCCGGCGAACTGCCGGTGCAGGGTGGCGCGGCTGATCCCGGCCGCCTTGGCGACCTCGTCCATGGTCGCGGTGGATCTACGGGCCAGCAGTGCGGCGGCGCTGCGCAGCACGTGGTCTCGGTCGACAGCCATGAGACGACGGTACCGCATGTGAGACGTTCATGTCTCATGCGGGGTATGGATGTCTCACGATCGCGATGTCACGCGGGGTGAGGCTCAGTGCCAGGGCAGGCTGCCGCGGTGCTGCCAGTACGCCTCGGGGTTCTCGGCCAGCGGGGCCAGGCGGGCGAGCTGGTCGTCGGTGAGGTCGACGGCCGCGGCGTGCAGGTTGGAGGCGAGCTGGACGACCGTCGCCGCGCCGGACAGGACGACGCCCGCCCACGGCCGGCGCAGGACGGCGGCGAGGGCGACCGCGTCGCAGCCGAGGCCCGTCTCCTCGGCGACGGCGCGCAGCGGCTCGGGGGCGTGCGGTCCGGCCAGGCGGCCGTTGGCCATGCCCTCCTTGACGATCACCGTGAGTCCGGCGTCGTGGGCCTCGGCCAGCGCGGGGCCGGCGGAGGTCTCCAGGACGTTGTAGGTGGACTGCACCGTGCGGAAGAGGGGTTCGCCGTCGACGGTGACGTCGAGGGCCGCGCGGACGGCGTCCGCCTGGCGGGGGCCGCTGGTGGAGAAGCCGACGGTGAGGCCCTGCGCCGCCGCCTCGGCGAGCCGGGCGTGCAGGTCCTTGTCGGTGAGGGCCGGGCTGTCCGGGGTGACCGAGTGGATCTGGTAGAGGTCGAGGCGGTCGCCGAGGACCGCGTCGGACTCGGCGCGCTGGCGCTCGTACGCGGCGAGGGAGTGGTCCTTGACCTCGTGGCGCTCGGCGTCGGTGGTCCAGCCGGCGGTGTAGGTGTAGCCCCACTTGCTGCCGACCACCACGTCGGCGGCGTCGGGGCGGCTCCTCAGCCAGTCCGCGAGGAACTCCTCGCTGCGGCCGTAGGAGCGGGCCGCGTCGATGTAGCGCACGCCTTGGGCGTAGGCGGCGTCGAGGAGTTCGTGGGTGCGGGTGCGGAGGGTCTCGACGCTGCGGTCGTCGCCGAGGTCGGTCTCCCGGCCGAGGGTGATGTAGCCGGGGCGGCCGACCGCGGCGAGGCCGAGGCCGAGGTGGGCGGTGGGGGTGGTGGCGGTGGCCAGGCGGGCGAAGGGCATCTCGGCTCCGTCGGTCGGCTGCGGTGTGGCTGTGCCAACGTAACCCGGGATGCGGCTTCGCCACGCCTTGCGGCGGGAGCGGCTGTGCGGGGGCGGGTGCGGGTGTGTCGGGGGTGTTCGCGCAGTTCCCGCGCCCCTGGAGGGGGCCCTCCGTGGCTCGGCGGGTGCGGCGGCACGGCGACCGGGCGCGCCGTTCCCGCGCCCTGAGGGCGTCGGCACGTGCGGCGCCGTCTCGTGGCCGGGCGCGCCGTTCCCCGCGCCCCTGAGGAAGCTGCTCTACCGCTTCTTCGCCGTGGCCCACTCGTGCTGGAGGGCCACGTTCTCCTTCACCTCCGCCAGCTGGACCGCCACCGCGCTGGGGGCCGTGCCGCCTCGGCCGTTGCGGGAGGCCAGGGCGCCGGGGACGTCGAGGACCGTGCGGACCTCCGGGGTGAGGTGGGCGGAGATCTTCGCGAACTGCTCGTCGGTCAGCTCGTCCAGCTCCTTGCCCTCCGCCTCGGCGACCTTGACGCACTCGCCGGCGACCTCGTGCGCGACCCGGAAGGGCACACCCTGCCGGACCAGCCACTCGGCGATGTCGGTGGCGAGGGAGAAGCCGGCCGGGGCCAGTTCCTCCATGCGCTCGCGGTGCACGGTGAGGGTGGCCATCATCCCGGTGAAGGCGGGCAGCAGGATTTCGAGCTGGTCGATGGAGTCGAAGACCGGCTCCTTGTCCTCCTGGAGGTCGCGGTTGTACGCGAGCGGGAGGGCCTTGAGGGTGGCCATCAGGCCGGTGAGGTTGCCGATCAGGCGGCCGGACTTGCCGCGCGCCAGCTCGGCGATGTCCGGGTTCTTCTTCTGCGGCATGATCGACGAGCCCGTGGAGAAGGCGTCGTGCAGGGTCACGAAGGAGAACTCCTTCGTGTTCCAGATGATGACCTCCTCGGCGATCCGGGAGACGTTCACACCGATCATCGCGGTGATGAAGGCGAACTCGGCGACGAAGTCCCGGGAGGCCGTGCCGTCGATGGAGTTGGCGGCGCTGCCGTGCTCGAAGCCGAGGTCCTTGGCGACCGCCTCGGGGTCCAGGCCGAGGGAGGAGCCCGCGAGGGCGCCCGAGCCGTAGGGGGAGACGGCGGTGCGCTCGTCCCACTGGCGCAGCCGCTCGGCGTCCCGGGAGAGGGACTGGACGTGGGCGAGGACGTGGTGGGCGAAGAGCACCGGCTGGGCGTGCTGGAGGTGGGTGCGGCCGGGCATCGCCACGTCCGGGTGGGCCTCGGCGAGCCCGATCAGCGCGTCCTGGAGGTCGGCGACGAGGCCGCCGATGGTCCGGGCGTGGTCGCGCAGGTACATCCGGAAGAGGGTGGCGACCTGGTCGTTGCGGGACCGTCCGGCGCGCAGCTTGCCGCCGAGGTCGGGGCCGAGCCGCTCCAGCAGGCCGCGCTCGAGGGCGGTGTGGACGTCCTCGTCGGCGATGGTGCCGGTGAAGGCGCCGGAGGCGACGTCGGCCTCGAGCCGGTCGAGGCCCTCGAGCATGCGGGTCAGCTCGTCCTCGGTGAGCAGGCCCGCCGTGTGCAGCACGCGCGCGTGGGCGCGGGAGCCGGCGATGTCGTAGGGGGCGAGCCGCCAGTCGAAGTGGACGGACGCGGACAGCTTCGCCAGGGCCTCGGCGGGGCCGTCGGCGAAACGGCCGCCCCAGAGCCGGACGTCACCGCTGTTGCTGCTCACTTGCGTGCTCCTCGAGGGTTCCGGATGTGGCGCCGCCTCCCCACGGGCGTGCGGGGAGGCGGCTGTCGGGCCAGTGCGTGTGAGGGGTCGTCAGGCGCCGCGCGCTCAGGCGAGGTCGCGCTTGGCCGCGATCTTCGACGACAGGCTGTAGATGTCGATGAAGCCCTTGGCCGCGGCCTGGTCGAAGGTGTCGCCGGTGTCGTAGGTGGCCAGGTTGAAGTCGTACAGCGACGACTCCGAGCGCCGGCCGGTGACGACGGCGCGGCCGCCGTGCAGGGTCATCCGGATGTCGCCGTTGACGTGCTGGTTGGCCTCGGCGATGAAGCCGTCGAGGGCGCGCTTCAGCGGGGAGAACCACTGGCCGTCGTAGACCAGCTCGCCCCAGCGCTGCTCGACCTGCCGCTTGTAGCGGGCCAGCTCGCGCTCGACCGTGACGTTCTCCAGCTCCTGGTGGGCGGTGATCAGGGCGATCGCGCCGGGGGCCTCGTAGACCTCGCGGGACTTGATGCCGACGAGGCGGTCCTCGACCATGTCGATCCGGCCCACGCCCTGGGCGCCGGCGCGCTCGTTGAGCTGCTGGATCGCCTGCAGGACGGTGACGGGCCTGCCGTCGACGGCGACCGGGACGCCCTCCTTGAAGGTGATGATCACCTCGTCGGGCTCCCGGGTCACGGCCGGGTTCTGGGTGTACTCGTAGACGTCCTCGATGGGCGCGTTCCAGATGTCCTCGAGGAAGCCGGTCTCGACGGCGCGCCCGAAGACGTTCTGGTCGATGGAGTACGGGGACTTCTTGGTGGTGGCGATCGGCAGGTCCTTGGCCTCGCAGAAGGCGATGGCCTTGTCGCGGGTCATCGCGTAGTCGCGGACCGGGGCGATGCACTTCAGGTCGGGGGCGAGGGCGACGATGCCGGCCTCGAAGCGGACCTGGTCGTTGCCCTTGCCGGTGCAGCCGTGGGCGACGGTGGTGGCGCCGTGCTTCTGGGCGGCGGCGACGAGGTGCTTGACGATCGTCGGCCGGGACAGCGCGGAGACCAGCGGGTAGCGGTCCATGTAGAGGGCGTTGGCCTTGATCGCCGGGAGGCAGTACTCCTCGGCGAACTCGTCCTTCGCGTCCGCGACCTCGGCCTCGACGGCACCGCAGGCGAGCGCGCGCTTGCGGATGACGTCCAGGTCCTCGCCACCCTGGCCGACGTCGACCGCAACGGCGATGACCTCGGCGCCCGTCTCCTCGGCGATCCAGCCGATGGCGACGGAGGTGTCCAGACCGCCTGAGTAGGCGAGTACGACGCGCTCGGTCACGGGTTTCTCCTCACAGTGCATTCGCTGACATGCATGAGTATGCAGTAGTCCGCATGATTCGTCAATCCGCCTGTTCGCGGGGGCCGCCTGGACTCCGCGACGGCCCTTCCGCGCGGAAGGTGAACGCGGGAGACCGCCGGCGCGTATGACTCACCGAACACAGACGCTGTGGCCGCCCCGCGTACGCGCCGGCCGGGGCGGCCACAGCCCTTTCCGCCCTCCGCCCCCCGCCCCTCCGCTCCTCCGCTCCTCCACTCCTCCGCTCCTCGGGCCGAGGGTCGTCAAATGCTTAGACAGGCGAAAGATCTGCCCGGATAATCGGTGGACATGGGAAAAACGTATGAGCGCATCGACGGGCGGCTCCGCACCTTCATCGAGGAGCAGCCCGTCTTCTTCACCGCCACGGCCCCCCTGTCCGCCGACGGCACGGTCAACCTCTCCCCCAAGGGGCTCAAGGGATCCTTCGCGGTCCTCGACGACCTCACCGTCGCCTACCTCGACTTCGCGGGATCCAACGCCGAGACCATCGCCCACCTCCGCGAGAACGGCCGGATCACCCTGATGTGGTGCGCCTTCCAGGGGCCGCCGGCCATCGTGCGCGTGCACGGCCGCGGGGAGCCCGTGTTCCGTGACGACCCGCGGTTCACGGAACTGCTCGCCCGCTTCCCCACCATCGACCCGTGGGCCCACGGCCTGCGCGCGATCGTCGTCGTGCGGGCCGAGCTGATCCGCGACACCTGCGGGTACGCCGTGCCCTTCCTGGCGTACGAGGGCGAACGGGACCTGCACGAGAAGCGGTTCGCCAGGGAGGACGACGCCTCCCTCGACGCGTACTTCACCAGGAAGGAGCACGTCGCGACCAGCCTGGACGGGCTTCCCGGGCTGCCGCTGCCGCTGCCCCCGTCCGGCATGTGAGCCGGCCGGGCCGCGCGCCTGATCACCCACCGCGCGGTACGCCCATGCCCTGGTGGCGGACTTCACCCACCACCGCCCGGTGCGTGTCCGTGCCGAAGAGCGCGACGCGGAAGATCCCGCGCCGGGCCGGCCCCGCACCTCGCGATCGGCGCGACCGGCGGGCGTGCCGCGACCACCCGCCGCCGAAACGGGCGGCGAATCCACGGTTCCCGCTGAACACCTCGGCGTGGCGGCACGTATGTGAGGGCCAAGGGCCGAGTCCCACGGAGGAACCGTGACCACCACGCTCGCCGGCGGCCGTGCCGCCCGCCGCCAGACGATGCGCCGCATCCGTCCGCGCCGCTCCCCCGCCGTGCCGCTGCTGCTCGCCGTGGCCGCGGGCGCGGTGGCCGTGCTGTGGCTGTGGTGGACCAGCACACCGTCCATCGCGGACACCACCGGGAGGATCATCGCCGCCGGCCGGATCACCGGCCTGCTCGCCGGGTACCTGATGGCCCTGGTCGTGCTGCAGATGGCACGGGTGCCCGCACTGGAACGGCGGGTGGGCTCGGACCGGGTCGCCCGCTGGCACGCGATGAGCGGCCGCTACACCGTCAGCCTGGTGATCGCCCACGTCTTCCTGATCATGTGGGGCTACGCCCGGCAGGCCGGCCGGACCCTCACCGGCATCGTGACGCAGACGATCACCTCCGTCGACACGCTGCCGGACATGGGCAAGGCCGCCCTCGGCACCGGTCTGCTGTTCGTGATCGCCCTGCTGTCGGCCGGCCCGGTCCGGCGCCGGCTGCCGTACGACGGCTGGTACCACGTGCACCTGCTGACGTACGCGGCGGTGTTCCTGACGTTCTGGCACCAGATCACCACCGGCAACGAGTTCGCCGTCACCCCGTCCGCGAAGACCTTCTGGTACGGGCTCTACGGCGCCGTGACCGTGCTGGTCCTGTGGTATCGGATCATCACCCCGATCCGGCTGAACCTGCGGCACCGGATGCGGGTCCAGGCGGTCGTCGAGGAGACGCCGGGCGTCGTGTCGGTGCTGATCGGCGGGCGCAGGCTGCACCGGATGGGCGCGGAGGCCGGGCAGTTCTTCCGCTGGCGGTTCCTGGCGCCCGGGATGCGGTTCAGCTCCCACCCGTACTCGCTGTCCGCGGCGCCCCGTCCGGACATGCTGCGGATCACCGTCAAGGCGATCGGCGACCACAGCTCCCGGCTGCGCGAGCTGGAGCCCGGCACCCGGGTGTGGGCGGAGGGCCCGTACGGGGCGCTGACCGCGCAGCGCCGCAGCCGCGGCAAGGTGCTGCTGGTCGCGGGCGGGGTGGGCATCACCCCGATGCGCGCCCTGTTCGAGACGCTGCCCGGCGCCTCCGGGGACATCACCCTGCTGTACCGGGCCAACAGCACGCAGGACCTGGCGCTGTGGGGCGAGCTGGCGAAGATCGCCGACGAGCGGGGCGCCCGGCTGATGTACGCGGTGAACAGCCCCGGCGGGGAGCGTCCGGACATCTCGGCGGAGAGCCTGCGGCGCAAGATCCCGGACATCGACCGTCACGACGTCTTCATGTGCGGGCCGCCCGGATTCGCCCAGCAGGTGTACGCGGCCCTGCGCGACGCGGGGGTCCCCGCGCGCCGTATCCACCACGAGTCGTTCGAGATGTGAGCGGCGGGCCATCGGCCCCGGTCGCCCGTTACCCGTCAGGAGCCTGAGAAGCGATGAGGAAGAGTCACCCCGTCCGGCGTGCCGTTCTGGCGACCGCCGCCACCGTCTCCGGGATCGTGCTGCTGCTGTCGCTGAAACCCGCGTCCGACCCGGGGTCGGCCGCGGCGGCGGGCGGCGCCCCGCCCACGGCGGAGTCCGTGCAGGGCGGCGCCCGGCCCATCGGGGACGGCACGGTCACCGGCGACGCGGTGCGGACCCAGTACGGTCCGGTGCAGGTGCGGATCACCGTCAGCGGCGGCAGGATCACCCGGGCCGAAGCCGTCCAGACCCCCCAGGGCGGCCGGAGCGACCAGATCACCTCCACCGCCGTGCCCGAGCTCAACCAGGCGGCGGTGGCGGCCGGCAGCGCGGACATCGACGCCGTGTCGGGCGCCACGTACACCAGCGCCGGTTACCAGGAGTCCCTCCAGTCGGCCCTGGACAAGGCCGGTGGCTGACGCGGTGACGGAACCCGTGGAGGCGCCCGCCGCGGTGCGTCAGGTGGTGGAGACGATGGGGACCGTCTTCTCCCTCGACGTCCGCGGCGGGGAACCCGGCGCGGTACGCGCGGCGCTGGAGGCGGCCGCGGCCGGACTGCGCCGGGTCGACGAGGTCTTCAGCACCTACCGCGAGGACAGCCGGATCTCCCGGCTGGCGCGCGGTGAGCTGGACGCCGGCGCCTGCGGTCCCGAGGTCGCCGAGGTGCTGGAGCTGGCCGCGGAGGCGGAACGGACCAGCGAGGGCTGGTTCAGCACGCGGTACCGGGGGCGGCTCGACCCGACCGGGATCGTCAAGGGCTGGGCCACCGAGCGCGCGGCGCGGCAGCTCCTGGCGGCGGGGGCCTCGGGGGTGAGCGTCAACGGCGGCGGCGACGTCCAGCTGCTCGGCTCGCCCGGTGCGGGCCGGCCCTGGCGGGTCGGGGTGGCGGATCCGCTGCGTCCGGGCGGCCTCGCCGCGGTGGTCTCCGCGGCCGGGGCGCGGGAGCTGGCGGTGGCGACGTCCGGGACCGCGGAGCGCGGCGCCCACATCGTGGACCCGCGCACGGGCCGCTCCGCGGTGACCGACCTGGTCGCGGTGACGGTGGTCGCCCCCCGTCTGACCTGGGCGGACTGCTGGGCCACGGCGGCCTTCGCGATGGGTTCCAAGGAGGGCCTGCGCTGGCTGGACTCCCTGCCCGACACGGAGGGCCTCCTGATCACCGCGGGCGACGAGGTCCGCTGCACCGGCAACCTCGCCGACTGGCTGGGCTGACCAGCGCCCCGCGAGGGGCGCGGGAACCGCGCGACCGGTCCCCGCGGACCCGCGCCCGGCAGCGGACCGAAGCGTCCCCTCACTGCCCGTTCTGAGCCAGCCGCAGCATGTGGTCGGCGAGCGCCTGCCCACCCGTGGGTTCCCTGCTGATCAGCAACAACGTGTCGTCCCCGGCGATGGTGCCGAGGATGTCGTGCAGCTCGGCCTGGTCGATCGCGGACGCGAGGAACTGCGCGGCCCCCGGAGGCGTCCGCAGCACGACCAGGTTCGCGGAAGCCTCCGCGGAGATCAGCAGCTCCTGCGAGAGCCGCCGCATCCGCTCCTCCTTGGCGGACTCCCCCAAGGGCGCGCGCGGCGTGCGAAAACCCCCCTCGCTCGGCACCGCGTAGATCAGGTCCCCGTCGTTGTTGCGGATCTTCACCGCGTTCAGCTCGTCGAGGTCGCGGGAGAGCGTCGCCTGGGTGACGCTCAGCCCGTCGTCGGCGAGCAGCTTCGCGAGCTGGCTCTGGGACCGCACCGGCTGCCGGTTGAGGATGTCCACGATCCGGCGGTGGCGCGCGGTACGGGTCTGCGGCACGGCGGGCCCGGCCTGACCGCCCTGCTCCGCCTGTCCGGCCGTACGCCCCTGGTCCTGCTGGCTCATCGTCGTCTCATTCCCCGGCTCGTCCTTCCCCGTCCGCGCGTCCGGCGGCGTCCAGGATGCCGGGCAGCGCCCCGAGGAACGCGGCCACCGCGTCGTCCCCGAGGTTCAGCGGCGGCATCAGCCGTACGACGTCGGGGGCGGCGGCGTTCACGAGGAACCCGGCGTCCTGAGCCGCCTGTTGCGCCTGGGGCGCGAGCGGCTCGGTGAGCACGATACCCAGGAGCAGGCCCGCTCCCCGGACGTGGTCGATCAAGGCGTGCCCGAGGCCCTCGATCCCCTGGCGGAGCTTCTCGCCCTGGCGCTTGGCGTTCTCCAGCAGTCCCTCGCCGGCGATGGTGTCGAGCACCGCGAGTCCGGCGGCGCAGGCGACCGGGTTGCCGCCGAACGTCGTGCCGTGGTGGCCGGGCTGGAGCAGCTGGGCCGCGCGGCCGAAGGCGACGGTGGCGCCGAGCGGCAGTCCGCCGCCGAGCTGCTTGGCGAGGGTGACGACGTCCGGCAGCACGCCCTCGTGGGCCTGGTACGCGAACCAGTCGCCGGTCCGGCCCACGCCGGTCTGCACCTCGTCGAGCACGAGCAGCGCGCCCTTGGCGGCCGTGATGGCGCGGGCCGCCTTGAGGTAGCCGGTGGGCGGGACCACGACGCCCAGTTCGCCCTGGACGGGTTCGAGGATGACCAGGGCCGTGTCCTCGGTGACGGCCGCGTCCAGCGCCTGGGCGTCCCCGAACGGCACGTGGGTGACGTCGCCGGGCAGCGGCAGGAACGGCTCCCGCTTGCCGGCCTGCCCGGTGAGCGCGAGGGCGCCCATGGTGCGGCCGTGGAAGGCGCCCTCCGTCGCGACGACGCGGGTGCGGCCGGTGAGCCGGCCGATCTTGAAGGCGGCCTCGTTGGCCTCGGCCCCGGAGTTGCAGAAGAAGACCCTGCCGTCCCGGCCGAAGAGCTGCAGCAGCCGCTCGGCCAGGGCCACGGTGGGCTCGGCGAGGAAGAGGTTGGAGATGTGGCCGAGGGAGGAGATCTGCCGGGTGACGGCCTCGACGACCGCCGGGTGGGCGTGGCCGAGGGCGTTGGTCGCGATGCCCCCGACGAAGTCGAGGTACTCCGTGCCGTCGGCGTCCCAGAGCCGCTGGCCCTCGCCGCGCACGAGGGGGAGGCGGGGCGTGCCGTAGTTGTTCATCAGCGCGCCCTGCCAGCGGGCGGTCAGTTCCGCGTTGCTCACGACTCCCCCTGTTCGTCGGGCACGACCATGGTGCCGATGCCCTCGTCCGTGAAGATCTCCAGCAGGATCGAGTGCTGGACCCGGCCGTCGATGACGCGGGCGGTGGTCACGCCGTTGCGCACGGCGTGCAGGCAGCCCTCCATCTTGGGCACCATGCCCGAGGACAGCTCCGGCAGGAGCTTCTCGAGCTGGGACGCGGTGAGACGGCTGATCACCTCGTCGCTGTGGGGCCAGTCCTCGTAGAGGCCTTCGACGTCCGTGAGGACCATGAGGGTTTCGGCGCCCAGAGCAGCAGCGAGTGCCGCAGCCGCCGTATCAGCATTGACGTTGTAGACATGGTGGTCGTCCTGGCTGCGGGCGATCGACGAGACGACCGGTATGCGGCCGTCGGCGAGCAGGGCCTCGATCGCGCCCGTGTCGATCTCGGTGATCTCGCCCACCCGCCCGATGTCGACCGCTTCTCCGTCGATCCGGGGCCGGTGCTTGGTGGCGGTGAGGGTGTGCGCGTCCTCGCCGGTGAGGCCGACGGCGAGCGGGCCGTGCCGGTTGAGCAGTCCGACCAGCTCCCGCTGGACCTGTCCGGCGAGCACCATCCGCACGACGTCCATGGCGTCCTCGGTGGTGACGCGCAGGCCGGCCTTGAACTCGCTGACGATGCCGTGGGTCTCGAGCGCGCGGCTGATCTGCGGGCCGCCGCCGTGCACGACGACGGGTTTCAGCCCGGCGTGCCGCAGGAAGACGACGTCCTGGGCGAACGCGGCCTTCAGGTCCTCGTCGACCATGGCGTTGCCGCCGAACTTGATGACGACGGTCCTGCCGTGGTGCCGGGTCAGCCAGGGCAGCGCCTCGATGAGGATCTGCGCCTTGGGCAGCGCGGTGTGCTTACGGGTGACGGTCATGAGGAATAGGCGCTGTTCTCGTGGACGTAGTCGGCGGTGAGGTCGTTGGTCCAGATGGTGGCGGTGGCGTCGCCGGCGGCCAGGTCGGCGACGATGTGCACCTCGCGGTAGCGCATGTCGACCTGGTCGCGGTCCTCGCCGACGCCGCCGTTCTTGCACACCCAGACGCCGTTGATGGCGACGTTGAGCCGGTCGGGCTCGAAGGCGGCCTTCGTGGTGCCGATGGCGGAGAGGACGCGGCCCCAGTTGGGGTCCTCGCCGTGGATGGCGCACTTCAGGAGGTTGTTGCGGGCGATGGAACGGCCCACCTCGACGGCGTCGTCCTCGGTCGCGGCGCCCACCACCTCGACCTTGATGTCCTTGCTGGCGCCCTCGGCGTCGCGGATGAGCTGCTGGCCGAGGTCGTCGCAGACGGCCCGTACGGCCTCGGCGAAGTCGTCGTGCTCCGGGGTGACGCCGGAGGCGCCGGAGGCGAGCAGCAGCACGGTGTCGTTGGTGGACATGCAGCCGTCGGAGTCGACGCGGTCGAAGGTGACCCGGGTGGCGGCGCGGAGCGCCCGGTCCAGGGTCTCGCTGTCGACGTCGGCGTCGGTGGTGAGGACGACGAGCATGGTGGCGAGGCCGGGGGCGAGCATGCCCGCGCCCTTGGCCATGCCGCCGACGGTCCAGCCTCCCCCGGACACGACGGACGTCTTGTGGACGGTGTCCGTGGTCTTGATGGCGATGGCGGCCTTCTCGCCGCCGTGCTCCGAGAGCTGGGCGACGGCGGCCCCGACGCCCGGGAGCAGCTTGTCCATGGGCAGCAGGACGCCGATGAGGCCGGTGGAGCAGACGGCCACCTCGCCCGCGCCGACGCCCAGCAGCTCGGCGGCCTTCTCGGCGGTGGCGTGGGTGTCCTGGAAACCCTTGGGTCCGGTGCAGGCGTTGGCGCCGCCGGAGTTGAGGACGACCGCGGACAGCTGCCCGCTCTTGAGGACCTGTTCGGACCAGAGCACGGGCGCGGCCTTGACGCGGTTGGAGGTGAAGACGCCGGCGGCGGCGCGCCGGGGGCCGTTGTTGACCACGAGGGCCAGGTCGGGGTTGCCGTTCTCCTTGATCCCGGCGGCGATGCCCGCCGCCGTGAATCCCTTTGCTGCCGTCACACTCACTGTGTCTCCTCGTTCGCTTCTCCGCCCGTGCAGCGCAGAGGTGCGGGCATCGTGATCGTCTGCGGCCCGGCGGCTGCACGTGCGTCGCTCACGGCGCAACTCCGATCGTCGTCAGCCCGGTGGTCTCGTCGAGACCCAGGGCGATGTTCATGCTCTGGACGGCACCGCCCGCGGTGCCCTTGGTGAGGTTGTCGATGGCGCTGATCGCGACGACCCGGCCGGCGGCGGCGTCGTGGGCCACCTGCACCTGCACGGCGTTGGAGCCGTACACGGAGGCGGTGGCGGGCCACTGTCCCTCGGGGAGGAGGCGCACGAACGGTTCGTCGGCGAACGCCTTCTCGTAGGCGGCGCGCACGGACTCGGCGGTGACGCCGGGCCTGGCCTTCGCGGAGCAGGTGGCGAGGATGCCGCGGGGCATCGGCGCCAGGGTGGGCGTGAAGGAGACGGTGACGCGCTCGCCGGCCGCCGCGCTGAGGTTCTGGATCATCTCGGGGGTGTGCCGGTGCCCGCCGCCCACGCCGTACGGCGACATGGAGCCCATGACCTCGCTGCCCAGCAGGTGCGGCTTGGCCGCCTTGCCCGCGCCGGAGGTGCCGGACGCGGCGACGACCACGGCCTCGGCCTCGGCGAGTCCCGCGGCGTAGGCCGGGAACAGGGCGAGGGAGACGGCGGTGGGGTAGCAACCGGGCACCGCGACGCGCTTGGACCCCTCCAGCGCGGCGCGGGCACCCGGCAGTTCGGGCAGGCCGTAGGGCCAGGTGCCGGCGTGCGGGGAACCGTAGAAGGTCTCCCAGTCGGCGGCGTCCTCCAACCGGAAGTCGGCGCCCATGTCGATCACCAGCACCTCGTCGCCGAGCTGCTCGGCGACGGCGGCGGACCGGCCGTGCGGCAGCGCGAGGAAGACGACGTCGTGCCCGGCGAGCGCCTCGGGGGCGGTCGGCTCCAGCACCCGGTCGGCCAGCGGCGCCAGATGCGGCTGGAGCGCACCGAGGCGCTGTCCGGCGTTGGAGTTCCCGGTCAGGGCGCCGATCTCGACCCCGGGGTGGGTCAGGAGCAGACGCAGCAGCTCACCGCCCGCGTACCCGCTCGCTCCGGCCACCGCCGCACGTACCGCCATGGAAAAACCCTCCTCCTGGATGGCATGACTATACGTTTCCCTGCACGTTTATGCAACGGGGTGCCGGGGGCGGGGAGGAGGGGGCCGGGCAGCCGAGCCGGCGGGGGCGGGCGCGGGCGGGGCGGGACGGAGCACCGGGGGACGGCCGCCCCGTCGTCGGCCGGGCGGTCCCCCACGACGTCGTACGGGGAGCCCGCCGCCCGGTGGTCCGGAGACGTGCCGCACTCGGGTGGGCACGTCGGGGAGCGGGCCCCACGCGGTCGCGCGGACGCCGTGCGCATGCGCTCGTCGTGCCGTACGGGAAGCCTGGGCGCCCCCGCCGCGGCCCTGCTCCCGGAGGGCCGGAACGGGACGAGGGGACGCCTCCTCTCCATGAACGGCCGCACCGCAGGGGTCAGCGGGCGCCGCCGGAGTCGCGGGGCGGCGCGGTGCTCGACCGGACGACGAGGCGCGGCTCCACCGACTTCGGTTCCGACAGGGCGCCCGGAGCCGCGATGGCCCGCAGCAGGTGTGTCACCGCCAGCGCCCCCATCTCCGCGAACGGCTGCGCCACGGTGGTGAGCGGCGGCCAGCTGTACTCGGCGAGTTCGATGTTGTCCACGCCCACCACCGAGATGTCCTCGGGGACCCGCCGGCCCGTCTCGTGCAGCGCCTTGATCACTCCGAAGGCCATTTCGTCGCTGGCGACGAAGACGGCGGTCACGTCGGGGATGCGCCCCAGAACGAGACCGTTGCGGTACCCGGACGCGGGAGACCAGTCGCCTTCCAGCGCGGGAGGCACGGGGCGGCCGGCCTCCTCGAGGGTGTCGCGCCAGCCGTCACGCCTGCTGGCGGCCTCCAGCCACTCCTCGGGACCGGTCACGTGCCACACCGAGTCGTGCCCGAGGTCGAGCAGGTGCTGTGTGGCCAGACGCGCGGCGAGCGCCTGGTCGACGGCCACCACCTCGGTCGCGGAGGTGCGGGACCCGTCGATCGTGACGGTGGGGACCGACTCGGTCAGCTGCTCGATCCGGCGGCTGGTGTGGATGAGCGGCACGGCCAGGACGACGCCCTCGACGTCCTGGTCGGCCAGCCGGGACAGCGCGTCCTCGATGGCGGACGTGTCGAGCGAGGAGGTCGTGACGGCGTTGACGGTGTACCCGGCCGCCCTGGCCGCGTTCTCGATGCCCGAGGTGACGAGCCCGCCCGAGTAGTAGTGGGTGCGCAGCGTCACCACGCCGATGGTGCGGCTGCGGCCCGAGGACAGCACCCGGGCGGCGTTGTTGCGCCGGTACCCCAGCTCCTCCACGGCGGCCATGACCTTGGCACGCGTGTGCTCCTGGACGTTCGGATGGCCCGAGAGCACTCGGGACACCGTCTGCGCGGACACTCCGGCGGCTCGCGCCACGTCCGCCATCCCGGGTGGCCGCTTCGCGTCGGCACTCTGCTTCACCATGGGTCCTTCCTCGTGACCGTGGCCCTCGATGATATCGCTCACAGAATCGGTCGGCGTTGTGCGTGCAGCCTTCGCCGGTTTCTTGCCTGTGAACCGTTGGCATCGATAACAACTTCTGCCATAGTTCGAGCCGTCGACGGTCACTTCGCATAGCACCGCGCGCCGCCTGCGCCACGGACGCGTGACGACCTTCCCTTGCCTCACCTCCCTGGAAGAGGAGTCATGAAGAGATCAATCACCCGGTCCGCCGGAATCATCGGCACCCTGACCCTGGCCCTGACGGCCACCGCATGCGGCGGATCGGACTCGGACCCGGCCTCCTCGTCCGGCAAGGCATCGATAACATTCTGGGGCTGGGCCCCGGGTTACGAGGACGCGGTCGAGGCGTTCAACCGGAGTCACCCGGACATCAAGGTCACGTACCAGTCGGTGCAGCCGGGAGCCAAGGGCGGCTACCAGAAGATGCTGAACGCCGTCACGGCGGGCAACGCCCCCTGCCTGGCCCAGGTCGGTTACGAGACGCTTCCCAGTTTCGCCGCCCAGGGGGCCCTGCTGGACGTCGCCGAGCACGCCTCCGGGGCCGAGGGCGACTTCCAGGAAGCGGCCTGGAAGTCGGTGACCCTCGGCGACCAGGTCTACGGAGCGCCCGTGGACACCGGACCGATGGTGATGTTCTACAACAAGGAGGTCTTCGACTCGCTCGACCTCGCGCCGCCGGCCACGTGGGCCGAGTACGAGGAGGCGGCCAGGAAGATCCACGCCTCCGGTCCCGAGCGGTACATCACGTCGCCGTACATGGACTACGACTACGCGGGCCTCGCCTGGCAGGCGGACGCCGGCTGGTTCGGGATCAAGGACGACGCCTGGCAGGTGACCATGGCCTCGAAGGCCAACCGGAAGGTCGCCGACTACTGGCAGGGGCTGGTGGACGAGGGCCTGGTCAGCAACGCCCCGATGTACGACCAGGCCTGGTACACCGGTCTCGGCGACGGTGACATCGCCACCGTCGTGGGCGCGGTGTGGCAGGCCGGCGTCATCAAGGGCGGCGCGGCGAAGGGGGCCGGCAAGTGGGCGGTGGCCCCCATGCCGCAGTGGACCGAGGGGGACGACCAGGTCGGCAACGCCGGGGGTTCCGCCACCGCCGTCCTCGCCGGCTGCGACGCGCCGGAGGCGGCCTGGACGTTCGCGCACTGGCTCAGCACCGACCGGAAGGCGTTCGGTGACCTCGTCGACAAGGCCGCGCTCTACCCGGCGGCCAAGGACCTGCTCGACCTCCCCCAGCTGAGCGGGGCGGACGAGTACTTCGGCGGACAGAAGATCTACGACGTCGTCGCCGAGGCGGCCCCGCGCGTCAACTCCTCCTGGACCTGGGGCCCGATGATGACCAGGACCTCGGCCGACCTCAACGACGGTCTCGGCAAGGCGTGGGCGGGCAAGGGCACGCTCGCCGGAGCCCTGAGGACCGCGCAGCAGGCGACGGTGAGCGAGATGGAGAAGCAGGGCATGGAGGTCGCCGGGTGACCGGCCCGCCGCACCGACGAGCCCGCCCGGTCCACCGCGCACAGTGAGGAACAGCCCCGTGAGCAACGCCGCCGCTCCGGCGGACACCCGAAGCAGCAGACGCTCCACCGGCGGGCCGCCGCCCGCCGACGGTGCCCGCCCCGTCCCCGGGGGCCCGCGGAGGAGCCGGTCGGGGGCGCTGAGGCCCCTGCTGTTCTGCGCCCCGTTCATCGTCCTGTTCCTCGGCATGTACGTCGCGCCGATCGTCTACGCCGTGGTCAAGAGCCTGTACACCGTCCAGCGGTCGGGACTCGGCCTGACGGCGCCGACCGAGGAGTTCGACCCGCTCGGGAACTACCTGCGGGTGTTCGACGACGGCGCGTTCCTCTCCTCCCTCGGCCGGGTCGCGCTGTTCGGTGTGGTCCAGGTCCCCCTGATGCTGGGCGCGGCTCTCGTCCTCGCCCTGCTGATCGACTCCCGGTCCGCGCGCGGCAAGGGCTTCTTCCGCCTCTCCAGCTTCCTCCCCTACGCGGTCCCCGGGGTGAGCGCCGCGCTGATCTGGTCGTTCATGTACTCACCGCAGTCGAGCCCGATCAACCGGATGCTGGAGCCGGCCGGCGTCAGCATCCCGTTCTTCGACGGTGATCTGGTGCTGTGGTCGGTGGCGAACATCGTCACCTGGAGCTGGACCGGCTACAACATGATCATCATCTACGCGGCGTTGCAGTCGATTCCCGCGGAGGTGCTGGAGGCCGCCAGGATGGACGGCGCCTCGGCCGTGCGCATCGCCTGGAGCATCAAGGTGCCGGCGGTGCGCGGCGCGCTCGTGCTCACCGCCGTCTTCTCGATCATCGGCTCGGCCCAGCTCTACAACGAGCCGGTGGTGCTCCAGCCCGTCTCCGACGGTGCGGTCTCCTCCACGTTCACCCCGATCATGTCCGCGCAGAGCGCGATCGCCGCCGGCAACTACCCGTACGCGGCCGCCCAGTCCGTCCTCCTCGCCGTGCTGGTGGGTGTCGTGTCGTTCGTCTTCTTCACGTTCACGGCCCGGGGGGAGCAGGAATGAGCGCGACCACCACGAAACCGCCCATGATCCGCTCGCGGCGCGACGCGAGCGTGCCGAGCCGGGTCACGGTCACGGCACTGCTGGCCCTGTCGGCCTTCTACTTCCTGCTTCCCCTGTGGTGGCTGCTCGTGTCCGCCACGAAGCCGTTCGGCGAGCAGTTCTCCGGCACCGGCCTGTGGTTCGACGGCTTCGGCCTCTTCGACAACGTCGCGCGGCTCGGCAGCCATGACGGCGGCATCTTCTGGCGCTGGATGCTCAACAGCGTGCTGTACTGCGGCATCGGAGCGCTGCTGGGCACGGCCTTCTCGGCGCTGGCCGGCTACGCCCTGGCCAAGTACCGCTTCCCGGGCCGCGGGCTGCTGTTCGGGGTGGTGCTGGCGGCGGTGCTCATCCCGAAGGTGCTGTTCACCCTGCCGCTGTACCTGATGTTCTCCGGCGTGGGCCTGATGGACAACCCGCTGGCCGTGCTGCTGCCGAGCATGGTCAGCCCGTTCGGTGTCTACCTCTGCCGGGTGTTCGCCGCGCAGAGCGTGCCGGACGAGGTGCTGGAAGCCGGCCGGATCGACGGAGCGGGCGAGTTCCGCATCTTCCGCTCCCTCTCGGTGCGGATGATGCTGCCCGCTCTGGTGACCGTCCTGCTGTTCCAGTTCGTGGAGATCTGGAACAACTACCTGCTGCCCTCGATGGTCCTCGGCGACGACCGGCTGCAGCCCGTCACGGTGGGCCTGGTCGGCTGGAACGCCAGCCATGTCGCGGTACCGCCCGCGCTCGTCGTCGTGGGCTCGCTCGTGTCCCTCGTCCCCCTCCTGCTCGCCTTCCTCTCGCTGCAGCGGTTCTGGCGCGCGGGCATGACCGCGGGAGCCGTGAAATGACCGCATCGGAGCCCGGCACCGTGGGACACGCGTCCCCCCGCGGCGGACCGGCCGCCCTCACCTTCCGGGACGGAACGCTGCTGCGGGAGGGACGGCCGCACCGCGTCCTGTCCGGCTCCCTGCACTACTTCCGGGTCCATCCGGACCAGTGGACCGACCGGCTCCGGCGGCTGGCCGCCCTCGGACTCAACACCGTCGACACCTACGTGGCCTGGAACTTCCACGAGCGCACTCCGGGCGACGCGGACTTCGAGGGTCCGCGCGACCTGGAGCGCTTCGTCCGGCTCGCCCGGGAGGAGGGGCTGGACGTCATCGTGCGACCGGGCCCCTACATCTGCGCGGAATGGGACAACGGCGGCCTGCCCGCCTGGCTCACGGACACCCCCGGCATGCGGCTGCGCACCTCCCACCCGCCCTTCCTGGACGCGGTGGGGCGCTGGTTCGACGAGCTGATCCCCCGGATCGCCGCCCTCCAGGCCGGCCGGGACGGACCGGTGGTGGCCGTGCAGATCGAGAACGAGTACGGCAGTTACGGCGACGACCACTCCTACGTCCGCTGGGTGCGGGACGCACTGGTCGAGCGTGGCGTCACCGAGCTGCTCTACACCGCCGACGGCCCGACGGCGCTCATGCAGGACGGCGGCTCCCTGGCCGGGGAACTGGCCGCCGCCACGTTCGGTTCCAGACCCGCGCAGGCCGCGGCGCTGCTGCGGGAGCGACGGCGGGGCGAGCCCTTCTTCTGCGCGGAGTTCTGGAACGGCTGGTTCGACCACTGGGGGGAGCACCACCACGTCCGGTCGGCCGGCAGCGCGGCGGACGCCCTGGACGGCATCCTCGCCGAGGGGGGTTCGGTGAGTCTGTACATGGCGCACGGAGGCACCAACTTCGGCCTCTGGTCGGGCGCCAATCATGACGGCGAGCGGATCCAGCCGACCGTCACCAGCTACGACTCGGACGCCCCGATCGCCGAACACGGGGCCCTCACCCCGAAGTTCTTCGCGGTGCGGGAGCGGCTGGCCGCCGTCGACCCCACCGTGGCGGACCGGCCCGTTCCCGCGGACCCGCCCCTGCTGGAGCCGCGCTCCCTGGAGCTGACCCGGCGTGCGGCCCTGCTGGAGGCACTGCGCGCCACCGCCGAGCCGGTACGCGCACCGGTACCGCTGAGCTTCGGCGAGCTGGGGCAGGCCGCGGGACTGGTGCTGTACGCGGCCGAACCGCTCCTCCCCCCGGGGCCCGTCGGCCTGTCCGTGCGGGACCTGCACGATCGTGCCCAGCTGTTCGTCGACGGTGAACCCGTGGCCGTGCTGGACGGCGACAGCTCCTCGGTCACCGTCCGCGGCGCCGGACGACGCGTCCGGCTGGAACTGCTGGTGGAGAACCAGGGCCGGATCAACTACGGCCCGCTGCTCGGCCAGGGGAAGGGCATCCTCGGCGGCGTGCTCGTGGACCGCCGGCAGGTGCACAACTGGAGCATGTACCGGCTGCCGCTGGACGAGTGGACCCGGCAGGACGTCTCCCGGGCCGCCTCGGCCGCGGCACCCGGGGGGCGGGCGGGCTTCGCCGACGCCCGGCTGGAGGTGGCCGAGCCCGCGGACACCTTCGTCGCCCTGCCCGGCTTCGGCAAGGGGTTCCTGTGGGTCAACGGAACCCTGCTGGGCCGCTACTGGGAGATCGGCCCGCAGCGGACGCTCTACCTCCCCCGGCCGCTGCTGCACGCCGGCGAGAACGTCCTCACCGTGCTGGAGACCGAGCGCTTCGGCGACCGCGTCGTCCTGCGCGACCGTCCCGACCTCGGCCCGCCGCAGGAGTACGTCGAGACCTTCGACTGACCGCGGCGGTGGCCGCGGGCAGGGCCGTGGCCGCGGCGTCGCACGTGCGCCGCGGACGCCCGGACGCCGCGGCTGCCCGGACGTCGCGGTGCGCCGCGCTCGTCGTCCGCGGGGACCGGCCGGGGGCCTGGGTCCGGGGCGGACGGCCCCGGGGGCGCCCGCCCCGGACGGCAGACCCCGTCGCGGGCGTCATCCGGGAGCGGCGTCCGCGCGGGATGACCGGCCGGACCCGCGCGGACGCGGGGAAGGGGGCGCGGGACCGGGCCGTGGCCGGCCGCCGCGGGACGCGGTCCGCGCTGACGCGCACGGACGGGGGCGAGACGGGTTCCGCGATCCGGCGGTCACGCTCGACGCCGGTCCTGCGCGCGTCCGCGGCCCGGCCCCCCTCCTCGCGCCGCCCTGGGAGGGGTCGGGGTCCTGTCGGGGCACCGGTCGCACGTCGAACGGCAGAATGGGGCGGAGGCAGGAGCACGCCGGCGGGTCGTGCACCGAGGAGCAGGGGAGAACGGGGCGCCATGGGCGAGTTCTGGCCGGTACCCGACGTACTGGCGTACCTGAGCGGCAGGTGGCGGGCCGAGCGCGTCGTGCGGGATCTCGCGAGCGGGGACGAGGGGCGGTTCCTGGGGACGGTGGTGTTCGCCCCGCCGGAGGACGGGGACGGTGGTGGCCTGCTGCAGCGGGAGTCCGGTGACTTCACCTGGCGGGGTGTCACCCGGCCCGCCGAGCGCACGCTCCGCTTCCTGCCCGGACCCGACGGCACCGCGGACGTGCGGTTCGCGGACGGCCAGCCGTTCCACGACCTGGACCTGCGGTCCGGCCGGCACGTCGCCCACCACCCCTGTTCGGCGGACCTCTACCGGGGTGAGTTCACCGTCCGGGACGCCGGCCGCTGGCGCGCGGTCTGGCGGGTGCGCGGTCCGGCGAAGGACCTGGAGCTCGTCACGGACCACGTGCGCGAGGCCTGAGCACCGCGGGCGCGGGCCGGGCCTGGCGCAGGAGCGGGCTACGTACAGGGACGGGCTATGCGTGCAGAGGCTGGGCCGAGACGTTCTCCAGGCGCAGGCTCCACCGGCCCGGCCGCCCGGCGACGCTGATCGTCGACAGCGAGCGGACGTCGAAGTTCCAGCAGGTGGCGGGCGGCGCCTTGAGCGCGTGGACGAGCGCCGCGCGGATCACCGACGGTTCGGCCACCGCGACCACCCGGCAGCCGTCCTCGGCGGGCCGGGTGTCCAGCCGGCCGCCGACGCGTCCGATGAAGTCCTGCGAGGACTCCCCGCCGTGCGGTGTGGACCGCGGATCGGCGAGCCAGGCGTCCGCCGCCTCCGGCTCGCGGGCCATCGCCTCCCCCGGGGTCAGTCCGCGCCGGCGCCCCATGTCGCAGCCGCGCAGCGCGAGTCGGACGAGCGGTGCGTAGCCGGGCCCTTCCCCGGTGGTACGGCTGCGCGGCGCCGGGGAGCAGTGGCGCAGGTCGGCCGCGGCCAGGGGCAGCAGTTCGTGCGCGACGCGTTGCACCTCGCCCCGTCCGGCCCGGTCCAGCGGCCGGGGGTCCTCGAACCGCTCGGACAGCACCGTGGAGTTCCCCGCTGCGGCGACGAACGTGACCCGAAGTGCCATGCGGGGATGGTCAGCCGCCGGGGTCGGCTGGTCAAGAGGCGCCGGCCGTGACGCACGGTCACACGGCCCTCACCCTCCGGCGGGGACGTACGGGACGACTCCGCGGAACGCCCGCCGGACGCCGTGCGACGCCGCCGGTGGACCGTATGCGCGACTACTCGAAGAGGAGCGCCATCCACTGGTCGGGCCGCTCCAGTGGCCGGAACCCGAGCGGGGCGTACACCTCGTGCGCGTCGTGCGTGGCCAGCAGCACGCGCCGCACGCCGTAGTCCCGCACCTCCTCCCGTACGGCGGTGACGAGCGCGGTGCCGAGGCCCTTGCCGCGGACGGCGGGGTCCACGTACACGTCGCACAGCCAGGCGAAGGTGGCCCGGTCGGTGATGACCCGGGCGTAGGCGACCTGCGCGCCCGTGACCGTGTCGTACACGCCGAAGTTGAGCGAGCCGCCGATCGCCCGGTCCTGCGTCTCGCGGGGGCGGCCGAGGGCCCAGTAGGCGTCGGTGGACAGCCACCGGTGCACCGTGTCGGCGTCGATCCGGGCGGGGTCGGTGGAGAGCTCGTAGCCCTCGGGCAGGCGGGGGTCGACAGTCATGCGCCGATGCTCGCAGCCGGCGGCGGCGGGCGTCGAGCCGTCATCCCACCACTTGGGACCAGGCCGTGCGCAGCCGGTGCACGCCCTCCGTGATCTCGCCGGCGCCGGCCACGGCGGCGAAGCTCAGGCGGAGGTGTCCGGCGGGCGGTTCGGCGCTGAAGTAGGGGCGTCCGGGGGTGACGGCGACGCCCGCGCGCAGGGCGGCGGCGGTCAGGGCGGACTCGGACGCACCGTCGGGCAGGCGCAGCCACAGGTGGTAGCCGCCGGAGGGGATGTGCGGGAGGGCCAGGCCGGGCAGCTGGAGGCGGAGGGCCGCGGTCATGGCGTCGCGGCGGGTGCGCAGGGCGGTGGCGACGGCGCGCAGGTGGCGGGGCCAGGCGGCCGAGCCGACGAGTTCCAGGGTGGCCTCCTGGAGCGGGCGCGGCACGAAGAAGGTGTCGACGATCTGGATGGCCCGCAGCCGCTCCAGCACCGGGCCGTGCGCGGCGAGGGCGCTCACCCGGAAGCTGGGCGAGGTGGCCTTGGTCAGCGAGCTGACGTGCACCACCACGCCGTCGGGGTCGTCGGCGGCGAGCGGGCGCGGCAGCGGGCCCGCGTCCTCGTGCACGAGCCGCCGTACGAAGTCGTCCTCGACGACGAACGCGCCGGCCTGCCGGGCGATGCGCAGCACCTCGGCGCGCCGCTCGGGGGCGAGGACGGCGCCGGTGGGGTTCTGGAAGAGGGGCTGGCAGACGAGGACGCGGGCGCCGGTCGCGCGGAAGGCGTCGGCGAGCAGGGACGGCCGTACGCCGTCGGCGTCGACCGGGACGGGCACCGGGCGGAGTCCCGCTGCGCGGGCGATGGCCAGCATGCCGGGGTAGGTGGGCGACTCGACGAGGACGGGCGCGCCGGGCGGGGCGAGGGCGCGCAGGGCGGTGGTGAGGGCGGACTGTCCGCCCGCGGTGACCAGCACGCCGGCCGCCGTCACGGGTCCGCCGATGGCGCGCGCGAACCATTCGCGCAGCTCCGGCAGTCCCTCCATGGGCGGCCGGCCCCACGCTCCGGGCCGGCGTCCGGCGCGGGCCAGCGCGGCCGCCATGGCGCGCTCCGGCTGGAGCGAGGGGTGCAGATAGCCGCCGTTGAACTCGATCACCCCGGGGGCGGGGGCGGCGAGCGAGACGAGGACGCCGGACGCGTCGACCGAGCGGGGGACGAGGTCGGCGGCGCCGTCGGCGCTGAGGGCGACCTCCTGCCACGAGGTGTCCCCGGTGGGGGCGGCCGGGGTGCGGGGCGCGGCGCGGAAGGCGCCGGCGCCGGGCCGGGTGACGACCAGCCCCTCGGCGGCGAGCCGCGCCAGGGCCCGGGAGACGGTCACGGGGCTGACCCGGAACCGCTCGACGAGGGCGCGGCTGGACGGGAGCTTCTCACCGGGAGAGTAGCGGTCCAGCTCCTGTCGGAGCTGTTCCGCCAGTTCACCGACGCTGCTACTCTCTTGCATGAGAGCACAGAGTAGCGCTACTGCCACGGTTCCGATAGCGGTTCCCGCTCCCCCGCGCGGCCGTGGCTTCGGCACCCTCCAGGCCGCCCTCGGGGTGGTCGCCTTCTCCCTGACGTTCCCCGCCACCGCCTGGGGCCTGGAGGGCTTCGGCCCCTGGTCGCTGGTGGCGGTGCGCAGCGTGCTCGCGGCGGTGATCGCCGGGGGCTGTCTGCTGGCCCTGCGGGTCCCGCTGCCCGCCCGTCGCCACTGGCCGGGACTCGCGGTGGTGGCCGCGGGCGTGGTGCTCGGCTTCCCGATGCTGACCACACTGGCGCTGCGGACGTCCACCACCGCGCACGCCGCCGTGGTGGTGGGCCTGCTCCCGCTCACCACGGCGCTGTTCTCGTCCCTGCGGACGGGCTCGCGCCCCTCGCGCACCTTCTGGGCGGCGGCCCTCGCCGGCGCGGCGGCGGTGGTGGCGTTCACCGTGCGGCAGAGCGGCGGCGCGCTGACCACGGCGGACCTGTACCTGTTCGGGGCGCTGCTGGTCTGCGCGGCCGGCTACACCGAGGGGGGCCGGCTGGCCGGGGCGATGCCGGGCTGGCAGGTCATCGGCTGGGCACTGGTGCTGTGCCTGCCGCTCACCCTGCCGGTCGCCGCGGTCGCCCTGACCGCGGAGCCGGTCCGGCTGACCGCGCACAGCGTGACCGGCCTGCTGTGGGTGGCGGCGGGCTCGCAGTTCCTCGGCCTGATCGTCTGGTACCGCGGCATGGCGTCCATCGGCATCCCGAAGGCCAGCCAACTGCAACTCGCCCAGCCGCTGCTGACGCTGGTCTGGTCGGTGCTCCTCCTGGGCGAGCACCTGCCGGTGGCGGCCCCGGTCACGGCGATCGCCGTCCTGGTGTGCATCGCGGTGACGCAGCGGGCGCGGGGCTGACACACGGTCCGCCGACCGACGGCAACGCTGGCGGACCGCTGGCGTGTCCCAGCCCCCGCCGTAGACTCGAAGGAGCATGGACCGCTGCTCCCGTACAGGTGAGGAGGCGACGATGCGCGCAACCGAGGGCGACCGGCTTGTCCAGCACGGCAGGGTGGTCGGCCAGCACGACAAGGCCGGCGAGATCGTCGAAGTGCTCGGCCGGGACGGCGGCCCGCCGTACCGGGTCCGGTTCGAGGACGGGCACGAGGGCATCTGCTCGCCCGGTCCCGACACCGAGATCCGGCACCGGGAGAGCGTGACCCGGCACTGATCAGGACGGGGGGCCGGCGCTCCGCCCGTAGTGGTCGGCGACCACCCGTGCCATCGCCCCCGCCGGATCGGCCGTCACCTCGCGCGCCGCGAAGAACACGTGCCCCCGCACCTCGGGGTACCGCTTCGCCAGCGTGAGGTGACGGGACAGCTCGGCCGGGTCCTGCCAGGCCGCGGGCTGCGCCGGGTCCCCCGCCTTGTACAGCGCCTCCCCCGCGTACAACCGCGTGCCCGAGCCGCGGACCGCCTCGGCCCACCAGGGCAGCAGCTTCGCGTAGTCGGCGGCGGCGAAGCCGATGTTCCAGTACAGCTGCGGACAGATGTAGTCGATCCAGTTCTCCCCGGCCCACTTCCGGGTGTCCGCGTGCAGATCGTCGTACGACTGCACGCCCGCCCGGGTGTCGGAGCCCCGCGCGTCGAGGTCGGCGTTGCGCCACACCCCGAAGGGACTGATCCCGAAGCGGGTTCCGGGGCGGATCGCCCGGATGCCCTCGGCCGTCTCACGGACCAGCCGGTCGACGTTGTCCCGCCGCCAGGCCGCCCGGTCCGGGAAAGCGGCGCCGTACCGGTCGTGGGCGGCGTCGTCGTCGAAGGTCTGCCCGGCCACCGGGTACGGGTAGAAGTAGTCGTCGAAGTGGACCCCGTCCACCGGGTAGCGGCGCACCGCGTCCAGCATCGCCTCCCGCACGAACGCCCGGACCTCGGGCAGCCCCGGGTCGTAGTACAGCTTCCCGCCGTACGGGACCACCCAGCCGGGGTGGCGGCGCGCCGGGTGGGAGGCGGCGAGCCGGCCCGGGTCGGCGTGCAGGGCGACGCGGTACGGATTGAACCAGGCGTGCAGGTGCAGCCCCCGCGCGTGCGCCTCCGTGACGGCCGTGCCGAGCGGGTCCCAGCCGGGGTCCGCGCCCTGGGTGCCGGTGAGGTACTGCGACCAGGGTTCGTGCGGGGACGGCCACAGCGCGTCGGCGGTGGGCCGCACCTGGAGCATCACGGTGTCGAGGCGGGCGCGGACGGCGGCGTCCAGGTGGGCGACGAGCTCGGCGCGCTGCCGCTCGGCGCTCAGGCCGGGGCGGGACGGCCAGTCCCGGTTGGTGACGGTGGCCACCCACATGCCGCGCATCTCGTCGGCCGCCGCGCCTCCCCGGGCGGGGGCGCCCGCTGTGTTCGGCGCCGGCCGTGGGGCGGCGGACCCGTGCGTCATGGTGGCCAGGGCGGCCGTCGCCGCCGCCGCGAAGCCCCTGCGTGACATCCGCACCCTCGTCCTCCCCCGGACCTCTGTCACGATCGTCCCGGAACCGCCTGGTCGGGGCGGTCCCCCGGCCAGGATGCCCCACCCCCGCGATCGATCATCGATACTTCGGAGTAACGTGCTCGAACGGAGCAGGCGCCGGGACCCGGCACCTTGCCACAGCCGTAAGCAGGAGCGAAAGGGACGATGTGACCGACATCGAACGCGTCGGAGTGGTGGGCTGCGGTCAGATGGGCGCGGGTATCGCCGAGGTGTGCGCCCGGGCCGGGCTGGACGTCAAGGTCGCCGAGACCACCGGCGAAGCCCTGGAGATCGGCCGTACCCGGCTGTTCAACTCCCTGTCGAAGGCGGCGGAGCGCGGCAAGATCAGCGAGGAGGAACTGGCGGCCACCCAGGCCCGGCTGACCTTCACCACGGACCTCGGCGAGTTCGCCGACCGTGACCTGGTGATCGAGGCCGTGGTCGAGAACGAGCAGGTGAAGACGGAGATCTTCCAGGTGCTCGACCAGGTGGTGACCCGCCCCGACGCGATCCTGGCGTCGAACACCTCCTCCATCCCGCTGGTGAAGCTGGCGGTCGCCACGTCCCGGCCGGACCACGTCATCGGCATCCACTTCTTCAACCCGGCCCCGGTGCAGAAGCTGGTCGAGCTGATCCCGGCGCTCACCACCTCCGAGGGCACGCTGAGCCGCGCGCAGGTCTTCACCGAGAAGGTGCTGGGCAAGCACGCGATCCGCGCCCAGGACCGCTCCGGCTTCGTGGTCAACGCGCTGCTGATCCCGTACCTGCTCTCCGCGATCCGGATGTTCGAGTCGGGCATCGCCAGCCGCGAGGACATCGACAACGGCATGGAGATGGGCTGCGCCCACCCGATGGGCCCGCTCAAGCTCTCCGACCTGATCGGCCTGGACACGGTCGCCTCGGTCGCGTACTCGATGTACGAGGAGTACAAGGAGCCGCTGTACGCCGCTCCGCCGCTGCTCCAGCGGATGGTGGACGCGGGGCGGCTCGGGCGGAAGACCGGGTCGGGGTTCTACACGTACGAGTGATGTCTCATCCGCGGGTCCCGGGCCGGTTCTCCGGCGCGGGACCCGCGGCGTTCTTGCCGAACGCCCGGCGGCAGTGGGTGAGCAGGGCGCTCAGCGCGGGGTTGCGGGCGGGTCGCCAGACCAGGGCGAGCAGGGCCGGTGTGCGCACGTCGGCGATGACGTGGGCGGTGAGGCGGTCGCGGTGGCTCTCCGCCATCGACTCGCTGAGGACGGCGACGCCCAGGCCGCGGGCGGCGAGGCCGGCGACGGCGTCGGCGGCGCTCGCCTGGAGCGCGATGGACGGTGCGACGCCCTGCGCGGCGCAGGCCTGGTCGAACACCGCGCGCAGGCCGGAGCCCGGCGGCATGCACACGACCGGGTACGCGGCCAGGTCGCGCAGGGTGACCCGGCGCCGCTTCTCCAGGGCATGGCCAGGAGGAACCGCCGCGACCAGGCGTTCGCTGACGACCGTCAGCGCGTCCAGCCCGTCCGGTGTCCGGGCCGCCGCCCCGATCAGCGCCAGGTCCACGGCGCCGGTGCGCACCCCCTCGGCGAGCCGGTCGGAGGCGTCCTCCAGCAGCGAGATCTCCACGCCCGGGTGGGCGGCGTGGAAGGCGGCCAGTGCCTCGAACAGCGGCGTGACGGTGCAGCCGATCACCATGCCGGCGGTGATCCGGCCGCGGATCAGGCCGCTCACCTCGTCCACGGCCCGGCCGACCGCGCCCGCCGCCGCGAGCGCGTCGCGGGCGTGTTCCAGCGCTGCCTTTCCCGCCGGGGTGAGGGTGACGGCGCGGGCGGAACGGTCGAACAGCTCGGCGCCCAACTCCCGTTCGAGCTGGCGGATCTGGGCGCTGACCCCGGACTGGCTGATGTGCACCCGTTCGGCGGCCCGCGTGAAGTTCCGCTCCTCGGCGACGGCGACGAAGTACTCCAGCTGCCTCAGTTCCATGACTGAAAATTCTAGGTGGCGGAAGAGGCATCTGTTGGACTTCTGATGCGCCGACGGTGACGCTGGGGGTGTCCGAGCGTGACACCAGGAGGAACCGTGTCGGAGTACGAGAAGGCCATGCGTCCGGAGGACCTCACCCGGCTGTTCGTCGAGCGGTCCGACGCCGGTGACGCCGCCGGGGTCGCCGCGCTGTACGAGGAGGACGCGGTGATGGCGTATCCGCCCGGCGAGCTGACGGTGGGGCGGGAGGCGATCCGCGCGCTGTGGGAGAAGGTGCTGGCGAACGCGCCTCGGTTCGAGCCGGAGCCGCCCCTGCCGACCCTGGTCAGCGGGGACATCGCGCTGACCTCGACCCCGCCGCGGGACGGGGCCGGCGCCCGCGCCCAGGTCGTGCGGCGGCAGCCCGACGGGAGCTGGCTGCGGGTGCTGGACCAGCCGGAGTTCGTGCGGCCCGCTTCCTCCGGGGCCTGAGGCGGCGGCGGACGCCCCGCTGGCCGCGTGCGTCCGCCGTGCGGGGTGGCGCGGGCCGTCTACAGGCGCAGGTGGCGCAGGAGGAGTAACGCCGCGGCCATGTTGGCCGCGGGCACCTCGCCACGGGTGATCAGGTCCGGGACCGCTTTCAGGGGCACCCATGCGCGGCGGTCCGACTCGAAGGCATCCACGGGGTCCCCGACGCACTCGCCCTCGTCGGACCAGTAGATGTGGTGGCGGGCGTCGGTGAGGCCGTTGGACGGCTCCACGCTCATCAGGTGGTGCAGGGGGCCCGGGCGCCAGCCGGTCTCCTCCTCCAGTTCCCGGGCCGCCGCGCCGGCGACGTCCTCGCCGTCCTCCACGACGCCCGCCGCGAGTTCCCAGCCCCAGCTGTCGGTGATGAAGCGGTGCCGCCACAGCAGCAGGACCTCGTCGGCGTCGTTGACGACCGTGGCCGCGGCGACGGGCCTCAGCCGTATGAGGAAGTGGTCCAGGTGACGGCCGTCCGGCAGTTCCACATCCGCGAGATTGACGCTGAACCAGCGGTTCGCATACACGGGCTGTTCGTTCCGTTTCGTCCACTGCATGGTTCCGCCGCCTTCCGGTGAGTAAGGGGCAGAATCGCAGCAGCGGCGGCCGTGCGGCAGGCGCACGAGGGCCGCCCGTGACGCATGGGACGGCGCGGCGGAGGCACGCGCCGGGCGCGGGACGGTCCGGGACGGGTCGCAGCCGCCCGTCGTGCGCCGGAGGCGGCGCCCGGCCGTCTACAGCGGGACCCTCAGCGCCCCGTCGATGACTTCGGCCGCCTCGACGGTGCCCGCGCACCCGCTGCGCGTCAGGTGCTCGCGGACCTCGCGCAGCCGGTCGCGCAGCCGCTGCGACTCCATCCCGCGGGCCTGTTCGGCCATCTGCACGGCCACGGCCACCGCCCGGTCGGCGTTGCCCTGGCGCAGTTCGGCGGTGCAGAGCATGGCCAGCCGGTGCACCCGGCCCCGGTCGTGCGCCGGGTTGTCCACGGCCGCCGCCGCGTGCTCCCTCGCCGCCGCCAGCTCACCGAGGCTCAACAGCGCCTCCGCCACTTGTACGTTGACCAGGCCGGGCTGGACATAGCCGGTCTCGTCGGGCTCGTGGCCGCGCCGGATGCGCTCGGCGGACCGCTCGGCCCGCCGGATGCAGGACAGCGCGCTCGTCCCGTCGCCGAGATGGGCGTAGGCCTTGGCCTGCATCGCGTACAGGTCGGAGGCGAGCGCCGGGGTGATGCGGTGGCCGGCGGCGCGCAGCGCGGCCTCGGCGAAGGCGACGGCCTGCCGGAACTCCCGCATGAACAGCGACTGGTTGACGAGCAGGGCGATCACATAGGCGCCGAGGCCCCGGTCGCCGCTGGCCTTGGCGAGCCGCAGCGCCTGGTGGAAGTAGCGCTGGGCGAGGCCGTGCGCGTCGGAGTCATAGGCGCAGATGCCCGCGACGGCGACCAGCCCGCCGGTGGCGCGGTGCAGGTGACGGCCCGTGGCGTCGGTGTAGCTGCCGCGCAGCAGCGGGGCGGCCTCGGCGTTGAGGAAGCCGACGATCCGGGCGCGGGTCGCCATGCCGCCCGCCTTGCGGTACATCTGCTCGTAGTGGGCGCGGGCGGCGCGCAGCATCTCCAGGTCGCCGGGGGTGACCCGGTGCGGGCCACCGCGGGAGACGTCGGCGTCCTCGGGCGGGTTCTCCCACTCCCATACGGGCATCACGGCCGGGGTGCCGGTGACGGCGGGAGCGCCGAGGAGGTGCGGGCGGCCCTGCTGGTCGGAGCGCCACAGGGCGGTGGCCCGCTCGACGAAGCCGGAGAGCGAACCGGTGTGCGGGACGGCCGGCCCGCCGGGGACGCCGAGGCCGATGTCGTCGAGGGTGACGGGGCGGCGCAGCCGGGCGGCGAGCACCTCGCAGATCAGGTCGGGCACCTGACCCCGGGGGCGCTGCCCTTTCAGCCACCGGGCCACGGCGGTGTGTTCGTAGCGCAGCGTCAGGCCGCGTGCCCGCCCGGCCTGGTTGACGTGCGCGGCCAGCCCCGCGTGGGAGATGCCGGCCTCGTCGAGGATCGCGTCGAGCAGAGTGTTGGGCTGCATGTCGGGCCCCCGGGTGGCTCGGTGCGGACAGGGTAGTGGCTGCGCGTTCACACGGGGTGTGAACGGAGTGCCCGCATCCGCAGTGTGCGCGCGCTGTCGCGGAACGTGCCCGGCCGGTTGACTGAATTGCCTCGAAAGAGGCCGGCCGGGCCGCCGGCTCCCCCTCGTACAGCGGCGGCCCGTTCGCTCGCCGTCCGCCCGGCCGCCTGCCCGACACTCCGTGGCGGGGCGGACGGCCCGCCGGCCCCGCGCGGCGCTACCGGTCGGCCGTGGCCGAGCGGGTCACGCCGCGGGGCTGCCGCGTGGGCGGGGGGCAGCGTTCGTTCCTGAGGATCAGCAGGGCCACGTCGTCCTTCGGCGGGCCGACGCTGTGGTCCAGCAGTGCCGTGAGCACCGTCCGCAGGACGGCCTGGGGCGTCCGCGGCCGCTCGCGGGCCGCCTCGGCGAGGACGTCCCGGAGCGGGAAGAAGCGGCCGTCGGCGTCGCGGGCCTCCTCCGCCCCGTCGGTGTGCAGGACGAGGATGTCGCCGGGGAGCAGACGGCCGCAGGCGGCGGTGGGCAGCTCGCCGGGGAGCGGGAACGGGCCGAGCGGCGGGAGGGGGTCGGCACGGGCCAGCGGTTCGGCGCCCGCGCCGGTCAGGCGGTGGGGCCATGGGTGGCCGCAGTTGAGGGCGTGCACCTCGCCGTCCGGAAGGATCTCCAGCAGCAGGACGGTGACGAACTCCTCGGCGGCGGGGGCGCCGTCCCCCATGCCGCGCTCACTGTGCACCCGTTCGCGCAGGTGCCGGTCCATGGCGCGCTCCAGCCGGCGCAGCACCCCGGCGAGGTCCTCCTCGTCGTGGGCGGCCTCGCGGAAACTGCCGAGGACGGCGGCGCCGGTGCCCACGGCGCCGATCCCGTGGCCGCGGACGTCGCCGATGACGGCCCGTACGCCGTGCTCGGTGGCCGTCACCTCGTACAGGTCCCCGCCGATGCGGGCGCCGGGGTCCGCGGAGAGGTGGACGGCGGCGACGGCCAGCCCGTCGACGCGTGGGGGCGGGGGCCGCAGCAGGACGCTCTGGGCGGTCTCGGCGATCCGGCGGGCGTGCCGGACCTCGCGCAGCATGCGGCGCCGGATGTGCAGGACGATGCCGGTGCCGACCGCGCAGAGGACGGCGCTGCTGACCAGGCGGGCGCCGAGGGCGTCGTCCCGGGCGAGCGGGCAGGTCAGGCGGTGGGCCACCGCGACGGCGCTCCACGCCGTGGGAACCGCGAGGGAGCGCAGCCGTGACAGGAACCGGGGTGGCACCCCGCGGGGAGCCCCGGGCTTGAAGCGGATCATGCCGATGGCCCCCCAAATAGGCCCGGACAGCGCAGACCGGCCTCGAGAGGCCGGTCCGATTCTGTCGAGTGCGGCCCCCGTTCCGGCCGCATCACCCGGCTCAGTCACCCGAACGAGTGAGTAACCGGCGGGACGCCGGGGTTCCGCCTGCTGACCAGCCCTGACATGCCCGCGCCGACCCTCGCATATGCCCGAAGCGGAAGCATCCCTCCGGCTCCCTTGGGGGCTCCGGCGCCCCGGCGAACCCTCCCCGGACAGTCGCCGGCACCATGTACGGCCGCTCGGCGCCGACCACCGCAAGGACGTGCCGACACCCCGGGGCCGCGCTCCCCACCCGTGCTGCGCTGCGCCCGTCACGCGGTGCGCCGCCGCCCTCCCGGCCGTGCCGTCCGGGCACCTCGACGACCGGCGGTGCGCGCCGAGGGCCCGGACCCTCGGCCCGGGGCGGTGTCGCCGGTCGGCTCCGATCCGCTTCGGCTCCGCGAGGCTGCGCACACGCGGTGCGGAGCGGTGGCTGCGGGAGGGCGGGGGCGGGAGCACGGGCTCCCGTCTCATCCGAGGGCTGGGGCAGAGCGGCCGTGGAGCAGCCGTGGAGCGGCCTGAGGCGACCGGCACGGACGCAGGGGGCCGGACCGGCGGGGCGGGGCCTTGCGCCAGACCCTGATCCACCACACCCGCCCGCGGCAACGCCACCACACTCCACCGCGCGGGCCCCGCGCCACGTGCCCGTGCGCCCGCGTCCTCGTCACCCGCCGAAGACGGGCCCACGGCGCTCCCCGCCGCGCGAACGCGGGCCGGGCCGGTCACCAGGCGTGTCGCCTGGTGACCGGCCCGGACGGGGGGAGCGTGCGGCGTCAGCCGCGGAGTACCGCGCCGGTGCGGTCCGCCGCCAGGGCGACGGCCGCCTCACGGGCCGCCGACGCCTCGTCGACGGTCAGCGTGCGGTCGTCCGCCCGGAACCGCAGCGCGTACGCCAGGGACTTGCGGCCGTCGCCGAGCTGCTCGGCGTTCTCGTACACGTCGAACAGGCGGATGGACTCCAGCAGTTCACCGGCGCCCTCGCGCAGTGCCGCCTCCACGTCCGCGGCGGGCACGTAGGCGTCGACGACCAGGGCGACGTCCTGCGTGGCGACCGGGAAGGTGGAGATGGACGGCGCCTGCGGGAGGGTGTCGCCGACCCGCTCCAGGACGTCCAGGTCCAGCTCCATCGCGCAGGCGCGCGCGGGCAGGCCCAGCGTCTTCAGGACGCGCGGGTGCAGCTCACCGGCGTGGCCGACGACGCGCTCGGCGCCGTCGACGGTGACGGTCAGCTCGGCGCAGCGGCCCGGGTGCCATGGACCGTACTGCCCCTTGCGGATGCCCAGTTCGGCGCCGGCCTCGCGGGCGACGGTCCGGGCGGCCTCGATCGCGTCGGCCCAGTCGGCCGGGCGGCCCTTGCCCCACCAGCCGGCCTGCTCGCGGGCCCCGGCCAGGACCACGGCGACGTGCCGGGGCTGGTCGGGCAGCGCGGCGTTCAGCGCGGCGATGTCGTCGGGGCCGGGACGGCGGTCGACGGGGAGGTTCGCGGCTGCCTCGGCCGCGTCCCGCGGCTGGAAGACCAGACCGGTCTCGAACAGCGCGAGGTCGTGCGAGCCCCTGCCGTCGTTGCGGCGCAGCGCGGCGAGCAGGCCCGGCAGCAGCGAGGTCCGCAGCGCGGGCTCCTCGTCGCTGAGCGGGTTGACCAGCTTGACGACGCGGCGGGCCGGGTCGTCGGCCTCCAGGCCGAGCTGGTCGAAGACCTGCTCGCTGACGAACGGGTAGTTCAGCGCCTCCACGTACCCGGCGCCGGCGAGCGCCCGGCCGATGCGGCGGTGCAGCCGCTGGCGGGCGGTCAGGCCCCGGCCGGCGGACGGCCTGGGCAGGGTGGAGGGCAGGTTCTCGTAGCCCTCCAGCCGGATGACCTCCTCGGCGAGGTCGTTCGGATCGGTGAGGTCGGGCCGCCAGGACGGGACCGTGACGATCAGCTCGTCCGCTCCGTAGACGTCGCAGCCCACCTCCTGGAGGCGGCGTACGACGGTCTCCCGGCCGTAGGTCACACCGGCGAC
Source organism: Streptomyces sp. DH-12 (assembly GCF_002899455.1). GTDB lineage: Bacteria > Actinomycetota > Actinomycetes > Streptomycetales > Streptomycetaceae > Streptomyces. The sequence continues at coordinate 6,104,469 of NZ_PPFB01000001.1, read as the reverse complement.
CTTGTCCGGGTGGTCGGCGGCGACGGTGATGGTGTGCGGCGCGCTCGGGGCGACGACCTCGGTGACGCCGGCCTCGGCGGTGCCGCCGGCGAGCAGCACCAGCAGGTCGACGGTGCGCTGCGCGGCGGCCGACGCGGCCTGCGGGTCCACACCGCGCTCGAAGCGGCGGGAGGCCTCGGAGGACAGCTTGTGGCGGCGGGCCGTGCGGGCCACGGACACCTGGTCGAAGTGGGCGGCCTCGATGATCACGTCGGTGGTCGCGGCGCCGCCCTCCGCGGCGGGGTCGTGGTCGGCGATCTCGGTGTCGGCGCCGCCCATGACGCCGGCCAGGCCGATCGGGCCGCGGTCGTCGGTGATGACGAGGTCCTCGGCGTGCAGCTTCCGCTCGACGCCGTCGAGGGTGACGATCTTCTCGCCCTCCTGCGCGCGGCGGACGCCGATGGCGCCCTGGACCTGGCTGCGGTCGTAGGCGTGCAGCGGCTGGCCGAGCTCCATCATCACGTAGTTGGTGACGTCGACGGCGAGCGAGATCGGGCGCATGCCGACCTTCTGCAGGCGGCGCTGGAGCCAGATCGGGGAGCGCGCCTCGGGGCTGAGGCCGGTCACCGTGCGGGCGGTGAAGCGGTCGCAGCCGACCGGGTCGGAGACCTTCACCGGGTGGCCGAAGGCGTTGGGCCCGGGCACGTCGAGCAGCGCCGGGTCGCGCAGCGGCAGACCGTAGGCGATGGCGGTCTCGCGGGCGACGCCGCGGATGGACAGGCAGTCGCCGCGGTTGGCGGTGACGGCGATGTCCAGGACCTCGTCGACCAGTTCGAGCAGCTCGATGGCGTCCTTGCCGACCTCGGTCTCCGGCGGCAGCACGATGATGCCCTCGGTGCCGTCGTCGCCCATGCCCAGCTCGTCGCTGGAGCAGATCATGCCGTGCGAGACCTTGCCGTAGGTCTTGCGGGCGCTGATGGAGAAGCCGCCGGGCAGGGTGGCGCCGGGCAGGACCACGACGACCTTGTCGCCGACGGAAAAGTTGCGGGCGCCGCAGACGATCTCCTGGGGCTCGCCGGTGCCGTTGGCCCGGCCGACGTCGACGGTGCAGAAGCGGATCGGCTTCTTGAAGCCCTCCAGCTCCTCGATGGTCAGCACCTGGCCGACGACCAGCGGGCCCTTGAGGTCGGCGCCGAGGTGTTCGACGGTCTCGACCTCCAGCCCGGCCGAAATGAGCTTGGCCTGCACGTCACGGCCGGTCTCGGTGGCCGGCAGGTCGACGTACTCCCGCAGCCAGGAAAGCGGGACCCGCATCAGATCTCCATCCCGAACGGCCGGGTGAACCGGACGTCACCTTCGACCATGTCTCGCATGTCCTCGACGTTGTGGCGGAACATCAGCATCCGCTCGATGCCGAACCCGAAGGCGAAGCCGCTGTACTTCTCCGGGTCGACGCCGCAGGCGGTGAGCACCCGCGGGTTGACCATGCCGCAGCCGCCGAGTTCGATCCAGCCCTCGCTGGAGCAGGTGCGGCAGGGCCGGTCGGGGTCGCCGACGGACGCGCCCTTGCAGACGTAGCAGAGCATGTCCATCTCGGCGCTGGGCTCGGTGAAGGGGAAGAAGTTCGGCCGCAGCCGGGTCTTCATCTCCGCGCCGAACAGCGACTGGACCATGTGGTCCAGGGTGCCCTTGAGGTCCGCCATGGTCAGGCCCTCGTCGACGGCGAGCAGCTCGACCTGGTGGAAGACGGGGGTGTGCGTGGCGTCCAGCTCGTCGGTGCGGTACACGCGGCCGGGGCAGATCACGTAGACCGGCAGCTCGCGGTCGAGCAGGGAGCGGATCTGCACGGGCGAGGTGTGGGTGCGCAGCACGACGCCGGACTCGGCGGCGGAGCCGCTGCCGGACGCGGCCCGGACGAAGAACGTGTCGGCCTCGCCGCGCGCCGGGTGGTCCGGGCCGATGTTGAGGGCGTCGAAGTTGAACCACTCCGCCTCGGCCTCGGGGCCCTCGGCGACCTCGTAGCCCATGGCCACGAAGACGTCCTCGATGCGCTCGGAGAGCGTGGTGAGCGGGTGGCGGGCGCCGGCCGGGACGCGGTCGTGGGGCAGCGTGACGTCCACGGCCTCCTCGACGAGGACGCGCGCGTCGCGCTCGGCCTCCAGCTCGGCCTGGCGGACGGCGAGCGCCTTGTTCACGGCACCGCGCGCCTGGCCGACGCGCTTGCCGGCCTCGGCCTTGGCGTGCGGGGGGAGCGCGCCGATCTCGCGGTTGGCCAGGGCCAGCGGGGAGGTGCCACCGGTGTGGGCGACCTTCGCCTCCTGGAGCGCGTCGAGGGAGTCCGCGGCGGCGAAGGCGGCGAGCGCCTCGTCCCGCATGCGCTCGATCTCTTCCGGTTTCAACGCCTCGACCTCGACAGGGTCGTACGACTTATTGGGTGCCGACATCTCTTCCCGTGTTTCCGTTTGTCCCCCAGCTACCGCTGGGAGGTGCCCCCAGGCTGATGGTCCCCGTCATCGACTCGTGGACGAATGGTCCGTCGCGCGTCTGCTCGGCGTCGCGGCTTTCCGTCCTCGGGACGCAAAGGTGCCAAAGGCCGAGTCTAACGGGGTGGGAGTGCGCGAAGGCGCCCGTGGGGGCCGCAGGCGTCTCAGGTGAGATACGCGGGGGCCGCCACGGGCAACGTAAATCGGAACTCGGCGCCGCCGCCGGGGGCGCGTCCGACCGTGATGGTGCCGCCGTGGGCCTCGACGATGCCCTTGACGATGTACAGCCCGAGGCCCGTGCCGCCGCGCTTGCTGCCCCGCCAGAAGCGGGTGAAGACGCGGTTCATGGACTCCTCCGGGATGCCGGGCCCCTCGTCGCTGACGGTGACCGACGTGGCTGCGGGTTCGGCGAGCTCGCGGTCGCGCGGGGACGCCGAGGGTGTGATGTCGATGGTGACGGTTCCCTCGCCGTGGCGCACGGCATTTTCCAGCAGGTTGCTCAGCACCTGGTCGATCTTGTCGGGGTCGGCCCACAGCGCGGGCAGCGGGTGCTGCACCCGCAGCAGGAACCGGTCGGCCGGCTGGCCCGCGGCGACGTACGCCTGGATGTGCCGGCCCACCGCCGCTCCGATGTCGACGGGCTGGCGGCGCACCTCCAGGCGTCCGGAGTCGATGCGGGATATGTCGAGCAGTTCGGCGATGAGCCGGGTGACGCGGTCGGCGTCGGCGTCGACGGTCTCCAGCATCAGCCGCTTCTGGTCGTCGGTGAAGCGTTCCCACTTGGCGAGCAGGGTGGCGGTGAAGCCCTTGACCGAGGTGAGCGGGGAGCGCAGTTCGTGCGCGACGGTCGCGATCAGCTCGGCGTGGCTGCGCTCGGTGCGGCGCCGCGCCTCGGTGTCGCGCAGGGTGACGACGACGCGGCGGACGGGTCCGGTGGGGCGGGTGCGGACGTAGCGGGCGGAGACGAGGACCTCCCGGCCGCCGGGCAGCAGGAGGTTGCGCTCGGGCTGGCCGACCCGGATGGCGAGGCCGCCGTAGGGGTCGGTGAGCTGCCACCAGCGGCGGCCCTCCAGGTCCTCTAACGGCAGTGCCGTCTCCAGGGACCGGCCGAGGGCCTGCTCGGCGGGGACGGCCGTGATGCGTGCGGCGGCGCCGTTGAAGCAGATCACCCGTCCGTGCTCGTCGGCGACGACGAGTCCGTCGGGGAGCTGGTCGGGGTCGATGCCGAGGTCGGCGAGGTCACCGGGCCGGGGGGCGGGCGGGCGCGCCGTCCGTTCTGCTCCCGGTGCGCTGCTCGTGCCGACGCTCATCCCCGTACCCCACCTCTCGGAACGTCCTCGGGGCGCCCCGTTCCCGGGCCCCGGCCGAGAGCTTGGGGAGGTCCCCGAGCTGGTCAGCCTACTAGCTCTCGGTGACGGAGCGGGACCCTCCGGCGGCGCGCTGTGCACGTGCCGACGCGTAGAGACATACGGCGGCGGCGGTGGCGAGGTTCAGGCTCTCGGCCTTTCCGTGGATGGGGACGCGGACGACGGCGTCGGTGAGGGCGCGGGTCTCCTCGGGCAGACCCCACGCCTCGTTGCCGAAGATCCAGGCGGTGGGGCCGCCCATGGTGCCCTTGTCGAGCTCCTCGTCGAGGTCGCGGTCGCCGGCCCCGTCGGCGGCGAGCAGCCGTACGCCCGCCTCGCGCAGCCCCGTCACGGCCCGTTCGACCGGCACGTTCACGGCGACGGGGAGGTGGAAGTGGGAGCCGACGGAGGCGCGCACGGCCTTGGGGTTGTACAGGTCGACGGAGGCGTCGGTGAGGACGACGGCGTCGGCTCCCGCGGCGTCGGCGCAGCGCAGCACGGTGCCGGCGTTGCCGGGGTCGCGCACATGGGCGAGGACGGCGACGAGGCGGGGACGGGCGACGAGGATCTGCTCGAACGGGGTGTCCAGGAAGCGGCAGACGCCGACCAGGCCCTGCGGGGTGACGGTGGTGGAGATGTCGGCGACGACCTGCTCGGAGGCGAGGTGCACCCGGGCCCCGGCGTCCCGGGCGGCGCCCACGATGTCGGCGTGGCGCCCGGCGGCCTCGGGGGTGGCGAACAGCTCGACGAGCGTGGCGGTGTCCCCGGTGCGGTGCGCGGCGGCCTCGCGGACGGCCTGCGGTCCCTCGGCGAGGAACAGCCGTTCCTTCCCGCGGAAGTTCCGCTTGGCGAGCCGCCGGGCGGCGCTCACGCGGGCGGACCGGGGAGAGATCAGCTCAGGACCGACGGACACCATTTCAGTCACCTTCAGGAAAGACGGCCAGGGGCGCGGGAGCTGCGCGACCAGCCACGACGGGCCCGCAGCCGCCGCCCCGGCCGACGGACAACGACACAGCGCGGGACCCGCAGGCCGAAGCCTGCGGGTCCCGGAAGATCCACGTCGGCACAGGGCCGACGAACCTCACGCAGCCTTGGGCGCGTTCACGTCCGCCGGCAGCGCCTTCTGCGCGACCTCGACGAGCGCGGCGAAGGCGGTGGCGTCGTTGACAGCCAGCTCGGCCAGGATCTTGCGGTCGACCTCGACGTTGGCGGCCTTCAGACCCTGGATGAAGCGGTTGTACGTGATGCCGTTGGCGCGGGCAGCGGCGTTGATGCGCTGGATCCACAGCTGACGGAAGTCGCCCTTGCGCTTCTTGCGGTCGTTGTAGTTGTAGACCAGCGAGTGGGTGACCTGCTCCTTGGCCTTGCGGTACAGGCGCGAGCGCTGACCGCGGTAGCCGGAGGCCTGCTCGAGGATCGCCCGGCGCTTCTTGTGGGCGTTGACTGCCCGCTTGACGCGTGCCACTTGTTAACTCCTTGTAGCGGGGCCGTGGTGGTGCTCACACGGCCCGGAATCGATTGGGTCCCGGTCTGACGTACGTACGGCGCTCACGCGCCGGGGCGTCACTTGCCGAGAAGCTTCTTGATCTTCGCGGCGTCGCCCGGGGCCATCTCGGCGTTGCCGGTGAGGCGACGCGTCACACGGGACGACTTGTGCTCGAGCAGGTGGCGCTTGCCGGCACGCTCGCGGAGCACCTTGCCGGAGCCGGTGATCTTGAAGCGCTTGCTGGCACCGCTGTGCGACTTGTTCTTCGGCATAGCGCCGTTCTCTCCTCGTCGGTGGCGCTCCTGTGCCCGGTCGTGAAACCGGGCACGGTGGAGCGTCGTACTGGTGGGGTTGCTTCCTGGGGCTCGCGCCCCGGGGAGTCACGCCTCGGCCGGCTCCTCGGCCGCCTGGGCGCTGTCCGCGTCCGCGGCGTTCTGCGACTTGCCGGGATTGGCCTTCGCTTCCGCCTTGCGGGCTTCCTGCGCCTGGCGGGCCTCGGCCATCGCCTCGGTCTTCTTCTTGTGCGGACCGAGAACCATGATCATGTTGCGGCCGTCCTGCTTCGGGTTCGACTCGACGAACCCGAGGTCCTGGACGTCCTCCGCGAGCCGCTGCAGCAGCCGGTAGCCGAGCTCCGGCCGGGACTGCTCGCGACCACGGAACATGATCGTGATCTTGACCTTGTCGCCCTGCTTGAGGAACCGGACGACGTGACCCTTCTTGGTGTCGTAGTCGTGCGGGTCGATCTTCGGCCGGAGCTTCATCTCCTTGATGACCGTGTGCGCCTGGTTCTTGCGCGCCTCACGGGCCTTCATGGCCGACTCGTACTTGAACTTCCCGTAGTCCATGAGCTTGCACACGGGCGGACGGGCGTTCGCCGCGACCTCCACGAGGTCGAGGTCGTACTCCTGCGCAAGCTCCAGGGCCTTGGCAAGCGGGACAATCCCGACCTGCTCGCCGCTGGGACCGACAAGTCGCACCTCGGGAACGCGAATCCGGTCGTTGATGCGGGGCTCGGCGCTGATGGATCCTCCTCGGTAGCACCACGCGACGGTCTGGCGGACAGCCGCGTAACGTCTGTGTTCGTTAGACCTAACCGCGCCGAGACACGAAAAATGCCCCGGACGATCACAGGCGGGGCTCCTCGAACTACCGGAGCACCGCCGCAGGGACCGCGGGGCGCGCTTTCGGGCCGGTCGCCGACTCGGGGACGGGACCTGCCTGACCGGTGACCCGCCGCCCTGAGGGCGGCCAGGTGGGAGTTCGAAAGCCTCCACTTGTGGGCCGGGCTCGCGTGCCGTGAGGCATACGGGTCCGACCGGTCGTCCACCAGATTACCAGGATCGCTTGACAAGGGCTAACCGGAGGGCGCCGCACGCCACCGCCTATCGTGTGGGGCATGAGTGAGACCTCCCCCTCGGAGACCCCCGAGACCCCCGGCAGCCCCGACTTCGACGCCATGGCCCGCGACATCGCGGAGGTCCCGGCGGTCGAGGTGATCGTCACGGTCGCCGTCAACCTGATGAGCGCCGCCGCCGTGAAGCTCGGTCTGACCGAGGAGGGCGACACGTACAAGGACCTGGACGAGGCCCGCAAGCTGGTGCACGCGCTCGCCGGTCTGCTGGACGCCTCGGCGACCGAGATCAGCTCGTTCCACGCGGCGCCGCTGCGGGACGGCCTGAAGTCGCTGCAGCTCGCCTTCCGCGAGGCCTCCGTGGTGCCGGACGAGCCGGGCAAGGGGCCGGGCGAGAAGTACACGGGCGCGGTCTACGGCTGACGGCCGGGCGCCCCGGTGCCGGGGCGCCTCCCTTCTTCCTCAGTCACGTACGTACAGGGGCTCGCCGGGAGGCGTCGCCTCGGCCGGCAGGACCGCCAGGTCGAGGCCGCGCACCAGGCGGGCCCTCAGCGTCTCGTCGGCGGCGAGCCGCCGGGCCACCGTGCGGGCGGCCTCGGCGACCGGCGCGGCCGGGTCGAGGACCAGGGCGAGGGTGCCGTCCGCCTGTCCCGGCCCGAGGTGGGCGCGGACGACGGAGGGCTCGGCGGCGACGGCGGTCCGCACGGCCTCGACGACGGCGGGGTCCTCCAGCGGATCGGTGCTGGTGCGGCCCTCGGCGAGGGCGAGCAGCGCGGGCCCGGTCAGTTCGAACGGCACGGGTCCGGCCAGGTCCAGGAGCACCGTGTCCGCCTTCTCGTGCGCGGCGGCCTGGAGCACCTGGTGCAGCGGTACGGCGACGGGGCGGGCCGCCGGGTCCCAGCGGGCGAGGGAGTCGGTGGAGGTGAAGGCGGGCAGCGCGGTGCGGCCGCCGGCCCTCAGCGTCGGCACGGCCATGTCGCTGGTCTTCTCGCGGCGCAGTCCGCTCCCCCGTCGCCCGCCACCACCCTTCCGAGGAGCTTCGCGCCCCTCTTCGTCGCCCTCCTCGACCTCCCCGAGCACGGCGACGACGGGGACGAGCAGCCGGGCGCCCTTGAGCGCCTCCAGGACCGGCCGGACGGCGTTGCCGTCCTCCGCCCAGGCGGCGAGCGCGGCGCTCAGCCGGGGGTCGGCGGATCCGTCGTCGTCGCGGAAGGGGGAGTCGGGGATGTTCTTGTTCGCCACGGTCACCGACCTTAGCGGCCGTGGAAGGGGCGCTCGGACGCGGGCGGAGGGAGCGTGTGGTGACGGACGGGCCGAGGGTGTCGGCGGCGGTGCTGGACCTGGCGGACGGGGAGACGCACGCCTCGGACGACGGGGAGTTCGTGACCGCGAGCGTGGTGAAGGTCGACATCCTGACCGCGCTGCTGCTGACCGCGCGGGACGCCGGACGCGGTCTGACCGCCGCCGAGCGGGCGCACGCGGAGGCGATGATCGTACGCAGCGACAACGACGCGGCGACGGCGCTGTGGCAGGGCGTCGGGCGGGCGGGCGGACTGGACGCGGCGAACGCCCGGCTCGGCCTCGCCCGCACGGTGGCCGACGCGCGCTGGGGACTGACCCGCACGACGGCCGCGGACCGGGTGGCGCTGCTGCGGCAGGTCCTCGCGCCGGACGGGGAGGCGGGCCCGGTGCCGGACGGGCCCGCGCGGGCGTACGTGCGGGAGCTGATGGAGCGGGTCGTGCCGGAGCAGGCCTGGGGCGTGCCGACGCTGGCCGACCCGGACACGCGGTGGGGCGTGAAGAACGGCTGGCTGCCGCGCGACGCGACCGGCCTGTGGGTGGTGAACAGCACGGGGTGGGTGACCGCCGGCGGGCGCGCGTACGCGGTGGCGGTGCTGTCCGACGGCCACGCGTCGCTGGCGGAGGGCGTGGCACGGGTGGAGGCGGCGGCGCGGGACGCCGTGGACGTACTGGCGCGGCGCGGTCAGAAGGTCCGGCTCTCGGGGCGGCGGCCGCGCCACAGGACCACCGCGGCCACCAGAAGCACCCCGCCGGCGCCGCCCGCGAGGGGCGCGGCCCAGTCGGCGGTGTCGTCGCCGGGGGCGTCGGCGTCCGGGCCCGGGCCGAAGTACTCGTCGCCGTACGCCGCCGCCTCGAGGCCCTCCGGCTTCAGCCGGCCGGCGGCCTCGATCGCGGCGGCCGGGTCGACGAAGCCGGAGCCGCGCGAGTCGTCGCGTCCGGCGGCGGGCGCGTTGCGGGCGGTGTCCTCCAGGAGCCGCTTGATCTGTGCGGGGGTCAGGTCCGGGTACGCGGACCTCACCAGGGCGACGGCGCCGGAGACGAACGCGGCGGCGGCGCTGGTGCCCCAGCCCTCGTAGTACTTGTGGTCGGGGTCGGCGATGATCACGTCGACGCCGGGGGCGCTGACCGTCGCGTACCAGCGGCGGGTGGAGAAGGGGGCGCGGGTGCCGTAGCGGTCGACGGCGGTGGCGGCGATGACGCCCGGGTAGGCCGCCGGGTAGGAGATCCGGTCGCCCTTCTCGCCGCCGTTGCCGGCGGAGGCGACGACGACCACGCCCTTGCGCAGGGCGTACTGGATCGCCTCGTCCTCACCCGGCTCCGGGTGAGCGGAGGCGGAGTCGTCGCCGAGGGAGAGGTTGATGACGTCGGCGCCGTGGTCGGCGGCCCAGCGGATGCCTTCGGCGAGGGCGTTGCCGCGGGTGCTGCGGGCCTTGGCGCGGGCCGGGTCGCGGTCCTCGAGGATGACGCGGACGGGGAGGATCTTCGCCTCCGGGGCGACGCCGAGGACGCCGTCGCCGTTGCCCGGGCCGTGGCCGTGGCCGGCGATGATGCCGGCCATGGCGGTGCCGTGGCGGGCCCAGGCCTCGTCGCCCTCGCGCGCGCCGAAGCCGACGAGGTCCTTGCCCTCCAGGACGTTGCCGTCGAGGTCGGGGTGGTCGGCCTCGACGCCGGTGTCCAGGACGGCGACGGTGACGCCCGCGCCGCGCGTGGTGCGCCAGGCCTCCTCGGTGTGCAGGGCCTCCAGGGACCACTGCCGGTCGCGGATGCCGTCGGCGCGCGCGGTGGTCGTGGGGACCAGCACCAGGGCCGCGGCGAGCAGGCCGCCGAGGGCGGCGGGGCGCTTCCTCATGACGGACGCTCCGTGGGGGCGCCGGCCCGCTTGCGCAGGGTGCGTTCGAAGCGGTCGGCGAGGCCGCGGGCCTCGTGGCCGAGGCCCGCCTGCGCGGGGGCGGTGGTGGCGCCGGACCGCATGGCGTCCTCGGCGGGCTGCGGCTCGTCGACGGCACGGCCGTCGGCCCAGCCGGTGACGGCGTAGACCACGACGGGGGCGTCCGTCAGCACGGAGACCGCCCAGGAGGCCCGCTGCTCCGGGCCGAAGCCCTCGGCGGCGGTGTCCTTCGCCGCGTACGGCAGCGGCATCAGGTCGCTGCGGCGGTCCAGGCGTTCACGGTCGAAGCGGCGGGCGAGGGCCTCCATGCCGGCGGCGTCGGCCTCGGTGAACAGCAGGCCGACGGTGGTGACATGGCTCTGCGTGGCGTCGGTGTAGGTGGCGCGCAGCAGGCGCTCGCAGCCGACGGGGGCGAGGACGCGGGCGAGCGGGGCGTCGAAGGCGCCCTTGCAGCCGCTGTCGGGGGCGACGGCGATCCGCGTCCAGACGCGGTCGGCCTCGCCCGGACCCGCGCCCCGGCCCTGGACGGTGGGCGGGAACAGCCGGTCCACGGGGACCTCGTGCCACAGGTCCCCGGCGACCGCGAAGGCGTGCCGGGTGCCCGGGCCCTCGGGTCCGTCGGCGAGCCACGCGCCGGTGACGGCGCCGCCGATCAGTCCGGTGCCGAGGACGAGGCAGACGGCTGCGGCGACGACCTGCCCGCGGGTGCGGCGGGCGAACGGGCGGGGGTGTCTCTCGGGTTCTCCGAAGGACACGGCGGCGGGACGTCCGCCGCCGGGAACCCCGCCCGGGGGCATGGGCGCGCTCCAGGACAGCGCGGGGTCCGGCTCCGCCGGGACGGGGCGCAGCCGGGTGGTCGTCTCGGACGCGCCCTCGGCACGGGGGCGGTGCGCGGGGCGCGGCGGCGCGGAGGGGGCGGGGCGGGCGGAGGGCACGCCTCGCCCGACGGCGGGCGGCGCGTCGGGAAAGCGGGCGGACGCCCGGGGCGGCGGGGGCGCGGTGCGGCCGGGGGCGTCGGCGCCGACGCGGGGGAGACGGGGGCGCTCGGACGCGCCGCCGGAGGTGGTGGGGGTGACGGCGCGGTCATCGGCACGGTCGCCGGCCGGGGGGTACGGCGGTTCGGCGTTCCCCGAGCCGGTGGGTCCGCGCTCGCCGGACGTGGCGGGGGGCGTGACCGGGCGGCCGGTGGAACCGTCGCCGCTGGGGCGGAACGTCGGCCCGGCGCCGGCAGTGCCGGTGGCTTCGCGGTCGCCGAACCCGCCGGTGGCGGGACGCGGGGTCCCGGCGCTGCCCGCGCCGTCGGCTTCGCGGTCGCCCCATGCTCCGGGCGCCCCGTACGCCCGTCCGTCCCGGCCGGCGCCCGTGTCCCCCGCGCCGGACGGGTCCCGTCCGTCCGGTGCGGAGCGCGGGGCGCCCATGTGGCCGGTGTCGTCAGGGGCGGACCGGTCCGGCTGCTCCGGGGGCGGCGGAGGCGTGTCGTCCAGGGGGGTGCGGGGGTCGAAGGGCCCCGGGTCGCCCGCGGTGCGGGGGGCGTGGGACGGGCGCGGGGGGAGGGAGGCGCGGCGCGCTTCCGTGCTCATGCACCCCCCGTTTCCTCGTGCCCGGGCCGGTCCTCGTCGTCCGCGGCCGGTGTGTCGCTGCCAGGTGGCCCGGCGCGGACGCGTCCCGGGCACAGATACCCGCACGGCCGGCGCGTCATCCGCCCGGACGGCCGGGCCGGCCCCGTGCCGCCGTGCGTGCGCGTCACTCTACGGCGTGCCGCGGCTCGTACGGGAACCAGTCGGCAGGCCCGCGGCATCTGCCCGGAACGTCCCCCTACCCTGCGGTAATCCGGTCTGGCAGGCTGCCGTCATGACTGCGCGCGCCGCCGACCGGGCCCGTTACGACCGGGCCACCGCTCAGTTCGACGCCCCCGTCGCGATCGTGGACCTGGAGGCCTTCGACGCCAACGCGGACGATCTGGTCCGCCGTGCCGGGGGCAAGCCGATCCGGGTCGCCAGCAAGTCCGTGCGCTGCCGGGCGCTGCTCGAACGGGTCCTGGCCCGTGAGGGTTTCGCGGGCATCATGTCGTTCACGCTCGCCGAGTCGCTGTGGCTGGCCCGCTCCGGTTTCGACGACGTCCTCCTCGCCTATCCGTCCGCCGACCGCGCCGGGTACGCCGAACTCGCCTCCGACGCCGAGCTCGCCGCCGCCGTCACCGTCATGATCGACGACCCGGCGCAGCTCGACCTGATCGACGCGGCGCGGGCCGGCGGCGGCGAAGTGGTGCGGGTGTGCCTGGAGTTGGACACCTCGCTCAGGCTGCTGGGCGGACGCGTGCGGATCGGCGCCCGCCGTTCCCCGCTGCACTCCCCCGCCCAGGTCGCCGAGGTGGCCCGCGCGGTGGCCCGGCGGCCGGGGTTCGAGGTCGTGGGCGTCATGGCGTACGAGGGGCATGTGGCCGGGGTCGGGGACGCGGTGGCCGGGCGGCCGCTGCGGTCCCGCGCGGTGCGGCTGATGCAGGCCGTCGCGCGGCGTGAACTCGCCGAGCGGCGGGCCGCGGTGGTGGAGGCGGTCCGGGAGGTCGTGCCGGACCTGGAGTTCGTCAACGGCGGCGGCACGGGCAGCGTGCAGCACACGGCGGCCGAGGACGCGGTGACCGAGATCGCGGCCGGGTCGGGGCTGTACGTGCCGCGGTTGTTCGACAACTACACGTCGTTCAGGGGGCGTCCGGCAGCGCTGTTCGCCCTGCCGGTGGTACGGCGGCCCGGGGTCGGCGTGGTGACGGTGCTGGGCGGCGGCTACCCGGCGTCCGGCGCGCCCGGCGCGGACCGGCTGCCGGTGCCGTACCTCCCGGAGGGGCTGCGCCACGACCCGCAGGAGGGGGCCGGCGAGGTGCAGACGCCGCTGCTGGGGCCGGTCGCCGACGACCTGCTGATCGGCGACAAGGTGTGGTTCCGGCACGCCAAGGCGGGCGAGCTGTGCGAGCGGTTCGACGCGCTGCACCTGGTGGAGGGCGATGCCGTGACGGCGACCGTGCCGACGTACCGGGGCGAGGGGCGCACGTTCCTGTAGGGCTCAGCCGGTGGGACCGATGCTGCTGCCGACCCCGCCCCCGGAGGACTGGTCGGCGACGGAGCGGATGCCCTCGGCGATGCGGTCCATGTCGGCCAGGGGCGGTCCCTCCGGGCCCGCCTCGAAGACGAACCGGACGAGGACCGGGGACTCGGTGCCGACGCCGGACGGGAAGACGAGGGACTGGACGTGGCCGCCGGGTCCCTCGGCGGTGGTCACCCGCCAGCGCACCAGGTACCCGGCGCGGCCCGCCACCGCGACCGGGCCCGCCTTCACGACCTGGTGGGACGTCATGCCGCCGTAGGGGCGGCGGCCGAGGGCGTCCTCGTCGAAGGCCTCCTCGGCGGCTTCGGGGACGTCCGCCTCGGCGAGGGCGCGCGGCGAGGACTCGTCGGTGGCGGTCACCGTGCGGGAGACGACGAGGCCGCCGCGGCAGAGGGTGCCCTCGCCGGGGCAGCCGTGGGTGCCGTCGGTGGTCATGACGGCGTCCTTCTCCACCACGTGCCGCGGCCGGACCCAGCCGTCGAGGAGCGGGAACGTGACGCCGTTCAGCTCGTCCACGACCACGCCCTCGTCCTGGGGAGCGGGCTCGGAGGCGGACGGCGAGGGTGACGGTTCCGTCGTCGGTCCCGCGGTGGGCGCGGGCGCGGTCGGGTTGGGGCCGGTACGGGCCTGCGGATCCTCCCCGTCGCGGGTGAGCGCCACCGCCCCGGCGACGACGGCGGCGACCAGCGCGGCCCCGGCGACGGTCAGGGCGACGGCCTTGGCCCCGCCGGAGCCGCCGGTACCACCATCTCCACCACCGGGCCCGCCCGGGACGCCGGGACTCCCCGGCCCCGCGTGGAAGCCCGGTGCGCCGGGAACGCCGAAGCCGCCCGGACCGGCAGGCCCGCCGCCGATCGCCCCCGGCCCCTGTCCCCGCGGGAGCGGCGGCGCAGGCGCCGGTGTGCGGCGGTGGCCGGTCCAGGCCGTGCCGTCCCACCAGCGCTCCAGGTGGGGGGCGTGCGGGTCTCGGTACCAGCCGGGTGGGGGCGTCGTACTCATCCGGGCACTGTAACGACGGACGCCGTCACCGTGGGGCGGCCGCTACAGCGGCGTGACGTACGCCCCCGAGATGCCGCCGTCGACGAGGAAGTCGGTGGCGTTGACGAAGGAGGAGTCGTCGCTGGCCAGGAAGGCGACGGCGGCGGCGATCTCCTCGGCCTCGGCGAACCGGCCGAGCGGGATGTGCACCAGCCGGCGCGCGGCCCGCTCCGGGTCCTCGGCGAACAGCTCCTGCAGCAGCGGGGTGTTGACCGGCCCGGGGCACAGCGCGTTGACCCGGATGCCCTCCCGCGCGAACTGCACGCCCAGCTCCCGTGACAGGGCGAGGACGCCGCCCTTGGAGGCGGTGTACGAGATCTGCGAGGTGGCCGCGCCCATGCGGGCCACGAAGCTCGCGGTGTTGACGATGGAGCCCTTGCCCTGCTCCCGCATGTAGGGGATGGCGGCCTTGCAGCACAGGTAGACGGAGGTCAGGTTGACCTCCTGGACCCGCTTCCACGCCTCGAGGCCCGTCTCCAGGATGGAGTCGTCGTCGGGCGGCGAGATGCCCGCGTTGTTGAACGCGACGTCGACGCTGCCGTACGTCTCGTACGCCGTGCGGAACAGCGCCTCGACCTGTCCGGGGTCGGTGACGTCGGTGTTGACGTAGATCCCGCCGGTCTCCTCGGCGGCGGCCTTGCCGCGGACCTCGTCGACGTCCGCGCAGACCACGCGGGCCCCCTCGGAGGCGAGCCGGCGCGCGGACGCGAGACCGATGCCGCTGCCGGCTCCGGTGACGACGGCGGTGCGGCCGGCCAGGCGGCGGCAGATGATGTCCTCGCTCATGTGCGGTCAGGCCTCCGTGCTGATGAAGACGTTCTTGGTCTCGGTGAAGGCGGTCAGGGCGTCCGGCCCCAGCTCACGGCCCACGCCGGACTGTTTGAACCCGCCGAAGGGAGTCCAGTAGCGGACGCCGGCATGGGAGTTGACGGACAGGTTCCCGGCGCGCACGGCGCGGGAGACGCGCAGGGCGCGGCCGACGTCGCGGGTCCACAGCGAGCCGGCGAGGCCGTAGTCGGTGGCGTTGGCGAGGCGGACGGCGTCGGCCTCGTCGTCGAAGGGGAGGACGACGGCGACGGGGCCGAAGACCTCCTCGACGGCGACGCGCGCGCCGGGGTCGACGCCGGTGAGGACGGTCGGCGGGAACCAGTGGCCGGGGCCCTCGGGGGCCTTGCCGCGGATGCCGTCGTGGCCGTCGGGGACGTAGGAGCGGACGCGGTCGAGCTGGGTGCGGGAGATCAGCGGGCCCATGTCCACGTCCTCGTCGCGGGCCGGGTCGCCGACGCGGACGGCCTCGATCGCGGGGGCGAGCAGCTCCAGGAAGCGGTCGTGGACGGAGCGCTCGACGAGGATGCGGGTGCGGGCGCAGCAGTCCTGTCCGGCGTTGTCGAGGAAGGACATGGGGGCAGCGGCCGCGGCGGCCTCCAGGTCGGCGTCGGCGAAGACGATGTTGGGGCTCTTGCCGCCGAGTTCGAGGGTGACCCGCTTGAGGCGGGCGGCCCCCTCGGCCCACACCCGCTTGCCGACGGCCGTCGAACCGGTGAACACGATCTTGGCGACGCCGGGGTGTTCGACGAGGGCGTTGCCGGCGACCGTTCCGTGGCCGGGGAGCACCTGGAACAGGTCCTCGGGGAGCCCCGCCTCCAGGGCGAGTCCGGCGAGGCGCAGGGCGGTGAGGGGGGTGGTCTCGGCGGGTTTGAGGAGGACCGCGTTGCCGGCGGCGAGGGCGGGCGCGGCGCCCCAGGCCGCGATGGGCATGGGGAAGTTCCAGGGGGCGATGACGCCGACGACGCCGAGGGGCTCGAGGAAGGTGACGTCGACGCCGCCCGGGACCGGGATCTGCCGGCCGGTGAGGCGTTCCACTCCGCCGGCCGCGTAGTCGAGCAGGTCGCGGACGTTGCCCGCCTCCCAGCGGGCGTTGCCGAGGGTGTGGCCGGCCTCGCGGACCTCCAGCCGGGCGAGTTCCTCGACGTGGTCGTCGACGGCGGCGGCGAACCGGCGCAGCAGGCGGGCGCGTTCGCCGGGCGCGAGGGCGGCCCAGGCGGTCTGCGCGCGGGTGGCGCGGGTGACGGCGGCGTCCACGTCGGCGGGGCTCGCGGCCGGGACGGTGGCGATGACCTCCTCGGTGGCGGGGTTGTGCACCTGGAGCTCGGCGGGCTGGTCGGACACTCGGGGCCTCACATGCGTTCGAAGGAGCGGCGCAGCTCCCAGTCGGTGACCGCGGCGTCGAAGGCGTCGGTCTCGACGCGCGCCATGGTGCGGTAGTGGGCGACGACCTCCTCCCCGAAGGCCGCCTCGGCGATCTCGCTGCGCTCCCACAGCTCGGCGGCCTCGCGCAGGGTGGTGGGGACGTGCTCGAAACCGGCGGTGTAGGCGTTGCCCGTGCAGGGCTCGGGCAGGTCCAGACGGTGCTCGATGCCGTACAGGCCTGCGGCGACCATGCCGGCCACGGCGAGGTAGGGGTTGACGTCGCCGCCGGGCAGCCGGTTCTCGAAGCGCAGGGAGCTGCCGTGGCCGACCACGCGGAGCGCGCAGGTGCGGTTGTCGTGGCCCCAGGCGACGGCGGTCGGGGCGAAGGAGCCGGGCTGGAACCGCTTGTAGCTGTTGATGTGCGGGGCGTAGAGCAGGGAGAACTCGCGGAGCGCGGCGAGCTGTCCGGCGAGGAAGTGCCGCATCACCTCGGACATGCTGTCCGGGTCCTCCGGGGAGTCCGGCATGGCGCTCCCCCCGCCGAGGTCGGCGAGCGAGAGGTGGATGTGGCAGGAGTTGCCCTCGCGTGCGTCGTACTTGGCCATGAAGGTGATCGAGACGCCCTCCTGGGCGGCGATCTCCTTGGCGCCGGTCTTGTAGACCGCGTGCTGGTCGCAGGTGACCAGGGCCTCGTCGTAGCGGAAGACGATCTCGTGCTGGCCGGGGCTGCACTCGCCCTTGGCGGACTCGACGGTGAGGCCGGCGCCCGCCATCTCGTTGCGGATGCGGCGCAGCAGGGGCTCGACGCGTCCGGTGCCGAGCACGGAGTAGTCGACGTTGTACTGGTTGGCCGGGGTGAGGCCGCGGTAGCCAGCGTCCCAGGCCTGCTCGTAGGTGTCCTTGAAGACGATGAACTCCAGCTCCGTGCCGGCCTGGGCGGTGTAGCCGAGGGCGGCGAGCCGGTCGAGCTGCCGGCGCAGCACCTGCCGGGGCGCGGCGGCCACCGGGGAACCGTCGGCCCAGGCCAGGTCGGCGACGACCATGGCGGTGCCCTCGTTCCAGGGGACGCGGCGCAGGGTGTCCAGGTCGGGGTACATGGCGAAGTCGCCGTAGCCGGTCTCCCAGGAGGACATGGCGTAGCCGTCGACGGTGTTCATGTCGGCGTCGACGGCGAGCAGGTAGGTGCAGCCCTCGGTGCCGTGGTGGAGGACCTCGTCGAGGAAGAAGCGGGCGGCGAACCGCTTGCCCTGGAGACGCCCTTGCATGTCGGGGAAGGCCAGGACGACAGTGTCGATCTCGCCGCCCGCGACGAGGGCGTGCAGCTCCTCGACGGGAAGCGGGGGTGTGCGGTCTGCCACGGGAGGGCCTCCTCGGGCTTCTTCGGTCAGCCGGGAGCCATAAGGTATTGCTGGGAACCATTGCTTGGGAAGGGGGCGCGACCAGATGCCGGAGGATGCGGTCGGCGCGGTCGGGGACCGGCTGGCGCCGGTGCTGCGGCAGGTCCGTGCGGGCAACGGCTTCGAGGAGGCGCTGGAGCAGATCCTCCAGGTGATGCGGCTGGGCCTGGTGGCGGGCGGGGAGCGGCTGCCGGCCGAGCGGGAGCTGGCGGGGCGGCTGGGGATCAGCCGGGTGACGCTGCGCGAGGTGCTGAAGGTGCTCCAGGACCAGGGCCTGGTGGAGTCGCGGCGCGGCCGGTACGGCGGAACGTTCGTGCTGCCCCGCCCGACGGACGCCGGCGAGGAGGAGCTGCGGCGGCGGATCGCCGAGGTGGACATCGAGGACGTGCTGCGCTTCCGGGAGGTGCTGGAGGTGGGTGCGGCGGAACTGTGCGCGGTGCACGGGCCGGCCGGGGAGCGGGCGGGGCGGCTGCGGGAGGCGCTGGCGCGCACGCAGGAGGCGCCGCTGGGCGACTACCGGCGGGCGGACACGCTGTTCCACCTCACGCTGGCGGAGCTGTCCGGCTCGCCGACGCTGACCGCGCAGTACGCGGCGGTGCGGGCGACGGTGAACGACCTGCTGGACTGCATCCCGCTGCTGGTGCGCAACCTGGAGCACTCGCAGCGGCAGCACGCAGCGCTGGTCGAGGCGGTGCTGGAGGGGGACGCGGACGGGGCGCGTGAGGTGATGCGGGAGCACTGCGCGGGGACGGCGGCGCTGTTGCGGGGGTTCCTCGCCTGACGGCGTGGCGCGCGGGCCCGGGCAGGGTTTGCCGCGGCTTGACGCACGGGGGTTGCGCTCGCGTCGGGTGCGCCGCGAAGGTATGGGCCCACAAAGGTCCGGATCCGTTCCATTACCGCCTTCCGTGCCACACCGCCTCCTGGGGAGCCGTGCCGTGAGCCTTCCGTCCGCATCCCGTGAACCCGCCGGTGAGCCCGACGACTACCTGGAGCGCCGGAAGCTGCGCCGGGGCAGCGCCGGCTGGCTGCTGCTGACCGGCCTCGGCGTCGCCTACGTGGTGTCCGGCGACTACTCCGGCTGGAACTTCGGCCTGGCCGAGGGCGGCTTCGGCGGCCTGGCGATCGCCGTGGTCCTGATGGGCGCCATGTACACCTGCATGGTGTTCGCGCTCGCCGAACTCTCGTCGATCCTGCCCACGGCGGGCGGCGGCTACGGCTTCGCCCGCCGGGCGCTCGGCCCGTGGGGCGGCTTCCTCACCGGCACCGCCATCCTCATCGAGTACGTCCTCGCGCCGGCCGCGATCTCCGTCTTCATCGGCGACTACGTCGAGTCGCTCGGCCTGTTCGGCCTGGAGTCGGGCTGGCCGGTGTACCTGGTCTGCTTCCTCGTCCTCACCGGCATCCACCTGTGGGGCGTGGGCGAGGCGCTGCGGTTCAGCTTCGTCGTCACCGGCATCGCGGTGGCCGCGCTGGTGGTGTTCGCGCTGGCGGCGCTGCCGGAGTTCGACGCGTCCTCGCTGGACGACATCCCGGTGGACTCCTCGGCGTTCGGCGCGAGTTCCTGGCTGCCGATGGGGCTGCTCGGGATCTGGGCGGCGTTCCCGTTCGGCATGTGGTTCTTCCTCGGCGTCGAGGGCGTGCCGCTGGCGGCCGAGGAGACCCGGGAGCCGGCCCGTACGCTGCCGCGCGCGATCCGCTGGTCGATGGGCGTCCTGGTGGTGCTGGCCCTGATGACCTTCCTCACGGCGGCCGGGGCGCGCGGCTCGTCCGCGATCCAGGACGCGGGCAACCCGCTGGTGGAGGCGCTCCAGCCGGACGGCGAGGCGACGGTGCTGAGCAGGATCGTGAACTACGCGGGACTCGCGGGTCTGATCGCGTCGTTCTTCTCCCTCGTCTACGCCGGTTCGCGGCAGTTGTTCGCGCTGTCCCGGGCGGGCTACCTGCCGCGGTTCCTGTCGCTGACCAGCAGCAGGCGCGCACCCTACCTCGGGCTGCTCGTGCCCGGGGCGATCGGGTTCGCGCTGGCCGCGAGCACGGGCGACGGGGCGCGGATGCTGAACATCGCCGTGTTCGGTGCGACGATCTCCTACGCGCTGATGTCGCTGTCGCACATCGTGCTGCGGCGCCGGGAGCCGGAGCTGCCGCGGCCGTACCGGACTCCGGGCGGGGCGCTGACCTCGTCGGTGGCGCTGGTGCTGGCCTGCGCTGCGCTGGTGGCGACGTTCCTGGTGGACGTGACGGCGGCGTTCGTCGCGCTGGCGGTGTACGTCGTGGCGCTGGCCTACTTCGGGCTGTACAGCCGCAGGCGCCTGGTGGCGAAGGCGCCGGAGGAGGAGTTCGCGGCGCTGGCGGCGGCCGAGGCGGAGCTGGCACGGGACTGAGGAAGAGGAGGTGCCCGGGTGCCGGGCAGACCGCTGATCGGCATCAGTACGTACGCGGAGTCGGGCGTGCGGTGGGGTGTGTGGCAGCTGGACGCCGCGCTGCTGCCGGCCGGCTGTCCGCGGCTGGTGCAGCGGTCGGGCGGACTGGCGGCGATGCTCACGCCGGACGCGCCGGAGCACGCGGCGGCCGCCGTGGCCCGGCTGGACGGCCTGGTCGTCGCGGGCGGTCCGGACGTGGAGCCCGTCCACTACGGCGCCGAGCCCGGCCCGCGCACCGGGCCGCCCGCCCGGGAACGGGACGCCTGGGAGCCGGCGCTGATCCGGGCCGCCCTGGAGCGGGGCGTGCCGCTGCTCGGCATCTGCCGCGGCATGCACCTGCTGAACGTCGCCCTGGGCGGCACCCTCGTCCAGCACATCGACGGCCACGCGGAGGCGCCGGGCGTCTTCGGCCGCCACCCGGTCAAGCCGGTCCCGGGCACGCGGTACGCCGACGCCGTCCCCGAGGAGACGGCGGTCCCGGCCCACCACCACCAGGCGGTCGACCGCCTCGGCACCGGCCTGATCCCGTCCGCGTACGCGGAGGACGGCACGGTGGAGGCCGTCGAACGGTTCGGGGGGCACTGGGTGATGGGGGTGCAGTGGCATCCGGAGATGGGTGAGGACGAGCGCGTCGTCCGTGCGCTGATCACGGCGGCGGTCTGACGGCGGGGCGCCGTCCGCCCCTCGCCCCGTCCCGGCCGTCAGCCGCGGGTGAGGGAGAGGAGGTCGCGGGCCGGGCCCGTGGGACGGTGGCCCGTCGGCCAGACCGCGCGCAGGTCGCGGGCCAGGGCGACCGCCTGGACCGGGATGCGTACCAGGCGCCGCATCCCCAGCTCCTCCCCCACCGCCAGCTCGCTCAGCACCGCGGGGCCCGCGCCGCCGACCGCCGCCGCCTTCACCGCCGTCGTCGAGGACAGCTCGATCAGCGGGCGCGCCAGCCCGCCCAGCGCCGCGTCCAGCACCTGCCGGGTACCGGAGCCCTCCTCGCGCAGCACCAGCGGGGTGGCCGCCAGTTCCTCCGCCGCGAGCGGGCGCCTGCGGCGGGCCCAGGGGTGCGAGGGGGCCGTGACCACGACCAGCCGGTCGTGGGCGATCACCGCGGAGTCCAGTCCGGCCGGCACCGTCAGCCCCTCCACGAACCCGAGGTCCGCCTCCCCCGCCAGCAGCCGCTCCGCGACCGCCGTCGAGTTGCCGGCGAGCAGCGACACCGCTGTGTCCGGCCGCTGCGCGCGCAGGGCGACCAGCCACCCGGGCAGCAGGTACTCGGCGATCGTCATGCTCGCGGCGACCCGCAGCCGTGAGTCCCTGCGGTCCCGCAGCGCCTGCGCACCCGCGTCGAACGCCTCCGCCGCCTCGACGATCCGGCGGGCCCAGTCGGTGACCAGGGCGCCCGCAGCGGTGAGGCGGGACCCGCGCGGCGAGCGGTCGACGAGGGCGACGCCGAGCTGCCGTTCCATCGACCGGATCCGGCTGCTCGCGGCGGGCTGGGTGATCCCCAGCTCGCGCGCCGCCCGGCCCAGACTCCCCACCCGCGCCACGGCGAGCAGCAGCTCGAGCGCGCCGAGGTCGGGCACCCGGTGCGCCAGCGAACCGGCGCCCGCGGACCGTTCGCCGCCGCGATCGTCCGTTCTGCTCATAAGCCCAGCTTATGCAACGACCGCCGCACGCCCGGACGAGCGCCCGCACGGGACGGGGCCCGGTCGGCGGCCGGGCCCCGTCCCGCCGGCCACGGACCCGGGCGACCGCCGTCCCCGCCGGCCCGGCGGATCCAGGGACACCCCGTCGGACGGCGACGGACCCGGCCCCGGGCACCGCGCCCGCGGATCAGACGCACACCGCCCGCAACGCGCGGCCCAGCACCTCCGGGGCCTCCGCCAGGGACGGGCCGTACCAGGTCAGGTGGCGGCCGCTGAGGAGGGCGCAGGGGAGGCCGGGGAAGGCTTCCGGGCCGTCGTCCGCCGTGAAGCGGTACGGCTCGTCGGGGAGGACGACCAGGTCCGGGCGGGCCGCCCGCAGGTCGTCGAGCGGGACGCGCGGGTACCTCTCCGCATGGTCCGCGTACAGCGTGCGCACGCCGAGGCGGGCCAGCAGGTCGCCCGCGAAGGTGTCGCGGCCGAGGACCATCCACGGGCGGCGCCAGACGGGCACGATCGCCGTGCGGTGACCGTCGGACACCGGCGGTGCCTCCCACGCGGCCTCCGCCTCGTCCAGCCAGCCGGGACGGCTCCGCACCCCGCACGCGGACAGGACGCCGTCCAGCTCGGTGAAGGCCTGCGGCAGGGTCCGTACGCGCGTGACCAGCACGTCGAGGCCCGCCGCGCGCAGGGCGTCCAGGTCGGGCGGCCGGTTCTCCTCCTCGTTGGCGATCACGAGGTCGGGGGCGAGGGCGGTGATGCGGTCCACCGCCGGGTTCTTGGTGCCGCCGACGCGGACGACGTCGAGCCCGGCGGGGTGGGTGCACCAGTCGGTGGCCGCGACGAGCGCGCCCGGCGCGGACACGGCCACGGCCTCCGTCAGCGACGGGACGAGGGAGACGACCCGTACGGGACTCATCGGCGCGGCTTGGTGTTCCGCAGCGCCTCGATGTGCTCGGCGACGGCGACCACCAGCAGCCGGGTCTCCGGCACCGTGGCCCGCCAGCGGTGCCGGACGCCGCCGGTGAGGTACAGGGTGTCGCCGCGCCCGAGCCGGTAGGCGCGCCCCTCCGCCTCGATCTCCACGGCGCCCTCCGCGACGTACATCAACTGATCGTTGCGGAACTGCAGTTCACGTCCGGCGTCATGGTCGCCGGTGAACTCGGAGGCGTGCATCTGGTGGTGGCCGCGGACCAGGGACCGCACCCGTGGCTCGGTCCACGGCCCGGCGCCCTCCGCGCGGACGACGTCCACGCTGCACGCCGGGTCGGCGGCGGCGAGCAGTTCCACCGCGGTCGTGCGCAGCGCGTCGGCGAGCTTCTCCAGGGAGGTCTGGCTGGGACGCGCGCGCTCGTTCTCGATCTGGCTGAGGAACGGGACCGACAGACCGCTGCGCTCGGCCACGACGGCGAGGGTGAGATCCAGCGCGCGGCGTCGCCGCCGCACGGCCGCGCCCACCCGCAGGGGCTGTTCCTTGTGGTCGCCCATCGCTCCGGCTCCCTCCTTCGCCGCTCGTCCCGCACCCGACCGCCGGGGTTCCGGCGCTCTTCCCTTGCCGAGTTGTGTGCACCCTACGCATGTTCGGCGAACCGTTTCAGGCGCCTGTCACGTCGCCGTCACGTGCGGCCGGTGCGGACCTCACAGTTCGCGCCAGCCGCCCGCCGGGCCCCTCGGCACGCCTCGGATGCGAAAAGGCGTGTTCCCGCCATTGTTCACCGTCTCCGCCGGAAGGTCACGGGGAGGCCCGGGAAGCGGATCGCGCTCTGTGGTTGTCCGGATTCCTACGGTGGCGGCGGGGCGGCTCCGCACGGCGCGGGGGGCGGGTCCCGGACGTCCCCGGGGGACGCTCCGGGACCCGCCCCCCGGGGACGCGGCCGGTACGGCGGCTACTGCGGCGTCATCCGCTCCACCATGTCCGGGTGCTCCTCGAGCCAGGCGGCGACGGCCTCCTCCTCGTTCCCCTGGCCGCGGTTCTTGATCTCCGCCTCCAGGGAGCCGAGCTCGTCCTCACTCATGTGGAAACCCTTGATCCACTCGGTGAGCCGGGGGTACTGCTCGGGGAACTCCTTGCTGGCGATGGTGTGGATGGTGTTGGTCTCGCCCCAGGCGCGCTTCGGGTCCGCGAGCTTGGTCAGCTCGTAGTCGTTGTACGCCCAGTGCGGCGACCAGAGCGTGACCGCGACCGGCTGCTTCTTGGCGTAGGCGCGCTTGAGCTCGGCCAGCATCGCCGGCGAGGAGCCGTCGACGACCTCGTACTCGTCCTCCAGGCCGTAGGCGGGCAGCACCTTGTTCTTCAGGATGTCCATCTGGCCGGTGCCCGGCTCGATGCCGACGATCCGCCCGCCGAACAGGTCGGACTTGCCCTTCAGGTCGGCCAGGGACGTGACGTCCTTGACGTAGGAGGGCACGGAGATCTCCAGGGAGACCGGTTCGTACCAGGTGCCGAGGTCGGTCAGTCTGTCCTTGTTCGGCTCGTAGAAGTTCTTCTGCGAGTGCGGCAGCCACGCGTCGAAGTTGAGGTCGATGTCCCCGGACGCGAGGCCGGTGTAGACCGGGCCGACGTCCATCTGCTTGAGGTTCAGCCGGTAGCCGCGCCGCTCCAGGACGTTCTTCCACAGGTGGGTGACGGCGACGTCCTCCTCCCACGGGAACCACGCCACGTCCAGGGTGCGCTTCGCCTCGGCGGGGGTGTCGCCGACCGCTCCGGAGCCCACCGGGGCCAGCTTGTCGACGACGCCCGGGTTGTCCTTCAGCCAGGCGCGCACGGCGTCCTGCTGGCGGCCCTTGCCGGCCTTGTTGATCTCGGCCTCCAGGCTGGTGAGTTCCTCCTCGCTCATCGAGAAGTCCTTCAGCCACTGCCCGACGACCGGGTTCTCGGCGGCGAATCCCTTGCGGGACACCAGGTGCACGGCGTCGCCCTCGCCCCAGGAGCCCTTGGGGTCCTCGAGCTTCTTCAGGTCGTAGTCGCTGTACGCCCAGTGCGGCGACCAGAGCGTGACGACGACCGGTTCCTTCTTGCTGTAGGCGCGCTTGAGCTCGGCCAGCATCGCCGGGGTGGAGCTGTCGACGACCTCGTACTCCTCGTCGAGGCCGTAGTCGCCGAGCACCTTGCTCTTCAGCAGGCCCATCATGCCGGCGCTGGACTCGATGCCGGTGATCTTCCCGCCGAAGGCGGCGGCCCTGCCCTTCAGGTCCTCCAGGGAGTCGATGTCCTCCATGTACGCGGGGACGGTCAGCTCCAGGGTCGTCTCCTCGTACCAGGTGCCGAGGTCCTCGAGCCGGTCGCCGTACTTCTTCCAGTACTCCGCGTGCGTGGTGGGCAGCCAGGCGTCGGTCTGGAAGTCGACGTCGCCCTGTGCCAGCGCGGTGTAGAGGGGCCCGGCGTCCAGCTGCTCGGCCTCGACCTCGAAGCCGCGCCGTTCGAGGATCTCCTTCCACAGGTACGTGGAGGCCACCCCCTCGTCCCACGGGATGTAGCCGATGCTGATCTTCTTGCCGTCGCCGACGTTCTCGTCGTCCGCCGCGGTGCCGCCGGACCCGGCGGTGCCGCCGAACAGGCCCATGCCGCCGGCCACCAGGGCCAGGACGACGATGCCGATCACGGCGACCTGCGGCCGGGGCCGGTAGGACCAGATCCTCAGCCCCTGCGCGGCGCGCGCCTTGGCGGCCGCGCGGCGGCCCAGCGGGGACACCTGGGTGCCCAGGGCGCTGGTCATGCGGTCCAGGTAGATCGCGAGGATGACGATGGCCAGGCCGGACTCGGCGCCGAGGCCGATGTTCAGCTGGCCGATGGCCTCGATGACGGCGCCGCCGAGTCCGCCGGTGCCGACCATGCCGGCGATCGCCGCCATGGACAGACCGAGCATGATCACCTGGTTGACGCCCGCCATCACCGTGGGGAGCGCGAGCGGGAGCTGGACGCGCAGCAGGGTGTTGCGGGGCGTGGTGCCGAACGCCTCGGCCGCCTCGACGAGTTCCTTGTCGACCTGCCGGATGCCCAGCTCGGTCATGCGGACGCCGGGGGCGAGCGCGAAGATCAGGGTGGCGACGATGCCCGGGGCGGAGCCGGTCCCGAAGAACAGGATCGCCGGGATGAGGTAGATCATCGCCGGGAGCGTCTGCATGAAGTCGAGGACCGGCCGGACGAAGGCGCTGACCCGGTCGGAGCGGGCCGCCCAGATGCCCACCGGCACCGAGATCGCCAGGGCGATCACGGTGGCGACGATCACCAGCGCCAGCGTCACCATCGAGTCCTCCCACAACTCCATGGAGTCGAGGAAGGCGAAACCGGCGAAGGTGAGGACGCCGGCGAGGGTGCCGCGCAGCCAGAAGGCGATGACCGCGAAGATGCCGCAGAGGAGCAGCGGCTCGGGGGCCTGGAGGACGGCGTTGACACCGTCGTAGGCGCCGGTGAAGACGGCCTTGAAGAAGTCGAACAGCCAGGTCAGGTTGGCGAGCAGCCAGTCGACCGAGCTGTTGACCCAGTCGCCGAGCGGAATCCTAGGCACGGGCCATCACCTTCCCGCCCTTGTCCCTGGGGCTGTCGCAGACCCCGGGGTCCGCCTCCTCGTCGCCGAGGAAGCCGAGCAGGCGCTGCCGGGGCACGACGCCGACGAGGTCGCCGTCGTCGACCACGGCCACCGGGTGCGGGACGCGCGCGCTGATGGCGCACAGGTCGGTGAACGCCGTCCCGGGCGTGGCGGTCTCGCAGTCGCAGTCGGCCTCGTCGCCGCGCACCTCGGGATCCATCACGGACTGGGCGGTGAGCACGCGTGAGCGGTCGACGTCCTGGGTGAAGGAGGCCACGTAGTCGTTGGCCGGCCGGATCAGGATGTCCTGCGCGGTGCCGATCTGCACGATGCGGCCGTCCCGCATGACGGCGATGCGGTCACCGAGGCGCATGGCCTCGTTGAGGTCATGGGTGATGAAGACGATGGTCTTCTTCAGCTTCTTCTGCAGTTCGATCAGCTGGTCCTGCATGTCGCGGCGGATCAGCGGGTCGAGGGCGCTGAAGGACTCGTCCATCAGCAGCAGGTCGGCGTCGGTGGCGAGCGCGCGGGCGAGGCCGACGCGCTGCTGCATGCCGCCGGACAGCTCGTCGGGCCACGAGTCCTCCCAGCCGGCCAGGCCGCACAGGGCGAGCGCCTCGTCGGCGCGGCGTTCGCGCTCGGCGCGGGGCACGCCCTGCACTTCAAGACCGTAGGCAGCGTTGTCACGGACGCTGCGGTGCGGGAAGAGCGCGAAGTGCTGGAAGACCATGCTGATCTTCCGGGACCTGACGTCCCGCAGCTCGCGGTCGGACAGGGCGGTGAGGTCCTGCCCGTCGAAGCGGACGTGTCCGGCGGTCGGTTCCAGCAGACCGTTCAGCATCCGCAGCAGGGTGGACTTGCCGGAGCCCGAGAGGCCCATGACGACGAAGATCTCGCCCGGCTCCACGGAGAAGGACGCGTCGATGACGGCGGCGGTGACGCCGTCGGCCCGCAGTCCCTCGCGGTCCGCCGTGTTGGTGCGCAGTCGTTCGACTGCCTGGTCCGGTCGTCTGCCGAACACCTTGAACAGGTGCTCGGCCTCAAGCCTTGATGACACACGTACCTCTCGTCTCGGCGACAGATGCCGGAGCGATGCGCGGCGGGCCGGGGCCCGCGACCGGTTGAAAGCGCAACCGGCATCGTTCCGCGGCCGCGCCTCCCCTGTTTCGAACGGCGCAAACTTTTCGTGTGCCGCCTCACAGATGTGGCGCAGCACGCAACACGTTGCGCGAAGACGTACGCGCGTGCCGTCAGGACGGTGCTGTCGGCAGGGTGGGGCATGATGCGGGGCGTGACCGGACTGATGCTTCTCGACACCGCCTCCCTCTACTTCCGCGCCTACTTCGGCGTCCCGGAGTCCGTCAAGGCGCCGGACGGCACGCCGGTGAACGCCGTGCGCGGGCTGCTGGACTTCATCGACCGCCTGGTCAGGGACCACCGGCCGGAGCACCTGGTGGCCTGTATGGACGCCGACTGGCGTCCGCAGTGGCGGGTGGACCTGATCCCGTCCTACAAGGCGCACCGGGTGGCCGAGGAGCGGGCGTCGGGGCCGGACGCGGAGGAGGTTCCGGACACGCTGTCGCCGCAGGTGCCGGTGATCGAGGAGGTGCTCGACGCGCTGGGCATCGCACGGGTGGGCGTCGCCGGGTACGAGGCGGACGACGTGATCGGCACCTTCACGGCGCGGGCGGACGGCCCGGTCGACATCGTCACCGGCGACCGCGACCTGTACCAGCTGGTGGACGACGCGCGCGGGGTGCGGGTGCTGTACCCCGTCAAGGGCGTCGGGACGCTGCACGTCACCGACGAGGCCGCGCTGCGCGGGAAGTATGGGGTGGACGGCAAGGGGTACGCGGATCTGGCGCTGCTGCGCGGCGACCCGAGCGACGGCCTGCCGGGCGTGCCCGGCATCGGGGAGAAGACGGCGGCCAAGCTGCTGGACCAGTTCACCGACCTGGCCGGGATCCTGGCGGCCGTGGACGACCCGCGGTCGAAGCTCACACCGGCGCAGCGCAGACGTCTGGACGAGGCGCGGCCGTACCTCGCGGTGGCGCCGAAGGTCGTCCGGGTCGCGGACGACGTCCCGCTCCCGGACGTCGACACGGCCCTGCCGCGCGCTCCGCGCGACCCGGCCGCCGTCGAGTCCCTGGCCGCGCGCTGGGGCCTGGGCGGGTCGGTCACCCGCCTGCTGGGAACCCTCGCGGAGCGGTAGGTGCTAACTTAGGTATACCTAACTGCGACAGGGAGGCCTCTCATGGCAGAGCGACCGGCACGCGCGCCGCGCACCCCGCACACCGGCGTGGTCGTCCGCACGGAGCGGCTGACCCCGCACATGCAGCGCGTGGTGCTGGGCGGTGAGGGCCTCGCGGCCGTCTCGGCGGACACCTGCACCGACCATTACGTCAAGCTGCTGTTCCCGGCACCGGGCGCGGTCTACCCCGAGCCCTTCGACCTGGAGCGGATCCGCGCCGAGTTCCCGCGCGACCAGTGGCCGGTGACCCGGACGTACACGATCCGCCACTGGGACGCCGAGCACCGGGAGCTGACCCTCGACTTCGTGATCCACGGCGACGAGGGTCTGGCCGGTCCGTGGGCGACGAACGCGCGGCCCGGCGACGTCGTCCGGTTCCTCGGTCCCGGCGGCGCCTACGCCCCCGACCCCGCCGCCGACTGGCACCTGCTGGCCGGTGACGAGAGCGCGCTTCCGGCCATCGCCCGCGCCCTGGAGTCGCTGCCGCAGGGCGCCCGCGCGTTCGCGTTCCTCGAGATCGCGGGCCCGGAGGAGGAGCAGAAGATCGACTCCGACGTGGAGATCCGCTGGCTGCACCGCGGGGACCGCAGGGTCGGCGAGGCGCTGGTGGAGGCCGTGCGCGGGTTGGACTGGCCCGAGGGCCGGGTGCACGCCTTCGTCCACGGCGAGGCGCATTTTGTGAAGGAACTGCGCCGTCTGCTGCGGGTGGAGCGCGGCATCCCGCGCGAGGACCTGTCCGTCTCCGGCTACTGGCGCCAGGGCCACGACGAGGACGGCTGGCAGGCATCGAAGAAGGAGTGGAACGCCCGCATCGAGGCGGAACAGGAAGGCGCCCGGGCGTCGGCCTGACCGTCCGCCCCCTCAGCGGCAGCCCGCCAGGGGCGCGGGGAACCGCGCGTTCGGCCTCCACCGCCCCGCACCGGCAGGTGAACCGCACCCCGCCCCGTACCCTTGCCCCACGTGAGACGCAGACGCCCCGCCCCGCCCCCTCCCCTGCCGCAGCGCGACGGAGTGGACCCGGTACGGGTGCGTCTGCCGGCCGGCGGACCGGGAGCGACCGTCCGGGAGCACCTGGTGCTGCGTCTGGCCGCGGACCCCGCGCAGATCGACGCCCTGTTCACCGCGGGCGGGATCGTCGGCGCCGACGGCCGTCCCGTCCCGCCCGACACCCCCTACGCCCCGGGCCTGTGCGTGTGGTTCCACCGCGAGATGCCCGCCGAGACCCCGGTCCCTTTCCCCCTGCGCGTGGTGCACCAGGACGAGCACCTCGTGGTCGTCGACAAGCCGCACTTCCTGGCCACCACCCCACGCGGCGGCCACGTCCGGCAGACCGCGCTCGCCCGGCTCCGCCACGAGCTGGGCCTGCCGCGGCTGACCGCGGCGCACCGCCTCGACCGGCTCACCGCCGGGCTGGTGCTGTTCACCGTGCGGCCCGAGGAGCGCGGCGCCTACCAGACCCTGTTCCGCGACCGGCGGGTGCACAAGGAGTACGAGGCCGTCGCCCCCTACGACCCGGCCCTGGGCCTCCCCCGCACCGTGCGCAGCCGGATCGTGAAGGAGCGCGGGACGCTGACCGCGAAGGAGGTCGAGGGCGAGCCGAACGCGGTGACCCGGGTGGAACTGCTCGCGCACCGGGCGGACGGCCTGGGCCGGTACCGGCTGGTGCCCGGTACCGGCCAGACCCATCAGCTCCGGGTCCACATGAACGCCCTCCGGGTGCCGATCCTCGGCGACCCCCTCTACCCCGAGGTGACCGCCCCCGCCCCGGCCGGCGACTTCCGGCGGCCGCTGCAACTGCTGGCGCGGGAACTGGCGTTCACCGATCCGGTGACGGGGGCGGAACGCCGGTTCACCAGCGGCCGGGTGCTCGGGGCGTGGGCCTCGTACGAGGAGTGGGCGGCGGGTCAGTAGCCGCGCCACCACCGCAGGAAGCGCTGCCAGGCGCCCTTCGGCGGCTCCGGCTGCGTGAGCGGCGGGGGCGGCACGGGCGCCCCGGCCGGCGCCGCACCCGAGGCCGGCACCGGAACCGAACCGGCGGCCGGAGCCCCGCCGGCGCCCGCACCCACGCCCGCGTCCCCGCTCCCCACGGCAACCGCGGCCGGAGCAGTCGCAGCCGCCGGCGCCGCCTGCCGCGGAACCCCTCCGATCTGCCAGTCGTACGCCGCCGGCGCGTCGTTCTCGTGCGTCGGCGGCTGGGTGACCTCCTGCTGCGGCCGGGGCGTGAAGTGCACCGGCAGCGACACCAGATGGCGTGAGGCGATGGACTCGGTGAAGGCCAGTTCCTCCTCGGCGCAGCTCAGCTCCACGTCCGGCAGCCGCATGAGCAGGGCGTCGACGCCGACCTCGGCGATGACACGGCCGATGTCCTGGCCGGGGCACTCGTGGCTGCCGCCGCCGAACGCGAGGTGGGAGCGGTTGCCCTGCATGTCGGCGGTCGGGTCGGGGCGGACCCGGGGGTCGACGTTGGCCGGCGCGGGCGCGAACAGCAGGGCATCGCCCTTGCGGACGCGCTGCCCGCCCAGCTCGGTGTCCTGCTTGGCGTAGTAGGCGAAGATGGTGCTGAACGGCGGTTCGTCCCACAGCAGTTGTTCCACCGCCTGGGGCACGGTCATCTGGCCGCCGTTGAGCTGGGAGCGGAAGCGCGGGTCGATCAGCACCTGGCGCAGCACGTTGGCGAGAAGGTTGGCGGTGGCCTCGTAGGCGGCGATCAGCACCACCCGCAGGTGCTGGCTGACCTCCTCGTCGCTCAGTCCGGCCGGGTGGCTGACGAGGTGGCCCGCGAAGTCGTTCCGCGGTTCCTCGCGGCGGCGGGCGGTGAGGCGTTCCAGCGCCGCCATCACGTGGGCGTTGCTCGCGATGGCGGTCTCGGTGCCGCGGATCATGTCGCGGGCGGCCTGCACCATGCGGTCGTCGTACTCGTCGGGCATGCCGAGGACGTGGCACATCACGGCCATCGGCAGGTGCTCGGCGTACTGGCCGACCAGGTCGGCCTCGCCGTCCTCGCAGAACCGGTTGACGACGCGCTGGACGCTG
This sequence comes from Streptomyces sp. DH-12, assembly GCF_002899455.1. Taxonomy (GTDB): domain Bacteria; phylum Actinomycetota; class Actinomycetes; order Streptomycetales; family Streptomycetaceae; genus Streptomyces. The sequence goes on along the minus strand of NZ_PPFB01000001.1, from coordinate 6,073,040 downwards.
CGGTTGACGTACCGGCGCAGGCTGCGGAAGTCGGTGGCGGCGACGGCGGCGTCGAGGGCGCCGCGCCAGCGCCGGTGCTGCTCGCCCTCGGTGTGGGCGCACGTGGGCTGCCAGGCGATGTGCGGCATCAGTGGGTGCTCGGGCTTGACCAGTCCGTCGCGGAGCGCGGACCAGACGCGGCTGTCCTTGGTGAACTGCGTGGGGCTGCGCACCAGTTGCTGGCTCTCGGCATGGCCGAGCACCACCCACAGCGGTACGTCGTCGTGGACGAGCACGGGCGCCACCGGGCCGTGCTCCTCGCGCAGTTGCTCGTAGAGCTTCTTGAGGTCGTCCGACGCGTGGAGGCGGGCGAGTCCGCCGGGGCCGCGGCCGTGCGCGGGGCATCCGGGGGGCGGCTCCGGCCGGGCGTCGTCACCGGCCGGGCGGTCCGGCGTCAGAGGATGGGACTCAGGCGTCACTGTGGTCGCTCCGAAAGGGGAAAGGCAGAAGATCCGGGGAGAGGGCTCGCGCGTCAGGCGAGCGATCCCGTCATGGCGAGCGAGTGCAGGAAGCGCATCAGGGTCATCAGGACGTCGCGGCTGGAGGCGCGGCGCCGCACGTCGCATTCCACGATGGGGATCTGCTCGGTCAGGTCGAGCGCGGCCCGCAGGTCGGAGAGGGGATAGCGGGGCGCGTCCGGGAAGGAGTTGACGGCGACGACGAAGGGCACACCGCGTTCCTCGAGGCGGCCCATGACATCGAAGCTGACCTCCAGGCGGCGGGTGTCGACCAGCACGACCGCGCCGAGCGCGCCCTCGAACAGGCCGTTCCACAGGAACCAGAAGCGCTCCTGGCCCGGCGTGCCGAACAGGTACAGCACCAGCTCGTCGGTGATCTTGATGCGGCCGAAGTCCATGGCGACGGTGGTGGCCGTCTTGGACGCGGAGCCGTAGTTGTCGTCGACCCCGATGCCGGCCTGCGTCATGGTCTCCTCGGTGGTCAGCGGTTTGATCTCGCTGACCGAGCCGACCATGGTGGTCTTGCCGACCCCGAACCCGCCGACGATCACGATCTTCACCGCGGACTGCGCCGTGTGGGGCAACTGGTCCTCGGCACGTGGGCCCGGGATGGTGTCAGAGCCGTTGAAGTCCATGCATCACCGCTTCGAGAAGGGAACGGTCCGGGAGCGTCTTGCGGACGATGGAGGAGCGCGCCTGGACCAGTTCCGCCGTCAGCAGTTCGGTGACCAGCACGGTCACCACGCTGAACGGCAGACTGAGATAGGCCGACAGCTCGGCCACGGACAGGGGGGCGACGCAGAGCCGGAGCAGCGCCGCCTGCTCGGGGGTCGCGGAGGGCGGGGGGTCCGGGGAGCGCGCCACGATCAGGGTGACCAGGTCGATGTCGGCACGCTCGCCGTCCGGTCCGGCCACGACGTACAGCCGCTCCGGGTTGCCGCCCGCGCCCTCCTTCGGGGCCGGGGCGGCCGGCTGTGCGGGGGTGCGCCTCTGGCGTTGCGGAGGAGTCATACGGGCTGCCCGTTCCGTCGGGGCGGGCTGGTCAGATGGGCGCCGATGCGGACGACGAGGTCGCGCATCATGCCGCCCATGCGGCCGGGTTCGCAGGTCATGTCGGAGAGGACCGCGAGGTAGGCGTTGGCGCCGGCCGCCATGAGATAGAAGTAGCCCTCGTCGATCTCGATGAGCACCATCTTCATCTCACCGTCGCCGTACGGGAGTTCCTGCGCGACGGCGGAGGCGAGGCTCTGCACGCCGGCGCAGGCGGCGGCGACCCGGTCGGCCGCGTCCGGCTCGCCGCCGTAGCGGGCGATGCGCAGGCCGTCGGCGGAGAGCACCACGATCATCTCGACGCCGGGCACGCCGTCGGCGAGCTCCTTGAGCATCCAGTCGAAGTTGGCTCGTTGCTGGATCACTTGAGGTCCCCCTCGTCCTCGGCCTCGGTGCGGGCCGGTTCGTTGATGAGATGCAGGTAGGCGGTCGGGTTCCGGGTGAAGTCGGTGGGGTGGACACCCGGGTCGAGGTCCTTCTTCAGGCCCTCCCAGAAGGCGTCGACCCACAGCCCGGGTTCGCGGTCGTTCCGCTTCTTCTCCTCGGGCTCGGCCGCCGCCCAGATGTCGTGGTACTCCTCGCCGCGCTCCTTGGCCTCGCGTTCGGCGCGCTCGGCGGCGGCCTGCTCGGCGTAGCGCTGGGCGAGCGGGGTCTTCACGCGGCTGCGGCGCTGCGGCAGTCCGCCCGCGGTCCACTCGGTGACCTCGGGGACATCGTCCTCGAGGGCGGCCGTGGCGGGGATGCGCGGGCTGGTGGGACGGCGCTTCTTGGGAGGGCGCTGCGGGCCGGGGAGGGCGTCGACGGGGCGGGGCACGGCGGTGGCGCCGATGCCGTGGGCGAGGCCGACGCCGGGCTCGTCGGTGATCATCTCGCTGGGGACGACGAGGATGGCGCGGACGCCGCCGTAGGCGGAGGCGCGCAGCGACACCTGCATGCTGAACTGGGTGCACAGGCGGCCGACGACGGCGAGGCCGAGGCGCGGGTTGGCGCCGATCTCCTGGAGGTCGACGCCGCGCTGGGCGCGGTCGAGGATGTCCTCGATGCGGGCGCGGGCCTGCTCGTCGAGGCTGACGCCGGCGTCCTCGATCTCGATGGCGACGCCGGTCTGCACCTCGGTCGCGGTGACGCCGACCTTGCTGGTGGGCGGCGAGTAGCGGGTGGCGTTGTCGAGGAGTTCGGCGGCGGCGTGGATGACCGGCTCGACGTAGATGCCCTTGATGTTGATCTTGGCGATCGACTTCAGGTCGATGCGGCGGTACTCGAGGATGCGGGACATGGCGCCGCGCAGCACGCTGTAGAGCGCGACCGGCTTGGGCCACTGGCGTCCGGGGCGGCCGCCGCCGAGGACGGAGATGGAGTCGGCGAGGCGGCCGATCAGCGCGGTGCCGTGGTCGATGCGCAGCAGGTCGTCGAAGACCTCGGGGTTGCGGCCGTGGTCCTCCTCCATCTCCCGCAGTTCCTTGGCCTGCTGGTGGACGATGGCCTGGACGCGGCGGGCGATGGAGACGAAGGAGCGCAGCGAGGAGTCACGCAGGTTCTCCTCGTCGTCGATGATCTGGAGGACCTTGCGCAGCAGCACCTGCTGGTACTTGGGCAGGTCCCGCCAGGACGGGTTGAGCCGTGGCAGGTCGCGCATCACCTCGTCCGGCTCGTTGCCGGCGTGCAGGTGGCCCAGGCAGGTGGGGAAGACCTTCTGGATGAAGTACTCGGTCTCCGTGTCGTGGGCGGCGATCCGCGCCTCCAGATACGCACGGTGACGCTCGTGTTCGGCGCGCGCCTCCCGCAGCACCCGGCCGCGGCGCACCGCCTCGGCCGCGGTGGCGGCCACCAGCAGGGTCGCCACGGCGCCGCACACGCCGACGGCGATCCGGGCGGGCTCCGTCACCAGGGCGACGGCGGCTCCGGTCGCCGCGGCCATCACTATGGCCGGCAGCACCAGCGCGCGTGCGTAGGGAAGGTGGACACTCGCCATGTGAGCCCTCTGAAGCGTGTCGACTGACGGTCGGGAACGTGCACATAAGGGAACAAGCGCACGAATTCGTCTCAACTCGGTGCGCTGCGGGCGAGCCTAGCCCGACGGGATCATCGCCAAGTCATATTCAGCAAGTGCCGGAAACGGCCCCTGAGGCAGGAGTACGCTCAGAGTCATTTACACGGTCCGACACTGTTCGAACACACCACGTCACGGCGTACAGGCGTACGACGGCCACTCACCGTCACGGATGAACCGGGCCCTCGGAACGGCGGTCATCGCCCTCTCGGAGGCGCTCTCGAGCCTTCCCGCCCGGACCGCCGGTGATGCGGCCGCACGAGGGCGCGCACAACGCGGAAGCCCGGCGCACGGGGGGCGCACCGGGCTTCCGGGGACGGCGGCGAGGACGGTCAGCCCACGGAGGAGTAGGCCACCACCCCGCGCAGCAGGCCGTCCACGGCCTTGCGGGCGTTCTTCGCGACCGTCGAGTCCTCGGCGACCGGGGCCGCCGCGGAGATCTGCCCCAGCACGTCGATGACCTGCTTGCACCAGCGCACGAAGTCGCCGGCCGGCATCTCCACCTCGCGCAGCACCTCGTCCAGGCCCTTGCCGGAGGCCCACATGTAGGCGGCCCAGGCGAAGCCCAGGTCGGGCTCGCGCTGGCCCACGCCCTCGGTCTGGCTGATCCGGAAGTCCTCCTCCAGCGCGTCCAGCCGCCCCCAGATGCGGACCATCTCGCCGAGCGCCGCCTTCGCCCTGCCCGCGGGCAGCTTGGGCGCCATCGCGTCGTCGGCGACCCGCGACTCGTACACCAGCGCCGAGACGCACGCGGCGAGTTCGGCGGGGCCGAGGCCCTCCCAGACCCGCTCGCGCAGGCATTCGCTGGCCAGCAGATCGAGTTCGCCGTACAGCCGGGCCAGCCGCCTGCCGTGCTCGGTGACCTCGTCGCCGCGCAGGTAGTCCATCTCCGTCAGCAGCGCCACGATGCGGTCGAAGGTGCGGGCGATGGTGTTCGTCCGGCCCTCGATGCGCCGCTCCAGCTGCGAGGTGTCCCGCAGCAGCCGGTGGTAGCGCTCGGCCCAGCGGGCGTGGTCCTCGCGGTCCTGGCAGCCGTGGCACGGGTGCGCCCGCAGCGCCTTGCGCAGCCGCGCGATCTCCCGGTCGTCGGCCGCCGGGGCGCGCTTCTTGCCGTGCCGGTCGGGCACTATGTGGCCGGCCTTGGTGCGCAGTGCGGAGGCGAGGTCCCGGCGGGACTGCGGGGAGCGCGGGTTGAAGGACTTCGGGATCCGCATCCGCTCCAGCGCCTCCACGGGCACCGGGAAGTCGATCGACGCCAGCCGCTTCACCTGCCGCTCGGCGGTCAGCACCAGCGGGCGCGGACCGTCGTGGTACTCCACGCTCCGGTGGCCGTTGGTCCGCCCCGCGGGCAGCCCCGGGTCGAGCACCAGCGCCAGCCCCGCGTACTTGCCGGTGGGCACGTGGATGACGTCCCCGGGCTTCAGCTTCTCCAGCGCGACGGCGGCCTCCGCGCGCCGCTGCGTCTGGCCCTGCCGGGCCAGTTCGTTCTCCCGGTCCTTCAGCTCCCGGCGCAGCCGCGCGTACTCCTCGAAGTCGCCGAGGTGGCAGGTCATCGAGGCCTTGTAGCCCTCCAGCCCCTCCTCGTTGCGCTGCACCTGGCGCGAGATGCCGACGACCGACTTGTCCGCCTGGAACTGCGCGAACGACGTCTCCAGCAGCTCCCGCGAGCGGTGCCGCCCGAACTGCTCGACCAGGTTGACCGCCATGTTGTACGACGGCTTGAAGCTGGAGCGCAGCGGATAGGTGCGCGTGCCGGCCAGTCCCGCGAGGTGCTCGGGGTTCATCCCGCGCTGCCACAGCACCACGGCGTGGCCCTCGACGTCGATGCCGCGGCGGCCCGCCCGGCCGGTGAGCTGGGTGTACTCGCCGGGGGTGATGTCGGCGTGCTGCTCGCCGTTCCACTTGACCAGCTTCTCCAGCACCACCGAGCGCGCGGGCATGTTGATGCCGAGCGCCAGCGTCTCGGTCGCGAACACGGCCTTCACCAGCCCGCGCACGAACAGCTCCTCGACGACCTCCTTGAAGGTCGGCAGCATGCCCGCGTGGTGGGCGGCGATGCCGCGCTCGAGGCCCTCCAGCCACTCGTAGTAGCCGAGGACGTGCAGGTCCTCGGGCGGGATGGAGGCGGTGCGCTCCTCCACCAGGGAGCGGACGCGGACCCGCGCCTCCTCGTCGTTGAGCCGCAGCCCCGCGTACAGGCACTGCTGCACCGCGGCCTCGCAGGCGGCCCTGCTGAAGATGAAGGTGATGGCGGGCAGCAGGCCCTCGGCGTCGAGCCGCTCGATCACCTCCGGCCGGCTCGGCGTCCACACGCGTGAGCGCTGTCTGCGCTCCCGTTCGCGGTCCGCCTCCCGCATGCCGTTGCGGCCCCGCCGGCGGTCGCCCCAGGACGGGCGGCTCGCCTCCAGCCGGGCCATGCGCGTCAGGTCGGGGTTGACGGCCCTCTTGTGGCCCTCCCCCTCCTCGAACAGGTCGTACATCCGGCGGCCGGCCAGCACGTGCTGGAACAGCGGCACGGGCCGGTGCTCGGAGACGATCACCTCGGTGTCCCCGCGGACGGTGTCCAGCCAGTCGCCGAACTCCTCGGCGTTGGACACCGTCGCCGAGAGGGAGACCAGGGTCACCGACTCGGGGAGGTGGATGATCACTTCCTCCCAGACGGCGCCCCGGAAGCGGTCGGAGAGGTAGTGCACCTCGTCCATGACCACGTAGCCGAGGCCGAGGAGGGTCTGCGACCCGGCGTACAGCATGTTCCGCAGCACCTCGGTGGTCATCACGACCACGGGCGCCTCGGAGTTGACGCTGTTGTCACCGGTGAGCAGGCCCACCTTGTCGCTGCCGTAGCGGCGGCACAGGTCGGCGTACTTCTGGTTCGACAGCGCCTTGATGGGGGTCGTGTAGAAGCACTTCCTGCCCTGCTGGAGGGCGAGGTGGACGGCGAACTCGCCGACGATCGTCTTGCCGGATCCGGTGGGGGCGGCGACCAGCACGCCCTTCCCGGCCTCCAGGGCCCGGCAGGCCTCCACCTGGAAGGGGTCGAGGCCGAAGTCGTACATCTCGCGGAAGGAGGCGAGCGAGGTGGCCTGCTCGGCAGCGCGCCTGCGTGCTGCCGCGTACCGCTCGGCCGGTGAGAGGTCCTCTGTCATCGTACTTTCGAGCGTACCGGGCCGCACCGACAACAGGACGATCATTATCCGGATCGTCCGCGTGAAGGAGGAGCGCCGGGGACCGCCCCTTCAGGGGCCGACGACCCGGACCGCTCCCGGCACGCAGTGGGCGGTCAGCGGCAGCGGCCCCACGGGTTCGCCGTCCGCGTAACCGGTGACGTCCGCGGCGGCCAGCTCCACGCTCGCCGCCCGCAGCACGGTCACCGCGGGGTGGTCGACGTGCGTCCCCCGGTAGACCCGGGGGAACACCCGCAGCAGCGTGGCCCGGCTGCACGCGCCCACCACCGTGATGTCGAACAGCCCGTCGGTGAGGTCAGCCCCGGGGCATATCCGCATGCCCCCGCCGTACGACGGCCCGTTCCCGACGGCCACCAGCGTCGCCTCGACCTCGCGGACGTCCCCGCCGTCCAGGGCGATCCGGTACGGCAGCGGCCGGAAGGCGGCCAGCTCGGCGACCATCGCCAGGTCGTACGTGAAGCGTCCGAGGGGGACGCGCATCCGGTTGCCCCGGTCGTTGACCCGGGAGTCGAAGCCGGAGGCGAGCACGGCGCCGAACCAGCGGTCTCCGATCCGGCCGAGGTCGACGTCACGGGACCGCCCGCTCCTGAGGGCGTCGGCGATCATCCGGCCGGCCGTGGCGGGTTCGCGCAGGGGCATGCCGAGCGCCCGGGCGAAGTCGTCGCCCGTGCCCGCGGCCACCAGGCCGAAAGGGGTGCCCGTGCCGACGACGGCCTGCAGGGCGAGGTTCGCCGTGCCGTCACCGCCGACGGCGATCAGCGCGCCGGTGCCCTCCTCGACGGCGGTACGCGCCCGGGACAGCGCGTCCTCGGGGCCGTCGCCCGTCACGGTACCGACGTGGAAGCCGGCGTCCCGCAGCGCGGAGGCAGCGGACCGCGCCGCGCGGACGCCCCGGCCGCCGCCCGCGGCGGGGTTCACGAAGAGGGTGATCTCGCTGGTCACGGGAGTGACCCTATGAGGTGCCGGCCCGTCCTCAGGTCACGTCGTCATAACCGTTGACGCGGTCCCGGGAGGTCTGCTCGGGCAGCGTGGTGACCGGTTCGGCCGGTTCGACGGCCTCAGGCGTGAGGTCGAGCTCGGACGCCTCGTCGTCGGAAAGTCCCTGTGCCTCCTTGCGGGCGCGCCGTCTGTCGTTCAGCAGCGCGAAGCCCACGGCGGCGAAGTACAGGACGACGATCGGCCCGGACAGCGCCAGCATGCCCACCGGGTCGGTGGTGGGCGTGGCGACCGCGCCGAAGACGAAGACGCCCATGACGACACCGCGCCACCAGCCCGCCATCCGGCGGCCGGACACGATGCCCACCATGTTGAGCATGGTCAGGAGCAGGGGCAGCTCGAAGGCCAGGCCGAAGACCAGCACCATGCGGATGGTGAAGTCGAGGACCTCGTCGAGCGACAGGATGTTCGCCGATCCCCCGGGCGTGAGACTCAGCAGCACCTTGATGCTGACCGGGAGGATGACGTACGAGAGGAGGGCGCCGCCGGCGAACAGCGGCACCGCCGCCGCGGTGAAGACGTAGGTGTACTTCTTCTCGTGCCGGTGCAGACCGGGCGCGACGAAGGCCCACAGCTGGTAGAGCCAGACCGGGCTGGAGATCACCAGGCCCGCCATGAGGCTCACCTTGATCGTCGTGGTGAACGGCGAGGTCAGCGTGTTGAACGACACGATGGCGCAGTTGCCGCCGTCGCTGTTCGTCAGGTCGTCGCACTTGGGCACCGGCTCGGCCAGGAACTGCATGAGCTGTTCGCTGTAGAACGCGGCGACGACCGACACCACGACGATCGCGAGCACGGCCTTGGCCAGGCGGTTGCGCAGCTCACGCAGGTGTTCCACGAGAGGCATCCGCCCCTCGGGATCCCTCTGCTGTTTGCGGGCAGACTTGAGCAACCCACGTTCCCATCTCGTGCGGCGGGCCGGAGGTCACCGGCCCTGCGTCAGCGCTTGGTCGTGTCCGTCGGCTCCGTGACCGGGCGGGAGCTGGTCACGTCGCCGGGGGCGGCCTGGATGGTGCGCTGCGCCGGGGGCTGCTCGCCGTTGGCCGGCGGGTCGGCCGGAGCGGAGGACTTGTTGTCCTCCTTCATCGCCTTCGCCTCGCTCTTCAGGATGCGGGCCGACTTGCCGAGCGACCGCGCCATGTCGGGGAGCTTCTTCGCACCGAACAGCAGGATGATGACGACGAGGATCAGAATGATCTCGGTAGGTCCGAGCCGTCCCATAAGTCTTTACCTTCTCACCGAGGCGGGTGGGTGGGGGGCTGTCCGACCGGTCGGACATGCGTCCGAAGGACGGTGCAGACAGCGATCGTAACGCCCAGGGGTGAACGTCCGGCAATCCCTGTGCGTACTCCCGTCCGCGGGCCGGGCCTCGTTCTCCGGGCCGCGATCAGCAGCGTACCTGCCGGAACCCGGCCAGTGACAGGGCGGCGGCGGCCCGTCCGGACGGCGGACCCGCCGGTGCGGCGCCTCGCCGTCACAGGGCCTCCGCCGAGCGGGCCGTGCTCGTGGCCGCGCGCTCCAGGTCCTCGGCGGCGCGGCCGATGCGCCGGGCCGAGTCCGCGACCTGCCTGCCCAGGCGCTCGGCCTCGACGAAGACCCGGACGGCGAGCACTGCGAGCACCATCAGCCCGAGGAACCCCAGGGCTACGGCGAACATCGGCCAGAACATGGGGTCGAGCCTAGACGGTCGAGTGCAGCCGCAGGGTGCGCACCCCGCCGCCGGTCAGCAGCTCGACGATCCGCTCCCCCGCCGGCTTGCGGACGGCGGCGCCGCACTCGGGGCAGGTGAAGGAGTAGAACGTGGTGCGGCTGCTGGCGCCGATCGCCAGCCGCAGCGCGCTCGCGGAGAGTTCGAAACGCTCCCGGCAGTCCGGGCAGCCCGCCCGGAACATCACCGGGGCCACGTTCCTCATCCCGGCGAACGCGGACGCCGCCGTCATGCCCCGTGCCCCTGTGGTCGCCGACTCGCTCAAAGCCCTCGCTCCTGCCTGTCGTCCTGCCCGGTCATCCGGCCGCCTCGGCCCCGTCGTACGCCGCCAGCGCCTCACGGGCCGCCCGGCGGGCGCTCTCGGCCAGTTCCTGCGGCTCCACGATGCGCCCGTCGCGGCCGAGCCGCAGCGCCAGCCGCCGCAGCGACGCGGGGTCGGGGGTGCGCAGGGTGATGCGGAGTCCGCCGTCGGGAAGCTCGTCCGCGCTGTCGTGCGGGTAGTACTCGGCGACCCAGCGCCCGCCCGGCCCGACCTCGACGACCACCTCCGGGTCCTCGGCCGCGGGCTGCACCAGCCCCTCGGACAGGTCGCGCAGCTCCACCTCGGGCGGCGCGGACGGCTCGTCGAGGATCTTGATCTCGGCGACCCGGTCCAGCCGGAAGGTGCGGCGCGCCTCGGAGCGGCGGCACCACGCCTCGACGTAGGTGTGTCCGACGCTGACCAGGCGGATGGGGTCGATCTCGCGCTCGGTGACCTCGTCGCGGGCGGGCGAGTAGTAGCGGATCCACAGCCGGCGGCGCTCGGCGATGGCCCGGTCGACGTCCGCGAAGACGCCGCCCTCGGACTCGAAGGTCACCGAGAGCCGGGAGCTGGCGCCCGCCGCCTCCCCGGCCGCGGTCTCCACCTTGGCGGTGGCCCGCAGCAGCGCCTGCCGGTCGCCCTCGCGCAGTCCCGGCAGGGTGGCCACGGCTCGGGCGGCGACGAGCAGCGCGGTGGCCTCGTCGGCGGCCAGGCGCAGCGGCTCGGCCGCGTCGGCGCCCAGGGCGGCCGGGTTGTGCCACCAGATGCGCTCACCGTCGGTGTCGATGTCCAGCAGGTCACCGCCGCGGAAGCTGGTGCCGCACATGGGCAGCACGTCGAGGTCGGAGACCAGTTCGTCCTCGGTGATGCCGAAGGCGCGCGCGACGTCCTCGATGCGGGCGCCGGGCCGCTCGCGCAGATACGTCACCAGGGACAGCATCCGCCGGGTCTGGTCGATGGCGTTCACGGGCCTGACCGGTTTGCCTGCCACGTTCTCGTCCGCTTCCCCTCAGCCCTTGGCCACGGCACGCAGCCGGTCCACCACGTCGGCCCGCAGTTCCTCGGGCTCCAGCACCACCACGTCCGGTCCGAACTCCACCAGCCAGGCGTCCAGTCCGTGCCCGTACGGGATCTCCAACTCGTCCCAGCCGTTCCCGAGTTCCCGGACCGAGGTGGCCTTGGCCCGGAGCGGGAAGCCGGCGTCGGAGCGCAGCCGGATCCGCGCCGAGCGGTCGGCGGTCTCCCCCGCCCAGCTCGCCACGGTCTCCCGCACGGTGACGACGTCCGGCACCGGCACGGTGAACCGGCCGGCGCGCGAGCGCACCTTGCCGGTGATCCGGGACAGCCGGAAGACCCGCTCGGCGCCGCGGTCGCGGTCCCAGCCGGCCAGGTACCAGTGGCCGCGCCAGCACTCCAGCGCCCACGGCTCGACGTGCCGCTGCTCGGGCTGGGCGGCGTTGGCCTTGCGGTAGTCGAAGACGACCGGGCGGCGGTCGCGGCAGGCGAGCATCAGCGGCTCGAACGCGGCCTCGTGCACCGGGATGCGCGGCTCCAGCGCGCCGTGCGCGCCGTACGGGTCGACGTCCTCGGGGAGTCCCGCGGCGCGCAGCTTCTGCAGGGCGCCGCTGGCCGCGCCGGCCAGCCTGGCCTGCTGCCACACCTTCGCGGCGAGTCCGAGGGCGGCGGCCTCCTCGGCGTCCAGGGTGATGGGCGGGAGCCGGTTGCTGTCGCGGCGGGCGAGGTAGCCCGTCTCGCCCTCGAGGTTCTCGACGGTCTCGATGACCAGTCCGAGTTCGCGCAGGTCGTCCTTGTCGCGCTCGAACATGCGGTTGAAGGAGTCGTCGGAGCCCGCCTCGAGATACGCCTCGATGGACTCGCGCAGTTCGCGCTTGGTGAGCGGCCGCCGCGTCCCGAGCAGACACAGCGCGAGGTTCATCAGCCGCTCCGCCTTGGCAATGGCCATCGACGCGCTTCGCCTCCCTATGGTGCTTACGACCGATGACCGTACCGCCCCGGGGTGGCGTGGTGAAAGCCGAGGGCCCGCGCCCGGACAGGCACGGGCCCTCGGCGATCGACTCCGGTCGGATCAGACGCCGAGCAGGTCGACCACGAAGATCAGGGTCTCACCGGGCTTGATCGCCGGGGTGGGGCTCTGGTTGCCGTAGGCGAGGTGGGCCGGGATGGTCAGCTGGCGGCGGCCGCCGACCTTCATGCCCTGCACGCCCTGGTCCCAGCCCTTGATGACCCGGCCGCCGCCCAGCGGGAACCGGAAGGGGGTGCCACGGTTCCAGCTGGCGTCGAACTCCTCGCCGGTGCTGAAGGCGACGCCCACGTAGTGGACGGTGACGGTCTGACCCGCCTTCGCCACCTCGCCGTCGCCCTCCCAGATGTCCTTGATCTCGAGGTCCGCCGGGGGCTCGCCGCCCGGGAAGTCGATCTCGGGCTTGTCGATGCTCACGTCTTCATGCTCCTGCTTGTCTGCGGAAAGGCGAACACGCACAGTCTTACATCCCGGCGGGGGTCACAGCTTCGCGAGAACGTCCACGGAGAAGACCAGCGTGGAGTCCTTCTTGATCTCGCTGCCCTGCGGCGGGTTGTCGCCGTAGCCCAGCTCCGGCGGGATGACGATGAGGACGCGGCTGCCGACCTTCTTGCCCGTCAGGCCCTGCGCCCAGCCCTTGACGACCTGCTGGAGCGAGAAGGACGTCAGCTGGCCGCGGCCGTACGTGGAGTCGAACTCCTTGCCGCCGTCCCACAGCACGCCCTTGTACTGCACCAGGACGCTGTCCTCGGCGCCGACCTTCTCGCCGTCGCCCTCGATGACGTAGTTCGCCACGAGCTTCTTCGGCGCGTCGGAGTCGGGCACCTCGATGGAGGGGGCCTTGCCGTCGGTGTTGGTGCCGACCTTCGGCAGGCCGACGTCGTCCTGGGCGACGTCGGCGCCCTTGGCGGAGCTCCTGGCGTTGAACGTGTCCTGCACGTCGATCACGAACACCAGCGTGTCGGTGCCCTTGATGCCCGCCTGCTCGTTGCCCTGCTCGCCGTAGCCCCAGGTGGGCGGGATGGCCATCTGGACGCGGCTGCCGGCCTTCCTGCCGACCAGCCCGTAGCGCCAGCCGTCGATGATCGTGCCCTGGGCGAGCTGGATGGCCAGCGGCTCCTTGCGGTCGTACGAGTTGTCGAACACCTTCGCGGTGCTCCACACCTGGCCCAGGTAGTGGGCCACGACGAAGTCGTTCTCGGCGATCGTGCGGCCGCCGCCCGCGATGACCGTCTTCACCGCGAGATCCTCGGAGGGGTCGCCGCTGCCCTTGGCGACGGTCGGCTTCTCGCCGAACCCGGTCCCGGCCGTGATCGCCGGCAGCGGGCCCTCGACGATCTTCGGCGACGGCGCCGCCGACGTCTCGGGCTCCGAGGGTGAGGCCGTCTCGCTGGCCTTGCCGGAGTCGGACTTGTCGTCGCCGCACGCGGCGAGGGTGGCCAGTCCAGCGGGGACGGCGATGAGAAGTGAGCGTCGGCGCACGGTGGGGGCCTCGTAATCGTCGATCTTGTGGGGTGGCGTCCGCGCAACTCTACGGCGTGAGAAGGGCGCCGCACGGTGTAACGTACGGCGCCCGTGTGACGTTCCGGGTGTTTCGTCGACTCCCGGGGGACACGTCCTCTCACATGCCGGCGATCAGCTTCTCCACCCGCTCGTCCACCGAACGGAACGGGTCCTTGCACAACACGGTGCGCTGGGCCTGGTCGTTGAGCTTGAGGTGCACCCAGTCGACGGTGAAGTCCCGCCGCTGCTCCTGGGCACGCCGGATGAAGTCGCCGCGCAGCCGGGCCCGAGTGGTCTGCGGCGGCACGGACTTGCCCTCGAAGATCTTCAGGTCGTTGCAGATCCGGGCGGCCTGTCCCTTCTTCTCGAGCAGGTAGTACAGGCCACGACGGCGGTGGATGTCGTGGTACGCGAGGTCTATCTGCGCGACCCGCGGGTGCGACATGGTCATGTTGTGCTTGGCGCGGTAGCGCTCGAGCAGCTTGTACTTCATGACCCAGTCGATCTCGGTGCCGATGCGGTCGAGGTCCTCGGACTCGATCGCGTCCAGTGTGCGGCCCCACAGCTCCAGCACCTGGTCGACGGTGCCGGTGCGGATGCCGCGGCGCTCGCAGAAGTCCAGCGCCTTCTCGTAGTACTCGCGCTGCACCTCCAGCGCGGACGCCTCCCGTCCGCTGGCCAGGCGCACCTTGCGGCGCCCCGTGATGTCGTGGCTGACCTCGCGGATCGCCCGGATCGGGTTCTCCAGGGTGAGGTCGCGCATGACGGTGCCCGCCTCGATCATGCGCAGCACCAGGTCGGTGGCGCCGACCTTGAGCAGCATGGTCGTCTCGGACATGTTCGAGTCGCCGACGATGACGTGCAGCCGGCGGTAGCGCTCGGCGTCCGCGTGCGGTTCGTCGCGCGTGTTGATGATCGGCCGGGAGCGGGTCGTCGCCGAGGAGACGCCCTCCCAGATGTGCTCGGCGCGCTGGCTGACGCAGTAGACGGCGCCCCGCGGCGTCTGCAGCACCTTGCCGGCTCCGCACAGCAGCTGCCTCGTCACCAGGAACGGGATGAGGATGTCCGCGAGCCGGGAGAACTCCCCGTGCCGGGCGACGAGGTAGTTCTCGTGGCACCCGTAGGAGTTGCCCGCCGAGTCGGTGTTGTTCTTGAAGAGGTAGACGTCGCCCGCGATTCCCTCCTCGTGCAGGCGTCGTTCGGCGTCCACCAGGAGTCCTTCGAGAATGCGCTCGCCGGCCTTGTCGTGGGTGACCAGCTCGGTCACGTCGTCACATTCCGGCGTTGCGTATTCCGGATGTGACCCCACGTCGAGATAGAGGCGGGCGCCGTTCCGCAGAAAGACGTTGCTGCTTCGGCCCCATGACACGACACGGCGGAAAAGGTACCGCGCCACCTCGTCAGGCGACAGGCGGCGCTGTCCCCTGAACGTGCACGTGACGCCGTACTCGTTCTCCAGCCCGAAAATGCGGCGGTCCATGAGGGAACATTACGCCCGATCCTTCGAGCTGAAACGGGGATCGACGGCACGGTTCGGATCATTTTCCGAACCGGCCGCGACAACCGCCGTCCTGGCCGGAACCGCCAATACCCGTCCGGTGGCGATCAAAACCAGCAGCGACACGCCGCCCGCGGCCCCCGGTACGGCGAATCCCCACAGCGCCCCGCCCGCCTCGACCACCGGACCGGTCACACCGGTCCCGAACGACGCGCCGACGGTGAACGTGGTCACCAGCCAGGAGAACGCCTCGGTGACCGTCCCGCGCGGGGCGTGCCGGTCCACCAGGACGAACGCACAGGCGATGGCCGGGGCCAGGAAGAGACCGGCGACCGCGGCGAGCAGCGTCATGGCCACCGGGGCCGGCCTCAGCATCAGCGGCAGGTAGCAGAGGGCCAGCAGCGCCACGATCACCTGGAGCCGCCGCGCGGGCTCCCCGGCCCACTGCCGCGCCCCGTACGCCATGCCGCCGATCAGCGCGCCGAGCCCGAGCGCCGCCATCAGCCAGCCGTAGACGGTGTCGCCGCCGTGATCGTCGGCGTACGTCACGGCGGCGACCGTGATGGACCCCATCGCCATCCCGACGGTCAGGAAGGCCCCGAGCAGCGCGATGAGCCCCGGCGACCGCAGCGCCCCCAGCCAGTGCGCCTCACGCGGCGCGGACCGCCAGGCCCGCGAGGGCGGCGAGACGACCACGGACAGGGCCCCCAGCACCCCGATGACGTTCAGCACGAGCAGCGCGGCCTGGGCCGACCACAGGGAGACGCACACCGTCACGAGCAGCGGCCCGACGGTGAACATCACCTCCTGGGCCACGGCGTCCAGGGCGTACGCCCGGTGCACGTGCTCCTCCCTGGGGAGCACCGAGGACCACAGCGCCCGCAGCCCGCCCTCCAGCGGCGGCGTGAACAGCCCCGCCAGCGCGACGGCGCCGTACGCCACGACCAGCGGGCCGGTCCCCACGAAGGCGAACACGCCCATCGCCACCGCGGACAGCAGCGCCGCCGGCAACTGCACCCGGGGCTGGCCCTTCAGGTCGACCAGCCGCCCGAGCACCGGCTGCCCCACCGCGTTGGCCACGCCGTACACCGCGGCGAGCACGCCGGCCAGGCTGTACGACCCGCCCTCGGCGCGCACGAACAGCACGATGGCGATCGGGGCGGTCGCGTTGGGGAGCCGCCCCACCAGCGTGCCCACGAGCAGCCGGGCGGCGTGCCGCGCCCGGAGAATCTCCAGGTATCCCGTCGCCATACCGGCCCTCCCGTGGAAGTGTTACGTATAACTAGGCTCTCTATACGTACCATGACCGCTGTTCACCGGTCCAGACGAAGGAGCGACGGTGCCCAGAGCCAGCGTCCGCCCCACGAGCCGGGACGTCGCCCGGGAAGCAGGCGTCTCCCAGGCCGCGGTGTCCCTGGTCCTGGGCGACAAGTGGCGCGGCCGGGTCTCCGAGGCCACGGCGGAACGCGTCCGCGAGGCCGCCCGCGCCCTCGGCTACCGCCCCAACCTCGCGGCCCGCAATCTACGGCTGGGCCGCACGCGTACGGTGCTGCTGGTCGTGCCCGCCCTGACCACGGAGTTCTTCGCGGGCGTCTACACCGGCGCGGCGCGGGTGGCCTCCCGGCACGGCTTCGGCGTGGTCCTCTACCCCTCCCCCGAGGGCATCGGCCCGGCCCGCGACCCGTTCGCCAGCGCCCAAGCCGCGCTGGACGGCGTCATCGCCTCCTCCATGGCGGCGGAGGCCCTGACCGCCATCCGCGGCGACCAGCTGCCGCTCGTCATGCTGGACAGCGACCCCTCCGCCGGCGGGACCACGGTGAACCTGGACATCGCCGACGGCGTCCAGCAGATCACGGAGCACCTGCTCGGCCTGGGCCACCGCCACTTCCTGCACCTGGGGGCGGACGTACCGTCCTGGACCTTCGAGGTCCGCGCGCGGGAGCTGGAGGCACGGCTGCGGCAGGTGCCCGGTACATCTCTGCGGACGGCCCGCTCACCGATCTCCATCAAGGGGGCGGAGGCCGCCGCCGGGGCCGCACTGGCTGCCGGAGACCGGCCGACAGCGGTCGTCTGCGACGACGACCAGCTCGCTGCGGGCACGTACAAGGCCGCCCGCCGTCTGGGACTGCGCGTCCCGGCGGACCTTTCGGTCACGGGCATGGACGACCTGGCCCTGGCCACGGCCATCGACCCGGAGCTGACGACCGTCCGTCTGGACGCGGAACTCTTCGGCGAACGGGGTATGCAGGCGCTGCTGGCCGTCCTGGAGGGCGAGCGGCCCTCCGGCACGGACATCCCGGTCCACCTGGAGGTCCGGGGCTCGACGACCCGGGTGCCGTGAACCACGGGCGCGGGTGCGGGAGGGGGTGGCGCAACCCGGCACCAGCGAGGCGCCGCCGCGCCCGCCCACCGTGGGCGCTGCACCAGCCCCCACCGGACAGACCCCTGCGCCGCAGACGTCAGACCTCAGCCCCCCGCCGGACAGAAGCTCCGCGCCGCAGGCATCCGCACCCGCATCCGCCGACGCGGACTACTCCTCGTCCCCGCCGGAGGCCGTCCCCTCCGCGCCCGCCTCCAGAAGACGCACCAACTGCCGCCCCTCGATCCGCTTGAACTTCCGCTTCTGCGGCCGCGTCCGGTCCAGCACCGCCACCTCCAGCCGCTCCGCGGGGATCTCCCGCTCACTGCCGTTGGTGTCCCGCGACAACGCCTGAACCGCCAGCTTCAGCGCCTCCGCCAGCGTCATCCCGTCCCGGTGCCGCTGGTCGAGGTACCCGCTGATCTGCTCCGCGTTGCCCCCCACCGCCACCGAGCCGTGCTCGTCCACGATCGACCCGTCGTGCGGCAGCCGGTAGATCTGGTCGTGCTCCGGGGTCTCCCCGACCTCGGCCACCACCAGCTCCACCTCGTACGGCTTCTCCCCCACGCTGGAGAAGATCGTGCCGAGCGTCTGGGCGTACACGTTCGCCAGACCCCGCGCGGTCACGTCGTTCCGGTCATAGGTGTAGCCCCGCAGATCGGCGTACCGCACACCGCCGATCCGCAGATTCTCGTACTCGTTGTACTTGCCGGCGGCGGCGAACCCGATCCGGTCGTAGATCTCGCTGAACTTGTGCAGCGCGCGGGACGGGTTCTCGCCGACGAACACGATCCCGTCGGCGTACTGCAGCACGACCAGGCTGCGGCCACGGGCGATGCCCTTGCGGGCGTACTCCGCCCGGTCGGCCATCGCCTGCTGAGGTGAGACATAGAACGGCGTCGACACCGGTTACCCGTCCCTTTCTGTCGAAGTCACTGGACCACCCTGAACCAACCGGACCATCCGGCCCGCACGCACTACAGCAACGAGGCCCGCGGACCGTCCGGCCGCTCCAGCCTGCGCTCCAGCACGGACCGGGCGATGTCGGACGCCTCGTCCTCGGAGAGCCGGCGGTAACCGTCCTCGGTGATCACGGTGACGATCGGATAGATCCGGCGGGCGACATCGGGACCGCCGGTCGCCGAGTCGTCGTCTGCCGCGTCGTAGAGCGCCTGCACCACCAGCGTGGTGGCCTCGGCCTCACTCAGATCCTCCCGGAACAGCTTCTTCATCGCACCACGCGCGAAGATCGATCCGGATCCGGTGGCGGCGTACCCGTGCTCCTCGGACCGCCCGCCGGTGACGTCGTAGGAGAAGATCCGCCCTTTCTCGCGGTCCACGTCGTACCCGGCGAAGAGAGGCACCACGGCCAGGCCCTGCATGGCCATGCCCAGGTTCGAGCGGATCATCGTCGACAGCCGGTTCGCCTTGCCCTCCAGCGACAGCTGCTCGCCCTCGACCTTCTCGAAGTGCTCGAGCTCGAGCTGGAACAGCTTGACCATCTCCACGGCCAGGCCCGCCGTGCCGGCGATGCCGACCGCCGAGTACTCGTCGGCCGGGAACACCTTCTCGATGTCCCGCTGCGCGATGACGTTCCCCATGGTGGCCCGCCGGTCACCGGCGAGGACCACACCGCCGGGGAAGGTGACGGCGACGATGGTCGTGCCGTGCGGCGCCTCGATCACGCCCTGTACGGGCGGCAACGTCCTCTTTCCCGGCAGCAGCTCCGGCTGGTGCTCGGAGAGGAAGTCCATGAAGGAGGAGGAGCCCGGCGTCAGGAAGGCAGCCGGCAGACGCCCGGTGCCAGGAGTGTTGGCTTCCACGAAGTTCCTTCCAGGTAGGCAGCTGCCCGACGAACAGCGTCGGGATCATCTCCCAACTTGCCGATGGCCGAATTGCAGTTGAAGCACATTACGCCACGGACCCTACCCGCCCCACAGCAATGATCCACATTTCCGACAACAGCATCTGGAACGGCCGGCCGCGCGCTCCGGAGCCGAGCGGACGCCGCCCGCGGCGGCCCATCGGGGCCGGCCGCGGACAGCGCCCTCTCCTCACCGCTCGCCCACCACCGCCGTGACTGCCGGACCGGCGAAGCCGGTGAGGCTACTCGCCGCCCTTCTGCACGAAGGACCGCACGAAGTCCTCGGCATTGGCCTCGAGCACGTCGTCGATCTCGTCCAGGACGTCGTCCACGTCGTCGCTGAGCTTCTCGTGACGCTCCTTGAGGTCCTCCGAAGCCTGCGTCTCTGCCGCCTGCTCCTCGACCTCCTCGGTGGACCGCGTGGCCTTCTGCTGTCCGCCGCCGGTGTCCTTGGTCGCCATCACCCTCACCCCGCTCGGTTCGCCCGACACAGTTGCTCGGTCAAGATCAGACCCTACAAGCCGGGTCCGACAATGCCCCCGCAGTTGCTCCAACCCACGGGGACCACCTCGATGATTCCCGGACGGGCCGCTTTCCACCCCGTCCGGCCGGTCCGTCCGGGTACCCGCAGGTACCCGCCCGGGCGCGGCTCACCCGCTCACCCGCCGGAAAGCACCCTGACCAGGTCTTCCGCCGTCCGGCAGCGGTCCAGGAGCGCCTTGACGTGATTACGCGTTCCGCGAAGCGGTTCCAGGGTTGGGACCCGCTGCAGCGAGTCCCGGCCCGGCAGATCGAAGATCACCGAGTCCCAGGAGGCCGCCGCGACGTCGTCCGCGTACTGCTCCAGGCACCGCCCGCGGAAGTAGGCGCGAGTGTCCTCCGGAGGCTCCGTACGGGCGCGCTCGACCTCGGCCTCGTCCAGCAGCCGCTTCATGCGTCCGCGGGCCACCAGACGGTTGTAGAGGCCCTTCTCGGGACGCACGTCGGCGTACTGCAGGTCGACCAGGTGCAGCCGGGCCGCGTCCCAGTCGAGGCTGTCACGGCGCCGGTAGCCCTCCATGAGCTCCCGCTTGGCGACCCAGTCCAGCTCGCCGGCGAGGCTCATCGGGTCGTTCTCCAGCCGGGTGAGCGTGTCCTCCCAACGGGCGAGGACGTCCTTGGTCTGCTCGTCGGCGTCGTCCCCGAAGCGCTCCTCGACGTACTTGCGGCCCAGCTCGTAGTACTCCATCTGGAGCTGCACCGCGGTCAGGGTCCGGCCGCTGCGCAGCGTGACCAAGTGCTTCAGCGAAGGATCGTGCGACACCTGGTGCAGCGTCCGCACCGGCTGGTCCACGGCCAGGTCCACGGCGATGAACCCGTCCTCGATCATCGACAGGACCAGCGCGGTCGTCCCGAGCTTGAGGTAGGTCGAGATCTCGGAAAGGTTCGCGTCACCGATGATCACGTGCAGCCGCCGGTACTTCTCGGCGTCCGCGTGCGGCTCGTCGCGCGTGTTGATGATCGGGCGCTTCAGCGTGGTCTCGAGGCCCACCTCGACCTCGAAGTAGTCCGCCCGCTGGCTGATCTGGAAGCCGTGCTCGTGGCCGTCCTGGCCGATGCCGACCCGGCCGGCGCCGGTGAAGACCTGCCGGGAGACGAAGAACGGCGTCAGATGGCGCACGATGTCCGAGAAGGGGGTCTCCCGCTTCATCAGGTAGTTCTCGTGCGTGCCGTAGGACGCGCCCTTGTTGTCGGTGTTGTTCTTGTACAGGTGGATCGGCTGGGCGCCGGGAAGCTGCGCGGCCCGCTCCGCCGCCTCCGCCATGATCCGCTCGCCGGCCTTGTCCCAGAGGACGGCGTCCCGCGGGTTGGTGACCTCGGGGGCGCTGTACTCCGGATGGGCGTGGTCGACGTAGAGCCGCGCGCCGTTGGTCAGGATGACGTTCGCCAGACCGATGTCCTCGTCGGTGAGCTGGCTCGCGTCGGCGGCCTCGCGGGCGAGGTCGAAGCCTCGCGCGTCCCGCAGCGGATTCTCCTCCTCGAAGTCCCAGCGGGCCCGGCGGGCCCGGTGCATCGCCGCCGCGTAGGCGTTCACGATCTGGGACGAGGTGAGCATGGCATTGGCGTTGGGGTGGCCGGGGACGGAGATTCCGTACTCCGTCTCGATGCCCATTACTCGCCGTACGGTCATGCGGCCCTCCTTGCCCGGCGGCGTCCCCGGTCGGGGGCGCCGCAGTACCGCTGGCTCTCCGGTGCGTGTGCGGTGCCCGTCCCCGCACTGCGCGACTCGGCGGTACGGAAGAGCCTAGAACGCCTTTGCGCTGGTGGGGAGATCAATTGCGTCATTGCTGTGCTCCAGCCGTGGCCCCGAAAAGCAGTCGGCTGCGGGTACCCGTCGCGGGCACCCGCAGCCGCCCTCGCTTTTACAGGTACTGACCGGTGTTGGCCACCGTGTCGATGGAGCGTCCGGTGTCCGCGCCCTGCTTTCCGGTGATGAGGGTGCGGATGTAAACGATCCGCTCGCCCTTCTTTCCGGAGATCCGGGCCCAGTCGTCCGGGTTGGTGGTGTTGGGCAGGTCCTCGTTCTCCTTGAACTCGTCCACGCAGGCCTGGAGGAGGTGGGAGACGCGGAGGCCCTTCTGGTTCTTCTCCAGGAAGTCCTTGATCGCCATCTTCTTGGCGCGGCCCACGATGTTCTCGATCATGGCGCCGGAATTGAAGTCCTTGAAGTACAGGACTTCCTTGTCGCCGTTGGCGTAGGTGACTTCCAGGAAGCGGTTCTCCTCGGACTCGGCGTACATCTGTTCCACGGCGGTCTGGATCATGCTCTGGACCGTCATGGACTTGTCGCCGCCGTGCTCGGCGAGGTCGTCGGCGTGCAGCGGGAGGCGCTCGGTCAGATACTTGCCGAAGATGTCCTTGGCCGCCTCGGCGTCCGGACGCTCGATCTTGATCTTCACGTCCAGCCGGCCGGGACGCAGGATGGCCGGGTCGATCATGTCCTCACGGTTGGAGGCGCCGATCACGACCACGTTCTGCAGGCCCTCGACACCGTCGATCTCGGCGAGCAGCTGCGGGACGATGGTGTTCTCCACGTCCGAGCTGACGCCGGAGCCGCGGGTGCGGAAGAGGGACTCCATCTCGTCGAAGAAGACGATGACGGGGGTGCCCTCGCTGGCCTTCTCCCGGGCCCGCTGGAAGACCAGGCGGATCTGCCGCTCGGTCTCGCCGACGTACTTGTTCAGCAGCTCGGGGCCCTTGATGTTGAGGAAGAAGCTCTTGCCCGCGGCCTGGCCGGTGACCTCGGCGACCTTCTTGGCCAGCGAGTTCGCCACGGCCTTGGCGATGAGCGTCTTGCCGCAGCCGGGGGGGCCGTAGAGCAGCACGCCCTTGGGCGGCCGCAGCTCGTGCTCCTTGAACAGGTCCGGGTAGAGGTACGGCAGCTCGACCGCGTCGCGGATGGCCTCGATCTGGTTGCCGAGGCCGCCGATCTGCTCGTAGCCGATGTCGGGGACTTCCTCGAGGACGAGCTCCTCGACCTCGCTCTTGGGCACGACCTCGTAGACGTACCCGGAGCGGGGCTCCAGCAGCAGGGCGTCGCCGGCGCGGATGGTGACGTCCAGCAGCGGCTCGGCGAGCCGCACCACCCTCTCCTCGTCGGTGTGGCCCAGCACCAGGGCCCGCTCGCCGTCCTCCAGGATCTCCTTGAGGGTGACGATCTCGCCCACGCGCTCGAATTCCATGGCCTCGACCACGTTGAGCGCTTCGTTGAGCATCACTTCCTGGCCGCGCCGGAGTTCCTCCAGCTCGACGTTCGGGCTGACGTTCACCCGCAGCTTGCGGCCGCCGGTGAAGATGTCGGCCGTGCCGTCCTCGTTCGCCATGAGGAAGACTCCGAAGCCGGCCGGGGGCTGGGCGAGCCGGTCGACCTCCTCCTTGAGGGCCACGATCTGGTCGCGGGCCTCGCGGAGGGTGCTCGCCAGCCGTTCGTTCTGGGCGGACACGCCGGCCAGATTGGTCTGCAACTCGACGATCCGCTCTTCGAGAATTCTCGTGTGCCGCGGAGAGTCGGCGAGCTTGCGTCGCAGGACGGCGATCTCCTGCTCAAGGTAGGCGATCTGCCCGGCCGGGTCGTCGGACCCGCGTCCCGGGCGGATGCCGCGGTTCATGTCGTCGTCGTGGGCTGCCACGGTCCTCACCTCCTCCAAGGGGAGCTGGACGCTTCCAGACCCTACCTGGGCGGGTGTCGATTGAAACCCCTAGATCACAAAGACGGTCGGGGTGTGTCCGATCTTCACCCTTGCGCTCTCCCTCACGCCAGGGGAATACCCACCGAGAATGATCGGAACCCAGTCGGCGTTAGGGTCGACGTGTTCAACACCCGTCAGAGCTGGCCGGATTCCCGCACGGCTCGGCGAACCACACGGCAGGAGAGACGATCGTGCAGCAGGAAGCCGCAACCGGCGCCGAGGCCCTGGAGGTCTGGATCGACCAGGATCTGTGTACCGGCGACGGCATCTGCGCCCAGTACGCGCCCGAGGTGTTCGAGCTGGACATCGACGGTCTGGCGTACGTGAAGAACGAGCAGGACGAGCTGCTCCAGGACAAGGGCGCGGCAACGCCCGTCCCGCTGCCGCTCCTCACCGACGTCGTCGACTCCGCGAAGGAGTGCCCCGGCGAGTGCATCCACGTCCGACGGGTTTCGGACAGCGTCGAGGTGTACGGACCGGACGCCGGGTGACCGCCGTCGCACGGCCGGTCACGTCTGCCTGATGTCACGCGTCCGGCAGCGCGCCGACCTGGCGCGCGCCCGTCACGGGGTCACACGCTCCGCGCGTCGGACGGCGTGGACCGGACGAACGCGCCGTCGTCCCAGCGCCACTTCACGGTCTCGCGCACGTCGGGGCAGCAACGGGGCACGTCGGAGGACGAGTAGCCGAGCAGCGCGGCGACGACGTCCCCGCCGCGTACGGCGAAGTCCTCGACGTTGGCGCGGTCCTCGGGGTCGAGGAGGGTGGCCACCAGGCGCGGCTTCGAGGCGCCGGCCGCCTGCGTGAGGACGTAGACGCCGTCGGGCGGGGTGCCCATCGGGGCGTCGCAGTGCACCGCCGCCACGGTCTCGGGACGGCCGTCGCCGTCGAGGTCGCCGGACGCCTGCTTCTTGACCACCAGCCTCACGGGACCGCAGTCGAGCGGGAACTCCACGTCGGCCGGGTCGGGCGGCAGCGCCCGCGCGGGGGCCTGCCCGGTCTGCGGGGCGCCCGGCGCGGCGGCGGTCGCGTGGTCGGGCTGCAGGACGGAGGAGAGCGCCACGACACCGGCGACGGCCGTGGCGGTGGCGACCCAGTGGATGGGCCGGGCGTGCGTGTGGGCGAGCTCCGGAACGGCGGAAGGCTGCACGAGGAGTGTCTCCTGTGAGGGCTGTGCCGGTGAGGGTGGCCAGCATCGTGCCACACGTCACAGTACGGAGGGAACGGCGGGGTCCGCACTCGTCGCGCGGAGCCGCCGTGCGGGTCGGTGCGGGACCCCGGCGTCAATGCGTCGGCGCCGTGGGGCGGTTCCCGGTGACGTACCGGAACCGCCCCACGGCGCCGGAGCGTTGGGAGGGCGCGGACCGCGTCAGCGGCCGGTGCCTCCGTCGGCGTTGGGGCCGGAGTAGTCCTCGCCGTAGGCGCCCTTGGCCGGGCGGCGGCGGCGCATGGGCGGCTCGACGCCGTCGGCGAGCCGGCGGGCGGTGAGCAGGAAGCCGGTGTGGCCGATCATCCGGTGGTCGGGACGGACGGCCAGGCCCTCGATGTGCCAGTTGCGGATCATCGTCTCCCAGGCGGTCGGCTCGTTGAAGCAGCCGATCTCCCGGATGGACTCGACGGTCCGGGCGAGCTGGGTGGTGGTGGCCACGTAGCAGCAGAGGATGCCGCCGGGCACGAGCGCCTTGGAGACGGCCTCCAGGCACTCCCAGGGGGCCAGCATGTCGAGGATGACGCGGTCGACGTCGGTGTCGGACAGGTTGTCCTGGAGGTCGCCGACGGTGAGCCGCCAGGCGGGGTGCGGGCCGCCGAAGTAGCGCTCCACGTTCTGCTGGGCGATCTCCGCGAAGTCCTGGCGGCGCTCGTAGGAGTGCAGCATGCCCTGGTCGCCGATGGCGCGCAGCAGGAAGCTGCTGAGCGAGCCGGAGCCCACGCCCGCCTCGACGACGCGCGCGCCGGGGAAGATGTCGGCGAAGGCGAGGATCTGCCCCGCGTCCTTCGGGTAGACGACGGCTGCCCCTCGGGGCATGGACAGGACGTAGTCGGGGAGCAGGGGGCGCAGCGCGAGATAGGCGACGTTCCCGGTGGTGCGGACAACGCTGCCCTCGGGAGCGCCGATCAGTTCGTCGTGGGGGAAGGAACCCTTGTGGGTGTGGAAGTTCTTCCCGGCCTCGAGCGTGAACGTGTAGTGGCGGCCCTTGGGGTCGGTCAGCTGTACCTGGTCCCCGACCTTGAAGGGCCCGCGCCTGCGGGCGGCACCGGTCGGTTCGGACATGTGACCAGCCTACCGGTCCCCGGAGGGCCCGCCGACCACGGACGGCGGCCGGGACGACGGGTCAGGAGGGGCGTGCCATGGCCTTCACGAAGGCCCGTTCCACGTCGGCGGCGGACAGCACGCCGTAGATCTCGCCGGTCTCCTCGACCACCAGGTACTCGGTGGCGGGCGTCGCGCGCAGCGCGTCCAGCAGCTCCTCCCCGGCCAGTTCCGCGGAGACGCGCATGCCGTCGGTGAGGTCCTGGGCGAGCCCGCTGACCGGCACCCAGGGCCGCCGGTGCTCCGGGACGCCGACGATCGCGGCCTCGCGGACCAGGGAGATCGGCACGCCGTCGGGGTCGACCACGACCAGGGCGCGGGCGCCGGCCGCGTTGGCGCGGCGCAGGGCCTCGGAGAGCGGGGTGTCGGTCTCCACGGGGACCGCGCGGCGGGTGAGGGCGCGGGCCCGCAGCTCGGGCAGGTGCTCGCGCAGGCGCGCCATGCGCAGGCTGTTGCCGGCTCCGGTCCAGATGATCGCGGCCAGGATGGCGGCGAGCAGGGCGTCGAGGACGGTGTCCATGCCGACGTTGTCCACCGCGTCGGAGCCGAGCGCCCCGGACTGGGTGAGCAGCGGCAGGCCGATCAGCACGGAGACGGCGAGGGCGCGGCCCACCCAGGCGGCGGCGACCGTGCCGGTCATGGGCCTGCCGGTGATCGCCCAGATGACCGCGCGCAGCATCCGGCCGCCGTCCAGCGGCAGACCGGGCAGCAGGTTGAAGACGGCCACGATGAGGTTGGACACCATCAGGCCGGCCAGCAGCACACCGGCGACGCTGCTGGGGTCGACGACGAGCAGGCCGAGGTAGAACAGCCCGGCCAGCACCAGGGAGAGCAGGGGGCCGACGAACGCCAGTACGAACTCTCTGCCGGGTGTCTCGGCCTCCTTCTCGATCTCGGAGACGCCGCCGAAGAACTGGAGCTGGATGCGGCGCACCGGGAGCTTGAAGCGCAGGGCTGCGAGGGTGTGGGCGAGCTCGTGCACCAGCACGGAGGCGTAGAAGGCCACCGCGAAGAACAGGGAGACCAGATAGCTGGCCGCGCCCAGCTCGGGCAGGATGCGGTCGATCTGGCCGCCGAACACCCAGGTGATGAGGATCGCCACGAGGAACCAGCTGGGCGCCACGTACACGGGCACGCCGAAGGGGCGGCCCATCAGCAGCCCGCCGCGCCGCCGCTCCTCGGGGCGCTGCGGGGCGGGTCCCTTGCCGGTGCCGGAGTGGGCGAACGGCCGGTCGGCGTGCTCCGGCTGCGGCCCGGCCCCGCCGGACGCGGTGCCGTGAGGGTCCTCGCCCCGCGGCCCCTCGGAGCCGGACGCGGCGTTCGCGGCGTCCTGTCCGCCGTCGCCCTCGGCCGGCGGGGTCGAGTCGCCCGTGACGCCGGGGTCGGCGGGGGCCGCCGAGGTAGGGGCGGGCTCACCGGTGCCGTGGGCGCCGCCGGGGGCCGGGGCCTCGGACCCCGTGTGCTCGGCCGACTCGTCGTTGCCGGGCCGCGGCCGTCCGCGCCCGCCGCTTACGTCCACCGGTGTCCCCTCGTTCGCTGCGTCTCCCGCGCCTGCCGGACGGGAGGGTCCTGGGTCGATGGTATGCGGCGTCCGCCGCCCTTTCCGCCCCGCACCCCTGTCCCTACCCCCTCGTTCCCCTCCCTTCCCACCCTCCTCCCCGGTTCCTTCCCACCCTCCTCCCCGGTTCCTTCCCACCCTCCTCCTCCGCCTTCGTCCACAGGGTCGCCGTGTTGTCGGCGCCGGGCCGTAAGGTCTGTGGTCATGGAGACGAGCACCGAGGGCGCGACGCGGCCCGACATCAGCCCCGCCGTGTCCGGGGAGGCAGCGGACACCGCCGTGGCGGCCGGGCCCCCCGCCGCGCCGCCCGCCTCGCTGTCGCCGTCCCGTGCGAGTGACTTCATGCAGTGCCCGCTGCTGTACCGGTTCCGGGTGATCGACCGGCTGCCGGAGAAGCCGAGCGAGGCGGCGACCCGGGGCACGCTGGTGCACGCGGTGCTGGAGCGGCTGTTCGACGCCCCGGCCACCGACCGCACCGTGCCGCGCGCGAAGTCGCTGGTCCCCGGCCAGTGGGACCGGCTGCGCGAGAGCCGGCCGGAGGTCGCGGAGCTGTTCGCGGACGACCCGGAGGGCGAGCGGCTGGCCCGTTGGCTCACGGAGGCGGAGGCGCTGGTCGAGCGGTGGTTCACGCTGGAGGACCCGAGCCGGCTCGAGCCCGCCGAGCGGGAGCTGTTCGTGGAGGCGGAGCTCGACTCCGGGCTGCGGCTGCGCGGGATCATCGACCGGGTGGACGTGGCGCCCACCGGCGAGGTGCGGATCGTCGACTACAAGACGGGCAAGGCGCCCCGCCCGGAGTACGCGGAGGGCGCGCTGTTCCAGATGAAGTTCTACGCCCTCGTGGTGTGGCGGCTGAGGAAGGTCGTCCCGCGCCGCCTCCAGCTGGTGTACCTGGGCAGCGGGGACGTGCTGACGTACGACCCGGTGCTCGCCGATCTGGAGCGGGTGGAGCGCAAGCTGCTCGCGCTGTGGGAGGCGATCCGGCGGGCGACCGAGACGGGCGACTGGCGGCCGCGCCCGACGAAGCTCTGCGGCTGGTGCGACCACCAGGCACATTGTCCGGAGTTCGGCGGCACTCCCCCGCCGTATCCCCTGCCCTTGAGGGCGCCTGAGTCCGGCGGGACCGAGCAGGGCAGAATGGGGCCGGACTAGCGAAGGAGACTTACGTGGCCATCCGCGTCCTACTGGTCGACGACCAGCCGCTGCTGCGCACCGGATTCCGGATGATCCTGGAGGCCGAACAGGACCTCGCGGTCGTCGGCGAGGCAGGGGACGGCCTCCAGGCCCTGGACCAGGTGCGGGCGCTGCAGCCCGACGTGGTGCTGATGGACATCCGCATGCCGCGGATGGACGGGGTGGAGGCCACCCGCCAGATCACCGGCCCGGAGCGGAACGGCCCGGCGAAGGTGCTGGTGCTGACCACGTTCGATCTCGACGAGTACGTGGTGGAGGCGCTGAAGGCGGGAGCCAGCGGCTTCCTGCTGAAGGACGCCCCGGCCAACGAGCTGGTACAGGCGATCCGTGTGGTGGCCGCCGGTGAGGCGATGCTCGCGCCGAGCATCACGCGCCGGCTGCTGGACAAGTACGCCACGCACCTGCCGTCCGGCGAGGAGCCGGTGCCGGACACGCTGCACACGCTGACCGACCGCGAGGTCGAGGTGCTGAAGCTGGTGGCGCGCGGGCTGTCCAACGCGGAGATCGCCGCCGACCTGTTCGTCAGCGAGACCACCGTGAAGACACACGTCGGTCATGTGCTGACCAAGCTGGGACTGCGCGACCGCGTGCAGGCCGCGGTGTACGCGTACGAGAGCGGGCTGGTGCGCCCCGGCGCGCAGTAGCTCACGAGAGCGGACACGACGTGGGGGTGCCCTCCCGGCCGGGAGGGCACCCCCACGTCGTGTGCGGGGCGGCTGGATCCGTCAGCCGCTGACGCCGCGTCCGAGCTCCCACAGCTGGAGCGTGGAGGAGGAGTTGAGCGCGTAGGCGGTGCCGGTGATGTTGTCACGGGCGGCGAGGTACTGCTTGCCCTGCCACAGCGGCAGCACGGGGACCTCGTCGGCGACGATGTTCTGGATCTTCGTGAAGCTCTCCGAGGCGTTGAGGCGGTCGGCCTGGCGGCGCGACTCGGGGATCAGCTCCTTGCGGATCTCGGTGTTGACGTAGGGCGAGTTGAGGAAGTTGTCCTCGGCGAGGAAGGGCGCGACGAAGGCGTCGGCGTCCGGGTAGTCCGGGAACCAGCCCATGCCGTAGACGTCGTACTTGCCCTTCTGCCCGGCCGGCCGGAACTTGTTCCAGGAGGTGCCCTGGATGTCCGTCTCGAACAGGCCGCTGTCGTTGAGCTGCTTGCTGAGCTGCTCGAACTCGGCCTTGGTGGCCGGACCGTAGTGGTCGGTCGTGTAGTGCAGCGTGAGCTTCACCGGCGTGTCGACGCCGGCATCCTCGAGCAGCTCGCGGGCCTTGGCGACGTCCGGGTCGCCGTACGTGTTGAAGAAGGCGTTGGAGTGGCCGGTGACGCCGGCGGGCACCAGCGAGAACAGCGGCTCGGCCTGGCTGCCGTAGACCTTGGCGACGAGCTCGTCGCGGTTGATCAGCTGGGCCATCGCCTGGCGGACGGCCTTGTCCTTCACCGACTCGGCCTTGGTGTTGAAGGCCAGGTAGCGGATCTCCAGACCCGGGGACTCCACCAGTTCGACCTCGCCGTCGGTGGCGTTGGCCAGCTTCTGGATCTGCTCCGGCGACATGCTGCGGGTCATGACGTCGATCTCGCCGTCGTCCAGCGCGTCGCCCATGGCGTCGGCGCTGTCGTAGTTGACCAGCTCGACCTTGTCGTTGTTGACCTGGAGCGCGCCCTTGTACGAGGGGTTCTTGGTGAAGGTGGCGCGGACCAGGGTGCCGTCCTTGACCTCGCTCTCCATCGTGTACGGGCCGGAGCCGTCGATGTCGAAGCCCTCGCGCAGCTTGTCCTGGGCGTAGTCGTCCTTGCTGACGATGCCCGCGACCGGGGTGGACAGCTTGTACGGGAAGGTGGCGTCGGCCGCCTTGAGGTGGAAGATCACCTCGCGGTCGCCCTGCGTCTCGACGGTGTCGATGGTGGACAGCAGCGCGAAGACACCGCTGTCGCCCTTGAGGGAGAGGGCGCGCTCGATGGAGTACTTCACGTCCTGCGCGGTGATGGGGTCGCCGTTGGAGAACTTCAGGCCCTCGCGCAGGGTGCAGGTGTACCGCTCGTTGCCGGCGTCGGTGAAGCCGCACGACTCGGCGGCCTCGGGAACCGGCTCGCCGTCGCCGCGGGGCTGGACCATGAGGGTCTGGACGGTCTGCCGCAGGATGTTCCAGGTGCCGACGTCGTAGGCCCAGGCGGGGTCGAGGGGAGCGAGTCCCTCTTCCTCGGAGGCGGTGAACCGGTCGGTGGTGCCCACGACGATCGCATCGCCGCCGCCGCTCCCGCTCTCGCTGTCACCACAGGCGGCGAGCACCGGCGCGAGCAGGCCCATTGCGGCCGCCAGCACCAAAGTCTTGCGGTTCATGCTCGAGTTTCTCCAGGACGTTGTCGGCTCCGTGTCATCCGCGGGCAGGGGTCACCAGGGCGGAGGGCAAGGAGGGGTGTGGTTCTCGCGACGACATTAGTCCGCGTCCGCGGGAGCGTTCGCGGCGCCCGGAGCCGGGGCCTCATCACGCAGTGGAACCAGGTGTGAACGGACCGACAGAGATGACCGGGGAAGGATTGGTGCAGCTTCTCACCAACCGGGACACATGGGCACGCCGGTGATCTCCTGAATCGGGCGGGATGCACGCCCGGACATCGTTGTCGGCACGTGAAGCCGTGATCAAGATCACATGCGAAAAGGGGTCCGGCGGCTCTGCGGAATCAGCCGCCGGCGGCCGGAACGCGGGCGCGCGGCTCGGACGGGACGGCCCCTGGACGGAGCGCCGCGCACGCCGGTTCCGGCGGCGGTGCACACCGCGTGAGCGGCTAGCGCAGGTCCGTCATCAGACCGCGCAGGAACGGCAGGTCCACCACGTGGAGCGAGGGGACGATCGTGCGCCGGGCGGCCGGGGTGATCGGGCCCACGGACGGCACCACGACGACCTGGCAGCCGGCGGCCTCGGCGGCGGTGACGCCGGTGACCGTGTCCTCGACGACCGCGCAGCGCACGGGGTCGGCGCCGAGCCCGGCGGCCGCCGCGAGGTAGGGGTCGGGGTGCGGCTTGGTGCGCGGCACCTCGTCGCCCGCGACGGACAGGGCGAAGTGCTCGGGGCCCAGGACGGGCAGCACCCGGTCGATGATGCGCCGGTGGGAGGCGGAGACGAGCGCCGTCGGGATCTCGTGCTCGGCCAGCTCGGCGAGCAGGCGCGCGGCCCCCGGCATCAGCGGCAGGTTGTGGTCGATGCGGCTCTCGAAGGCGTCGTTGAGCAGCACCGTGAGTTCGTCGAGGCCGATGTCGGCCCCGGTCGCCTCGATGAGGAACCCCGCGCTGCGGGCCATGGGGCCGCCGACCACGATGTGGCGCCAGGCGTCGTCGAGGGTGTGTCCGAGGGAGGCGAAGACCTCCGTCTCGACGTCCCACCAGAAGCCCTCGGTGTCCACCAGGGTGCCGTCCATGTCGAGGAGCACGGCCTGGAGGGCCGAGCCTTCGGCCGTACGGGTTCCGAGCGCGGGGACCGTACTGGTCATCCACATACCTCCTATAGGGACGATCAGGCCGGTTCCCACGAGGGGAACCGGCCTGCAGTGGACCGACCAGTGTACGTCGTGCGCGCCGGAAGTGCCTGATGCGACCGCCGGAGCCGGCGGCCGGACCGCTCAGCGGGCGTTGAAGTACTTCGCCTCCGGGTGGTGGATCACGATGGCGTCCGTGGACTGCTCGGGGTGGAGCTGGAACTCCTCGGAGAGCTGGACGCCGATGCGTTCCGGCTGGAGCAGGTCCGCGATCTTGGCGCGGTCCTCCAGGTCGGGGCAGGCGCCGTAGCCGAGGGAGAAGCGGGCGCCCCGGTACTTCAGGGCGAACATGTCCTCCATGGCGGCGGGGTCCTCGCCGGCGAAGCCGAGCTCGGAGCGGACGCGGGCGTGCCAGTACTCGGCGAGGGCTTCGGCGAGCTGGACGGACAGGCCGTGGAGTTCGAGGTAGTCGCGGTAGGCGTCGGCCTCGAACAGCCGGGCGGTCTCCTCGCCGATGCGGGAGCCGACGGTGACGACCTGGAAGCCGACGACGTCCTTCTCGCCGGACTCCTCCGGGCGGAAGAAGTCGGCCAGGCACAGCCGGCGGCCGCGGCGCTGGCGGGGGAAGGTGAAGCGGGTGCGCTCGTTGCCCTCCTCGTCCAGGACGATCAGGTCGTCGTCCTTGGAGACGCAGGGGAAGTAGCCGTAGACCACGGCCGCCTCCAGCAGGTTCTCCGTCTGCAGCCGGTCCAGCAGACCGCGCAGTCGCGGCCGGCCCTCGGTCTCCACCAGCTCCTCGTAGGTGGGGCCCTCACCGGTGCGGGCCTGCTTCAGACCCCACTGGCCCTTGAACAGCGCGCCCTCGTCGAGCCAGGACGCGTACTCCTTGAGCTGGATGCCCTTGATCACACGGGTGCCCCAGAACGGCGGCTCCGGGACCGGGTTGTCGGTGGCCACGTCGGAGCGCACGCTGCCCTCTTCGGGCCGCTCGTCGATCTCGACGGCGGCCGCGCGGACCCGGCGCTGCCTCAGCTCGGGCAGCTTCGCGCCGGGCACGCCGCGCTTGATGCCGATGAGGGCGTCCATCAGGCGCAGGCCCTCGAAGGCGTCGCGGGCGTAGCGGACCTCGCCCTGGTAGATCTCGTGCAGGTCCTGCTCGACGTAGGCGCGGGTGAGGGCGGCGCCGCCCAGGATGACCGGGTAGTCGGCGGCCAGACCCCGCTGGTTGAGCTCCTCCAGGTTCTCCTTCATGATCACCGTGGACTTCACCAGCAGACCCGACATGCCGATCACGTCGGCCTTGTGCTCGTCGGCGGCCTCCAGGATCGCGGAGACGGGCTGCTTGATGCCGAGGTTGACGACGTTGTAGCCGTTGTTCGACAGGATGATGTCGACCAGGTTCTTGCCGATGTCGTGGACGTCGCCGCGCACCGTGGCCAGCACGATCGTGCCCTTGCCGGCCTCGTCGGTCTTCTCCATGTGCGGCTCGAGGTGGGCGACCGCGTTCTTCATGACCTCGGCGGACTGGAGCACGAACGGCAGCTGCATCTGCCCGGAGCCGAACAGCTCGCCGACCACCTTCATGCCGTCCAGCAGGGTGTCGTTGACGATGTCGAGGGCCTTGCGCGTCTGCAGCGCCTCGTCGAGATCGGCCTCCAGACCGTTGCGTTCGCCGTCGATGATGCGGCGCTTGAGACGCTCGTCCAGCGGCAGCGCGGCCAGCTCCTCGGCCTTGCCCGCCTTGAGCGACTTCGCCGTCGCGCCCTCGAAGAGCTGCATGAGCTTCTGCAGCGGGTCGTAGCCCTCACGGCGGCGGTCGTAGATCAGGTCGAGGGCGGTCCGCACCTCTTCCTCACTGAACCGGGCGATGGGGAGGATCTTGCTCGCGTGCACGATCGCCGAGTCCAGGCCCGCCTTCACGCACTCGTCGAGGAAGACGGAGTTCAGCAGGATGCGGGCGGCCGGGTTCAGACCGAAGGAGATGTTCGACAGACCCAGCGTGGTCTGCACGTCCGGGTGGCGGCGCTTCAGCTCGCGGATGCCCTCGATCGTGGCCACGCCGTCCTTGCGGGACTCCTCCTGCCCCGTGCAGATCGTGAACGTCAGGCAGTCGACGAGGATGTCCTCCTCGCGGATGCCCCAGTTCCCGGTCAGGTCCGCGATCAGGCGTTCGGCGATCTCGACCTTCTTCTCCGCCGTGCGCGCCTGCCCCTCCTCGTCGATCGTCAGCGCGATCAGCGCCGCACCGTGCTCCCGTGCCAGCTCGGTCACCCGCGCGAAGCGGGACTCGGGACCGTCGCCGTCCTCGTAGTTCACCGAGTTGATCACCGCACGGCCGCCGAGCTTCTCCAGGCCCGCCCGGATCACGTCCACCTCGGTGGAGTCCAGCACGACCGGCAGCGTGGAGGCGGTCGCGAACCGGCCCGCCAGCTCCTCCATGTCGGCCACGCCGTCCCGGCCCACATAGTCCACGCACAGGTCGAGCATGTGCGCGCCCTCGCGGATCTGGTCCCGGGCCATCTCCACGCAGTCGTCCCAGCGGCCCTCCAGCATGGCCTCACGGAACTTCTTCGACCCGTTGGCGTTCGTCCGCTCACCGATCGCCAGGTAGGAGGTGTCCTGACGGAACGGCACCGACTGGTACAGCGACGCCGCACCCGGCTCGGGACGGGGGTCGCGCTCCGCGGGGGCCAGGTCCCGCACGCGCTCCACCAGCTGCCGCAGGTGCTCAGGGGTGGTGCCGCAGCAGCCGCCCACCAGCGACAGCCCGTACTCCTGCACGAACGTCTCCTGCGCGTCCGCCAGCTCGGGCGCCGTCAGCGGGTAGTGGGCGCCGTCCTTGGTCAGCTCGGGCAGGCCCGCGTTCGGCATGCACGACAGCGGGACGCGGGAGTGCCGGGCGAGGTAGCGCAGGTGCTCGCTCATCTCGGCGGGGCCGGTCGCGCAGTTCAGGCCGACCATGTCGATGCCGAGCGGCTCCAGCGCGGTCAGGGCCGCGCCGATCTCGGAGCCGAGCAGCATCGTGCCGGTGGTCTCCACCGTGACCGACACGATCAGCGGGACCTCGAGGCCGACGGCCTTCATGGCGCGGCGGGCGGCGATGACGGAGGCCTTGGTCTGCAGCAGGTCCTGGGTGGTCTCCACCAGCAGCGCGTCGGCGCCGCCGGCGAGCAGGCCCTCCGCGTTCTGCTGGTAGGCGTCGCGGATGGCGCCGAAGGTGGTGTGGCCGAGGGTGGGCAGCTTGGTGCCCGGACCCATGGAGCCCAGCACCCAGCGCGGCCGGCCGTCGCGGCCGGTGAACTCGTCCGCCGTCTCGCGGGCGATGCGGGCGCCCGCCTCGGACAGCTCGAGGACGCGCTCGGGGATGTCGTACTCGCCCAAAGCGGTGAGGTTGGCGCCGAACGTGTTGGTCTCCACGCAGTCCACGCCCGCGCCGAAGTACTCGGAATGGACCGACCGGACGATGTCGGGGCGGGTCAGGTTCAGGATCTCGTTGCAGCCCTCGAGGTTCTGGAAGTCCTCGAGAGTCGGGTCCTGGGCCTGGAGCATGGTGCCCATCGCTCCGTCGGCGACCACCACACGGGTGGCCAGGGCCTCACGGAGCGCGGACACGCGGGTCCGGCTGTCGGCGGAAGGGGTCAGCGGCAACGAGGCCATGAAAGGGGCTCCCTCAGGTGCGACGGCTGTCGGCTTTGCGGCTGCCCGGAAAAGCCACCTGTTCGAGCTTCCCCGGCAGGGCGCACGCCGTCAGGGTATCCGGGACCGCTCCCTGGCGTCGGGGACGTCCACGGGCCGGACGAAGATGGCCGGAGGGCGACGGCCGGGGCGGGGAGAACCCGGCCGATCTTGGCCGACCATTAGCGAGAGGTCGGCATCGACCGGTAGTGTTCGGCATTGCCGAACAGCGGCAGCGACGTCGTGAGTCGGCGCTCGTAGGGGACGGAGGCAGTACGGCGATGGCACGGAACATCCAGTCGCTCGAACGGGCGGCAGCGATGCTGCGCCTGCTCGCGGGCGGCGAGCGACGGCTCGGCCTCTCGGACATCGCCTCCTCGCTGGGCCTGGCCAAGGGCACCGCCCACGGCATCCTGCGCACCCTCCAGCAGGAGGGGTTCGTCGAGCAGGACGAGGCGTCCGGCCGTTACCAGCTGGGCGCCGAGCTGCTGCGCCTGGGCACCACCTACCTGGACGTCCACGAGCTGCGGGCCCGCGCCCTGGTGTGGACGGACGACCTGGCCCGCTCCAGCGGCGAGAGCGTCTACCTCGGGGTGCTGCACCAGCAGGGCGTGCTCATCGTGCACCACGTCTTCCGGCCCGACGACAGCCGGCAGGTGCTGGAGATCGGCGCGATGCAGCCGCTGCACTCCACGGCCCTCGGCAAGGTCCTGTCCGCCTACGACCCGGTCGCGCACAGCGAGGCCCTGGAGGCCGACCGCAAGGCGTTCACCGACCGCACGGTGTGCGACGTCGGCGCCTTCGAGCAGATCCTCGACCTCACCCGCGCGCGGGGTTACGCCGCGGACGTGGAGGAGACCTGGGAGGGCGTGGCCTCGCTCGCCGCGCCCATCCACGACCGGCGGCGCATGCCGGTCGGGGCGGTCGGCATCACGGGGGCGGTGGAGCGGCTGCGCAAGGACGGCGAGCTGCGGCCCGAGCTGATCGCGGCGGTGCGGGACTGCGCCCGCGCGGTGTCGCGGGACCTGGGCGCCGGACGCTTCTGAGCGGGCGGGCGCGCACCGGACACGGAACCGCACAGCACCCGGACGCCCCGCGGGCGGGCCGGGGCACAGACATGCGCGCGGACAGGGGCACACAGCCACCGGTCCGCCCCGGCCGCCCCGGCGATCAGTAACGATCGCATTTTCGGCAACCGAGACTCTTGACGCATCTCCGGTGCCGGGCAAGACTCCCGTCCATCGGTCGGCATTGTCGAACACCTACCGGCAATACGCGCTAGAGTGGGACAACGCCAAGGGCCGGCAACGCTCTCACCCCTGAGGGCGCCCATCCCCGGAGGGACCCGGGGGTCGGCACCCTGGACGAAGGACAAAGGAGTCGCGGGTGTCCAGCTCCGACATCTTCATCGGCGAGACCATAGGGACCGCCATACTCATCCTGCTCGGCGGCGGTGTGTGCGCCGCCGTGACGCTCAAGGCCTCCAAGGCCCGTAACGCCGGCTGGCTCGCCATCGCCTTCGGCTGGGGCTTCGCCGTCATGACGGCGGTCTACATATCGGGCCCGCTCTCCGGCGCCCACCTGAATCCGGCCGTGACCCTGGCGCTCGCCATCAAGGACGGCGCGTGGGCGGACGTCCCGAACTACTTCGCCGCGCAGATGCTCGGCGCGATGATCGGCGCCACGCTGGTGTGGCTCGCCTACTACGGCCAGTTCCAGGCCCACCTCACCGATAAGGAGATCGTCGGCGGGCCGGGCGCCCAGACGACCGCCGCCAAGGCCGTCGAGGCCCAGGAGAAGGGCGCCGGCCCGGTGCTCGGCGTCTTCTCCACCGGCCCGGAGATCCGTCACACGGTGCAGAACCTCACCACGGAGATCATCGGCACCTTCGTGCTGCTGCTCGCCATCCTCACCCAGGGCCTGAACGACGCGGGCAACGGCCTCGGCGTGCTCGGCGGCCTGATCACGGCGCTCGTGGTGGTCTCGATCGGCCTGTCGCTGGGCGGCCCGACCGGTTACGCCATCAACCCCGCCCGCGACCTCGGCCCCCGTATCGTCCACGCCCTGCTGCCGCTGCCCAACAAGGGCGGCTCCGACTGGTCGTACGCCTGGGTCCCGGTGGCCGGTCCGCTGATCGGCGGCGCCCTCGCGGCCGGCGTCTACAACCTCGCCTTCGCCTAGGTGACCCGATCGCCTTTCCCCGCGATCGTTGTAGAAGCGCCGTACTCCCTGCCCCGTAACCAAGGAACTCCCAGGAGCACACCGTGACCGACGCCCACACCGCCGGCCCCTTCATCGCCGCCATCGACCAGGGCACCACCTCCTCCCGCTGCATCGTCTTCGACCGCGACGGGCGCATCGTCTCCGTCGACCAGAAGGAGCACGAGCAGATCTTCCCCAAGCCCGGCTGGGTGGAGCACGACGCCACCGAGATCTGGGCCAACGTCCAGGAGGTGGTCGCCGGCGCCGTCGCCAAGGCCGGCATCACCCGGGACGACATCAAGGCCATCGGCATCACCAACCAGCGCGAGACCACCGTGCTGTGGGACAGGAACACCGGCGAGCCCGTCCACAACGCCATCGTCTGGCAGGACACCCGCACCGACGCCCTGTGCAAGGAACTCGGCCGCAACGTCGGCCAGGACCGCTTCCGCCGCGAGACCGGCCTGCCCCTGGCCTCCTACTTCGCCGGTCCCAAGGCGCGCTGGCTGCTCGACAACGTCGAGGGGCTGAAGGAGCGCGCGGAGGCGGGCGACATTCTTTTCGGCACCATGGACACATGGGTCATCTGGAACCTCACGGGCGGAGTGGACGGCGGCCGGCACGTCACCGACGTGACCAATGCCTCCCGCACCATGCTGATGAACCTGCACACCATGCAGTGGGACCAGCGGATCGCCGAGTCGATCGGCGTCCCGACCCCGATGCTGCCGGAGATCCGCTCCTCCGCCGAGGTGTACGGCGAGATCAAGGGCGGCAAGCTGGGCGAGCTGCTCGGCGGCATCCCGGTGGCCTCCGCCCTGGGCGACCAGCAGGCGGCGCTGTTCGGCCAGACCTGCTTCGCCGAGGGCGAGACCAAGTCGACGTACGGCACCGGCACCTTCATGGTGATGAACACCGGCGACAAGCTCATCAACTCCTACAGCGGCCTGCTGACCACGGTCGGCTACCAGATCGGCGACCAGAAGCCGGTCTACGCCCTGGAGGGCTCGATCGCCGTCACCGGTTCGCTGGTGCAGTGGATGCGCGACCAGATGGGCCTGATCTCCACCGCCGCCGAGATCGAGACCCTGGCGCTGTCCGTCGAGGACAACGGCGGCGCCTACTTCGTGCCGGCCTTCTCCGGCCTGTTCGCCCCGTACTGGCGCTCCGACGCCCGCGGTGTGATCGCCGGCCTCACCCGGTACGTGACCAAGGCGCACCTCGCGCGCGCCGTCCTGGAGGCCACCGCCTGGCAGACGCGGGAGATCGCCGACGCCATGACGAAGGACTCCGGCGTGGAGCTCACCGCCCTCAAGGTCGACGGCGGCATGACCTCCAACAACCTGCTGATGCAGACCCTCGCCGACTTCGTGGACGCCCCCGTGGTGCGCCCGATGGTCGCCGAGACCACCTGCCTCGGCGCCGCCTACGCCGCCGGCCTGGCCGTCGGCTTCTGGAACAGCACCGACGACCTGCGCGCCAACTGGCGGCGGGCCGCCGAGTGGACCCCCCGCATGGACGCGGACACCCGCGACCGTGAGTACAAGAGCTGGCTCAAGGCCGTCGAGCGGACCATGGGCTGGCTCGAGGACGAGGAGTAGAACCGCCATGACCACCCAAGCCACCCAGCAGTCCGTGCCTGCCCTGGGGACGCACCCGGCGTCCGGCCCGAACCCGAGCCGCGCCGAGACCCGGGAGCAGCTCTCCAAGGCGTCGTACGACCTTCTCGTCATCGGCGGCGGCATCCTGGGCATCTCCACCGCCTGGCACGCCGCGCAGTCCGGTCTCAGGGTGGCTCTGGTGGACGCCGGTGACTTCGCCGGGGCCACCTCCTCCGCCTCGTCCAAGCTGCTCCACGGCGGTCTGCGCTACCTGCAGACCGGTGCGGTGAAGCTGGTGGCGGAGAACCACTTCGAGCGCCGTGCGGTCTCCCGCCAGGTGGCCCCCCACCTGGCGAACCCGCTCACGTTCTACCTCCCCGTGTACAAGGGCGGGCCGCACGGCGCGGCGAAGCTCGGGGCCGGCGTGTTCGCCTACTCGGCGCTGTCGGCCTTCGGTGACGGCGTCGGCCACCTGCTGTCGCCGGCGAAGGCCGCGCAGGACGTGCCGGAGCTGCGCACCGAGAACCTGAAGGCCGTGGCCGTGTACGGCGACGACCAGATGAACGACGCGCGCATGGCGCTGATGACGGTCCGCGCGGCGGCCGATTCGGGCGCGGTCGTCCTCAACCACGCCGAGGTGACGGGCCTGCGCTTCACCAAGGGCCGGGTCACCGGCGCCGAGCTGCGCGACCGGCTCTCCGGCGAGGAGTTCGGCGTCAACGCCCGGCTGGTGCTGAACGCCACCGGCCCGTGGGTGGACCACCTGCGGCGCATGGAGGACCCGGACGCCGCCCCGTCGATCCGGCTGTCGAAGGGCGCGCACCTGGTCCTGAAGCGGACCTCCCCGTGGAAGGCGGCGCTGGCCACGCCGATCGACAAGTACCGGATCACCTTCGCCCTCCCCTGGGAGGACATGCTGCTGCTCGGCACCACCGACGAGGAGTACGAGGGCGACCCGGCGGACGTCGCGGTCGACGAGAAGGACGTCGCGCAGATACTCGACGAGGCCGCGTTCTCCATCCGCGACCAGCAGCTCGACCGCGACCTGATCACGTACTCCTTCGCCGGTCTGCGGGTGCTGCCGGGCGGCCCCGGCGACACGGCCAAGGCCAAGCGGGAGACGGTGGTCACCGAGGGCCGGGGCGGGATGCTGTCCGTCGCCGGCGGCAAGTGGACCACGTTCCGCCACATCGGCCGCACGGTGATGCGCAAGCTGCAGGAGCTGCCCGGCCACCCGCTGGGCGAGGACTTCGAGCCGGTCGGCGCGCTGCCGAAGAAGGTGCCGCTGCCGGGCGTGGCCAACCCGCGTGCCGTCGCCCACCGCCTGCTGGTGGACGGCCCGGCGCCCGGTCCGCGCATGGCGGCGGACACCGCCCGGCACCTGGCCACCCATTACGGGTCGCTGGCGTTCGACATCGCCCGGCTGGCGAACGAGGACCCGGCGCTGGCCCGCCGGATCCACCCGGACGCCCCGGAGATCTGGGCGCAGGTCGTGTGGGCCCGGGACCACGAGTGGGCCGAGACGGTGGACGACGTGCTGCGCCGCCGGACCACGCTGACGATCCGCGGCCTGGCCACGGACGAGGTCCGGGCGGACGTGCAGGAGCTGCTCGGCAAGAAGTGACCGTGCCCGCGCCGGCTCGGCCCGCGTGAGGCGAGGGGGGGCGGTCCCGCGTCGGCGGGGCCGCCCCCCGCCGCGTTCCGCGGTCCGCCGTACGGGTGTTTCCCGGGGCGGTGCGGGGCAGTGATGGGGCACTCCCCTTGTACGGGGAGCTGCGGGCGCCCCCGTGGGCACGCCGTAAGGTTGGTGCGTACATGAGGGCACGTCGGAAGGAGGCGCTGGGTGATCGAGCTCGAGGGGGTTCCCGAGCTGATCGACCCGGTCATGGTGGCCGCGTTCGAGGGCTGGAACGACGCCGGTGACGCCGCCTCCACCGCGGTCGCGCATCTGGACAGGGAGTGGAAGGGCGAGGTGTTCGCGGCGCTCGACGCCGAGGACTACTACGACTTCCAGGTCAACCGCCCCACGGTGTTCATGGAGAACGGCGTGCGGAAGATCACCTGGCCGACGACGCGGCTGTCGGTGGTGCGGGTGGGCGGCGAGAAACCGCGCGACCTGGTACTGGTGCGCGGCATCGAACCGTCCATGCGCTGGCGCTCGTTCTGCAACGAGATCCTCGGCTTCGCGCACGAGCTGGGCGTGGAGCTGGTGGTGGTGCTGGGCGCGCTGCTCGGTGACACCCCGCACACCCGTCCGGTCCCGATCAGCGGGACCACGTCCGACCCGGACCTGGCCCGCCGCATGGATCTCGAGGAGACCAAGTACGAGGGGCCGACGGGCATCGTCGGCATCCTCCAGGAGGCGTGCACGCATGCGGGCGTCCCCGCGGTGTCGCTGTGGGCGGCGGTCCCGCACTACGTGTCGCAGCCGCCCAACCCGAAGGCCACGCTGGCCCTGTTGAACCGGCTCGAGGACCTGATCGACGTGCGGATCCCGCTGGGCGAGCTGCCCGAGGACGCGCGTGCCTGGCAGGTGGGCGTGGACCAGCTGGCCGCGGAGGACAGCGAGGTCGCCGAGTACGTGCAGACGCTGGAGGAGGCACGGGACACCGCCGAGCTGCCGGAGGCGTCCGGCGAGGCCATCGCCCGCGAGTTCGAGCGGTACCTGCGGCGTCGTGACGGTGCGTCGGGTCCGCCCGGCGGGCACGCCACCGCCGAGGGTCCGGACGGGCCGCCCTACCGACGCGACGGGCCGGGCGGCCGGTCCCGTCCGCCGAAGCCGCCCCGGCAGGAGACCGACACCGATCAGGACGGCGACGAGTCGTCGGAGGACTGACGGACGGCACGAAGGGGGCGCCCCGTCCCGGGGCGCCCCCTTCGTGCCGTCTCGTGCCGGCCCGGCCCTAGAGCGCGACGCCGAGCAGGGCGTCCACGGCGCGGGAGACCACACCGGGCGCGCCCGCGTCGGTGCCGCCGCTCTGCTCC
Source organism: Streptomyces sp. DH-12 (assembly GCF_002899455.1). GTDB lineage: Bacteria > Actinomycetota > Actinomycetes > Streptomycetales > Streptomycetaceae > Streptomyces. The sequence goes on along the minus strand of NZ_PPFB01000001.1, from coordinate 6,030,770 downwards.
TGGAGGACGGTCCAGCGGTCGACGGCGGCGAGCGCGGACGGTGCGTTCAGGTCGTCCGCGAGGGCGTCGCGGATCTCCTCGACGAGCGCCTCGGCGGGCGGCCCGTCGGGGCGGGAGACCGCGGCGCGCCAGTGGGCGAGGCGGGTCACGGCGTCCTGGAGGACCCGGTCGGTCCACTCCCAGTCGGAGCGGTAGTGGTGGGCCAGCAGCGCCAGCCGGATCGCCGCCGGGTCCACGCCGTCGCGCCGCAGCCGGGACACGAAGACCAGATTGCCCTTGGACTTGGACATCTTCTCCCCGTCCAGGGCGACCATGCCGGCGTGCACATAGGCCTTGGCCATCGGGTACTCGCCGGTGAGCACCTGGGCGTGCGAGGCGCCCATCTCGTGGTGCGGGAAGACCAGGTCGGAGCCGCCGCCCTGGATGTCGAAGGTCATGCCCAGGTGGTCGAGGGCGATGGCCACGCACTCGATGTGCCAGCCGGGGCGGCCCCGGCCGAGCGAACCGCCGTCCCAGCTCGGCTCGCCCTCGCGGGCGGCCATCCAGAGCATCGGGTCGACGGGGTTCTTCTTGCCCGGGCGGTCCGGGTCGCCGCCGCGTTCGGCGGACAGCAGCCGCATGGCGGCGGCGTCCAGGTGCGAGACCTGGCCGAAGTGCGGGTCGGACTCGACGGAGAAGTAGATGTCGCCGTCGATCTCGTAGGTGGCGCCGAGCTCACGGAGCCGCTCGACGATCGGGACGATGCCGGGTATGGCCTCGACCGCGCCTACGTACTGCCGGGGCGGCAGCATCCGCAGGGCCGTCATGTCCTCGCGGAACAGGGCGGTCTCGCGCTCGGCGAGCGCGGTCCAGTCGACGCCGTCGCGCTCGGCCCGCTCCAGCAGCGGGTCGTCGACGTCGGTGACGTTCTGGACGTAGTGAACCTGCCGCTTGTTGTCGAGCCACACGCGCTGCACCAGGTCGAACGCGTTGTAGGTCGCCGCGTGTCCGATGTGGGTGGCGTCGTAGGGCGTGATGCCGCAGACGTAGAGACGGGCGACGGGACCGGGGTCGAGGGTGACCGGACCGCCGGTCGCGGTGTCGTGGATCCTCAGGTCGCGGCCCTGACCGGGCAGGGCGGGGACTTCGGAAGCGGGCCAGGCATGCATGTCACGAGCCTAACCGGACCCGAGTTCCGGATACGAACCGGAACGGGCCGTATGGCCGGGAGGGCGTTCTTGCGCGTGGCCGCGCCGTGTGCCGCACCGGCCACGCGCCCGGGTCAGACGGGGGGCCAGGGGATCGCCGGCCAGTCGGTGCCCGGTTCCGGGTGGGTGCCGGTGGTGAGCAGGGACTGCACGCGGGCGCGGGTCGCGTCGATCTCCGCGGGCGTGATCAGCGGGGTCAGGGCCGCGGTGAGGGGGCCGGAGGCGGCGAGGGCGTCCCGGAGGGTCTTGAGGACGTCCAGGGCCTCCCCGGGCAGCGGCTCCCCCGCCCAGCCCCACAGCAGCGTGCGCAGCTTGTTCTCGGTGTTGAAGGTGACCCCGTGGTCGATGCCGTAGAGCCGGCCGTCCGCCGTGGGCAGCAGGTGCCCGCCCTTGCGGTCGGCGTTGTTGATCACCGCGTCCAGCACGGAGAGGCGGCGCAGGCGGTCGTCGTCGGCGTGCACCAGCAGCGCGGTGCGGCCCTCGCCGACCTCGGCGGACCCGATCGCCTTCCAGCCCGGCTCGGGCTCCTCGCCGTCCACCAGGGCGAGCAGCTCGGCGCCGGGCACGGTCTCGATCCACAGCTGGCACATGCCCTCGCCGTAGGGGCCGTCGCGCAGCACGGTGGGCGGCACGAGGTCCCAGCCGGTCGCCCGGGACACCTCGTACGCGGCCGCCTCGCGGCCGGCCAGGGTGCCGTCGGGGAAGTCCCACAGCGGCCGCTCCCCCGCGACCGGCTTGTAGACGCAGGCGGCCTCCCGGCCCTCGTGCGCGACGGTGCAGTACAGCGCGGCGTTCGACGCCTCACGGATGCGTCCGCGCACGGTCAGCTCGCCGCGGGCGAGCAGTTCGGCCGCGGCCGGGTCGGTGGCGGTCACGCTCCGCGGCGGTATCCGTTCTGGCGCGGACATACGTGTCCTTCCGGGTCGAGCGGGAGACTGCACAGCGGGCACGGCGGGCGGCCCGCGTTGACGACGTCCAGGGCGCGCTTGGCGAAGGCCCGCGCCTGCGCCCCGGTGAGCCGGACGCGCAGCATCGGCGGGCCGTTCTCCTCGTCCTGGAGCAGCCGCTCCTCCGCCTCGGCGAGGTCCTCGTCGGAGTCGGCGTCCAGTTCGACGAGCGCCTGCGCCTCCACGATCATGCGCTGCTCCTCGCCGTCCCAGGCGAGCGCCATGGTGCCGACGCGGAACTCCTCCTCCACGGGGGTGTCCAGCGGGGCCGTGTCGGTGATCTCGGCCGGCGCCATCGCGGGCACCGCCGCGCTGCCGCCGCTGCGGCGCACCACCTCGTCGAGCAGTTCGTCCATCCGCTCGGCGAGCGCCGCGACCTGGGTCTTCTCCAGGGCCACGCTGGTCACCCGGGAGCCGGCGGAGGCCTGGAGGAAGAACGTACGGCGCCCTGGCAGTCCGACCGTGCCGGCCACGAAACGTTCCGGTTGGTCGTAGAGGAACACCTGACGGGACACGTCCTGTCTCCATGGGAAGTCGGGGAACGGGCGGTGGGTGCGTCGGAACGCAACGGTGCGGTCGCTTCACCCTACTGCGGGGAACGATCACGGTGCGCCCGCGTCGCCCCCCACCGTGGCGTCGCCGGCGGGCGGCTCCTCGCGCGGCGCCAGGGACGCGAAGTCGCCGGTGTCGCCGAGCCGGAGCAGAAAGGGGCGCAGCCGGGTGTAACGGATCGCGGTGATGGAACACGGTTCCACGGAGATCCGCTGGAAGAGGTCGAGATGAAGTCCGAGGGCGTCCGCCACCAGAGACTTGATGATGTCGCCGTGCGAGCACATCAGGTACACGGCGTCGGGTCCGTGGTCGCGCTCCACGCGCGCGTTCCATTCGCGCACCGCTTCGGCGGCGCGCGCCTGCATGGCGCGCAGGGACTCCCCGCCGGGGAAGGCCGCGGCCGACGGGTGCGCCTGCACGACCTCCATGAGCGGCTCGTCCTTGAGTTCGGCGAGCTTGCGTCCGGTCCAGTCGCCGTAGTGGCACTCGCCGATGCGCTCGTCGATGTGGTGGGTGAGGCCGGGGCGGGCCCGGAGCAGCGGTGCGACGGTCTCCCGGCAGCGGTCGAGCGGGCTGGTGACGACCTCGGCCGGCGTCAGCGGGGCGAGCCGCCCGGGCAGGGCGGCGGCCTGCGCGGTCCCGCGGTCGTCGAGGTGCACGCCGGGCGTCCAGCCGGCGAGCAGTCCCTCGGTGTTGGCGGTGGAGCGTCCGTGCCGGACCAGGAGCAACGTGGGCATGCCGCCCAGGGTAGGCGTACGGCCGCCCGGGGGAACCGGGACGGGAACACGACGGCGGGACGGGAACGGGACGGCGGACCGGCTGCCGGGACAGGAGGACATGCTTCGTGATCGTCGACTGTGGCGTCTACCGGGAGGGGCACCGGTCGGAGGGCCCCCAGGACTTCTCCGACGCACTGGACGAGGCGCGGTCGGCGGGAGGCTTCGTCTGGATCGGGCTGCACGAGCCGACGGCCGAGGAGTTCGACCTGGTCACGCGGGAGTTCGGGCTGCATCCGCTGGCGGTGGAGGACGCCCTCAAGGCCCATCAGCGGCCCAAGCTGGAGGTGTACGACGACTCGGTCTTCGTCGTCCTCAAGCCGGTGGTGTACGAGCCGGACAGCGACGCCGTCTCCTCCGGCGAGATCATGATCTTCCTCGGCGACTCGTTCGCGGTGAGCGTACGGCACGGCGAGGGCGCCCCGCTGGCCGCGGTGCGGGACCGGCTGGAGCGGGAGCCGGAGCTGCAGCGGGAGGGGGCGACGTCGGTGCTGTACGCGGTCGCCGACGCCGTGGTCGACCACTACCTGGAGGTGGCGACCGAGCTGCAGACGGACCTGGAGGAGCTGGAGACGCAGGTCTTCACCCCCGACGCGGGCGACTCGCGGCACACCGCGTCCCGGATCTACGGGTTCAAGCGGCAGATCCTGGAGTTCCGCCGGGCGACGGTGCCGCTGACCGCGCCCATGGCCCGGCTCGCCGGGACCGGCGCGTCGGGGCCGGCGGTGCCGTTCGTGGAGGAGGGGGCGCGGCCGTACTTCCGCGACGTCCACGACCACCTCACGCGCGTCAACGAGTCGGTGGAGGGTCTGGACCGGCTGGTGTCGGACGTGCTGTCGGCGCACCTGGCGCAGGTCGGCGTGCAGCAGAACGACGACATGCGCAAGATCTCCGCGTGGGCGGCAATGGCCGTGGTCCCCACGATGATCGCGGGGATCTACGGCATGAACTTCGAGCACATGCCCGAGCTGCGGTGGACGTGGTCGTACCCGGTGGTGATCGCGATGATGGCCGCGCTGGAGGTGGCGCTGTTCGGCACGTTCAAACGCCGGGGCTGGCTGTAGCCGGCGGGGCGGTCAGGCCGCTTCGGGTTCCGGGGCCGCGGGGCCGCCCAGCGCGTTGCGCCGCTCGGGCATCCGCAGCGAGACCATCCGGCGCCAGCCGCCGAGGCGTTCGTACAGGTGGACGGCGTGGATGCCGGCCGCGAGGAGCGCCGCCCTGGGCTTCGGCCAGCCGAGGATGCGGCCCATGCGGGCCATCACGGCGAGGCTGACGTCGCGGTGGACGCGGATCTCGGCGAGCGCGCACGTGCGCAGGGCGCGCTGGATGGCGCGGCCGTGTCCGGCGTGGGCGAGGCGCAGCAGTTCCTCGTGGCAGTAGGCGAGGTGGTTGTCCTCGTCGTCGGAGATCATCTTCACCGCGCGGCCCAGGTCGGGGTGGTCGGCGAAGTGTTTGCGCAGCAGCTTCATCTGCTCGGAGGCGCGCTGCTCGGTGACCCGGCTGTGGGCGAGGTAGGTGACGATGTCCTCGACGGTGAGCGGCTCGTCGCGCTTGAGCCTGTCGTGGGCCAGGCCGATGCCGTTGCGCTCCAGCAGCATCGTGTAGTCGGTGTCCGGGGGCACCGGGACGGGCTCCAGGCCGCGCTTCCTCAGCAGGGCGCCGAAGATCCGGCCGTGCTTGTCCTCGTCGGCGCCGTGGCGGGTGATCCTGGGGGCGAGGTCGCGCTGGGTGTCGGGCACGAGCGCCGCGATGCGGGCGTTCTCCCAGCCGCCCTGGGACTCCCCGCTCGCGGCGATCGAGCAGAACAGCGCGAAGGACTCGTCGTGGTCGAGGATCTCCTGGAACAGGCTCTTCGCCGACAGCATGGGCCCACCTCTCCGCGGCGTCCGCCGTTGCGCGGTCCGCATGTCCACAGCTCGCGAAGAAGCAGTCAAGTGCGACGGTGGGGGCGCGGCAACAGGTGGGGCGGACGACTCCGCCGATCGGCGTACGTGCCGGGCGTCGGGAGGGCGGGGGCGGGCGCACGGCGAGGCGGGCGATCCGGTGGGCAGGCGCGTGACCCCCGGGGGCCGGGGGGCGTTGTCGTGGGTGACGGCCGCGGCGGGGTCGACCCCCGAGCCCCCACCACGGCCGCGGGACCTGGCCGCCGCCGCGGGGGACGCGGCGGCGGCCGGACGGATCAGGCCAGGCCCGCGCGCTCCAGGGCCTCGACGCCGGCGCGCAGCGAGGCCAGCCGCTCGTCGAGGGTGAAGCCGGCCGGGGCGAGGGTGAGGGTGGTGACCCCGGCGGCCGCGTAGGCCTTCATGCGGTCGGCGATGCGGTCGACCGAGCCGAGCAGGGTGGTGCTGTCGATCAGGTCGTGCGGGACGGCGGCGGCCGCGCCCTGCTTGTCGCCGGACAGGTACTTGTCCTGGATCTCGGCGGCCTCCCGCTCGTAGCCCATCCGCTGGGCGAGCTGGTTGTAGAAGTTCTGCTTGCGGCTGCCCATGCCGCCGACGTACAGCGCCGTGTAGGGGCGGAAGGTGTCGGCGAGGGCGGCCACGTCCTTGTCGTCGCCCACGGCGAGCGGGACGGTCGGGCAGATGTCGAAGCCCTCGAGGGTCCTGCCGGCCTTCTCGCGGCCCGCGCGCAGATGGCGGACGGCGGTCTCCTCCAGGTGGTCGGCGGACGGGAAGATCAGCAGGGCGCCGTCGGCGATCTCACCGGTCTGCTCGAGGTTCTTCGGGCCGATCGCGGCGATGTACAGCGGGATGTGCTCGCGCTGCGGGTGCACGGTGAGCTTGAGGGGCTTGCCCGGGCCGCCGGGGAGGGGCAGGGTCCAGTGCTCGCCCTCGAAGGACAGGCGCTCGCGGGTCATCGCCTTGCGGATGATCTCGACGTACTCGCGGGTGCGGGCGAGCGGCTTGTCGAACTTGACGCCGTACCATCCCTCGGAGACCTGGGGGCCGGAGACGCCCAGACCCAGGCGGAAGCGGCCCCCGGACAGCGAGTCGAGGGTGGCCGCGGTCATCGCGGTCATGGCCGGCTGGCGGGCCGGGATCTGGAAGATGGCGGAGCCGACGTCGATGCGCTCGGTGCGGGCGGCGACATAGGCGAGGACGGTGGCGGCGTCGGAGCCGTAGGCCTCGGCGGCCCAGCAGATCGCGTATCCGAGGCGGTCCGCCTCCTGGGCCACGGCGAGGTTGTCCGCGTCCATTCCGGCGCCCCAGTAGCCGAGGTTGATCCCTAGCTGCATGGCCGTCTCCCCTTACCGATCAGTAACGTGACTTGCGCAGACCTTATACCTCCGCGCCCGCGAGGGAGGGGCGCGCGGGGCCCGCGGTGCGGGCCCCGCCGGCCGCCGGCGCCGTCGCGCGACGCCCGGAGAACGGTTGTCCACAGGCCCCCACGCGCACAGCTCCGGCCAGTAATCTCGGCGTTCATGGAGCAGAGGCATCTCGGCCGTACCGGCCTGCGTGTGTCCCGGATCGGGCTCGGGACCCTCACCTGGGGCCGTGACACCGACGAGCACGACGCGGCGGAGCTCTTGAAGACGTTCTGGGACGCGGGCGGGACGCTGGTCGACACGGCGGACGTGTACGGCGACGGGGAGGCCGAGTACCTGCTCGGACGGCTGATGGACGGGCTGGTGCCGCGCCAGGACCTGGTGATCTCGACGAAGGCCGGCAGCGTGCCCGGCCCGGACCGCCGGTTCGACGGCTCACGCGGCCATCTGCTGTCCGCCCTGGACGCCTCCCTGACCCGCCTCGGCACCGACCACGTCGACGTGTGGCACGTCCACGCCTACGACCCGGCCACGCCGCTTGAGGAGACGCTCCAGGCGCTGGACATCGCTGTCGCCAGCGGCCGGACGCGGTACGCGGGCGTGTCCAACTTCTGCGGCTGGCAGCTCGCCAAGGCCGCGACCTGGCAGCTCGCCGCGCCGGGCGCGCGCACCCGGCTGGCGAGCACCCAGATGGAGTACTCACTGCTGCAGCGCGGGGTGGAGCGGGAGGTGCTGCCCGCCGCGATCGACCTCGGGATCGGCATGCTGCCGTCCTCCCCGCTCGGGCGGGGCGTCCTCACCGGCAAGTACCGCGGGGACGCCACCCCGGCGGGATCGCGCGGCGCCTCGGAGCATCTCGCGCCGTTCGTCGCCCCGTACCTGGACGACACGGCGAGCCGGATCGTGGACGCGGTGACGACCGCGGCGGACGGGCTCGCGGTGACCGCGCTCCAGGTGGCGCTGGCCTGGGTCCGCGACCGGCCCGGGGTGACCGCGCCGATCGTCGGCGCGCGCACGGCGCAGCAGCTCACGGCGGCGTTGTCAGTGGAGGCGCTTAGTCTGCCTGATGAGATCTGCCGGGCGCTCGACGACGTGTCGGCTCCCGTGCACCGCTATCCCGATCACGACTGGAGCACGCTGTGAGCACGCCCGAGACCCCTGAGGAGCCGAGGAGCGCGGACGACGGCACGCCCGCCGAGGGCGCGCAGGTGTCCGAGGCCGAGGCGGAGCTGACCGCGCAGCGTCTGGAGCGGGAGCGGATCGAGCGGCGCAAGGCGGAGCGGCAGGGCCCGATCGAGGCGGGCGCCAAGCTGAGCGGCACGGCGGCCGAACTGCTCGCCGCCGTGCGGGCCGTGGAGAGCGGGGAGAAGCCGCCGGCCACCGTGTCCGAGGAGGTGCGGCCCGCCCCGCGGCGCCCCGCGCCCGAGCCGGTGCGGCGGGCCCCGGTGGTTCCCGAGGGGCCGGCCGCACCGGCCGAGGGCACCCTGGGCGAGGTGCGGGAGGTGCTGACGCGGGGCGGTGCGCCCGCCGCGCTCGCCGTGCCGGCCGCCGCGGCCCTGGGCGAGGACGCGGCGGGCGTGCTGCGGGAGGACCCCTGGCAGCTCCTGCGCGTGCCGGGCGTACGGCCCGAGCAGGCGGACGGGTTCGCCCGCGCGCTGCTCGGCGGGGAGGCCGGGCCGGGCGACGGGCGGCGGGGCCGCGCGGTCACCGTCTGGCTGCTGGAGCAGGCCGCGCCGGCCGGGCACACGGTGCTGGAGATGGCCGCGCTGACCGAGGCGCTGGCCCGCCAGGGCGTGCCCGAACCCGAGGACGCGGTGCGCGACGCCATCGCCGAGGGGGACGTCCTCGTGTTCCAGGACGCCCTCGGCGAGGCCGGCGAGGAGGGCGAGGAGGGCGAGCAGCCGGTCCGTGTCCTGGTCGGGCTGGAGCGCTGCGCCCTGGCCGAGGAGAGCCTCGCCGACGGACTGGCCCGGCTGGTCAACGCGGTGCCCGAGCAGGACGGGACGGCCGAGGAGTGGGAGCGGGCGGCCGCCGCGGCGGGGGGCTCGGCGGGCGACCTGATCCGCGCGGCCGCGCGGCACGGACTGGTGCTGCACACCGGCGGGGAGGCCGCGCTGGCCGAGCCGGCGGCGCTGCTGGACGCGGCGCACGGCACGGGGCTGCGCGCCTGGGCCGCCACGCACAGCCCCGTCGGGCGCGAGCGGTTCGCGGCGCGCGTCGACGGCCCGGGGGTCGCCACGGTCGCCGGGCTGCTGTCCGGCGCCGAGGGTCCGGGACGGGACGCGGAGGGCGCGCTGGCCGTGGACCTGCTGGTGGTGCTGGACGCGCCGCAGCTGGACGTGGAGGCCGCCGCGCTGCTCACGGAGTCGCTGCCGGACGGGGCGCGGCTCGTGCTGTCCGGCGACCCCGCGGTGCTCTGGTCGGTCGGCCCCGGACGGGTCTTCGCGGACCTGCTGGCGGTGCGGGCCTGCCCGCAGATCGCCTCCCGGCGGCCGGACCCGGGGCCGCTGGGCGAGCTGGTCTCGGGGATCGGCGTCGGCGAGCTGATCCAGGTGGAGGCCCCCGGCAAGGAGGTCGTCGTCGTGCCCGTGCGGGACGCGGGCGAGGCGGTGCACCGGACCGTGCAGCTGGTGGTGGACTCGGTGCCGCGCGCCATCGGGGTGCCCGCCGAGGAGACGCAGGTGATCACCCCGGGCCACGGCGGCGCGGTCGGCACGCGCGTGCTGAACGCGGCGCTGAAGGAGCGGCTGAATCCGGGCCCGGGCCGCTTCGCGGGCTTCGACCCCGGCGACCGGGTGGCGTACTCCCCCGCCCCGGGGCGCACCCTGCCGGGCCGCGTGCTCGGAGCGGACGGCGAGGGCCTGCGCCTGGAGTGCGCGGGCGAGCAGGTCGTGGTGCCGAGGGACCGCGTGGAGCAGTCGGTCCGGCACGGCTGGGCGCTGACCGCGCACCAGGCGGTGGGCTGCCGCTGGCCGGCGGCGGTCGTGGTCCTCCCCGGCGACGCGGTCCCCGCCCTGAGCCGCCCCTGGGTCTACACGGCCTTCAGCCGCGCCGACCGCCACCTGTCGGTGGTCCACGGAGTGGACCAGGCCCTCCCGCGAGCGGTCGCCGAGGTCCCGGCGAAGCCGCGCACGACCCGGCTGCCGGCGCTGTTGGCACCGCAGTTGCCTGCGGGGGGCGAGTGAGGGGGCGGGGCCCCGCTCCGAGGCGCCCTTGAGCCGCACGGGGCGCCGTGGGCGTCACCGTGCGCGGTGGCCGGGGTGCGGCGTCGCCGCACGTGGCGTGCCGTTGACGGGGACGTCCGGTGTCGTGGTGACCGCGGTGAGGCGCCGCCGGACCGCGTGCGACGGCGGCGGCACCCGGGGAGGGTGTCGCCGCCGTCGCCGTGAGGTCAGCGGTCCGCGTCCAGCGGCTCCAGGTCCTCGTCCGCGTGGGGGTCCAGGACGACCTCCAGGTCGTCGTCCTCGTCGTCCCCGTCGTCGTCGAAGACGGCGCTGACGTCGAAGCGGCACACCACGGTCTCGGGGTCCACCTGGTCGAAGGGCGCCTCGAGCCATTCGCCGGGGTCCGGGATCTCGTCCGATGCCGTCACCCAGAGCGTGGAGTCGCCCTCCTCCAGGCCGAACTCCTTGTGCCGGGAGGCGATCTCGTCCGGCTCGTACTCGCCGAACAGCAGGCCCAGCGCGCCGTGGACGGTGCTGGAAACCTCCGCGCTCCCGTCGTCCGCCTCCTCGATCCGCTGGGCGTGCGCGAGCAGCCGCTGCGGCTCGACGACGGCGTAGTCACGGCGGATCAGCACGCTGAGGGCGTTCGGTTCCTCGGGTCCGGCGTAGGGCGGCAGGGCCTCCTCGGAACTGGGGATCTCGAAGGGCGTGACCTCGTCGTAGCGGTCGTAGAGCAGTTCGTCGTACGTCTCCGCGGCCGCGGCCAGCTGGTTGAAGGCCTCGTAGACGGCCGGGTCGTCGTCCCCGGACCGGCTCTCGACCGCGGCCAGGTGGCGGTCGAGCGCGGTCTTCACCGCCTCGGCGGCGGCGCGTACCTCGGCAGCAGTGGGCTGCGCAGCATCAGACATAGTGCAGACGCTATCCGTACCGGGGCCCGGCCCGCACAATAGATGCGATGCCGGAATACGAATTTGTCGACGTGTACGTGCCTCGCGGGGTCTCCCGCAAGGAGACGGCGCGTCTGCTGACGGACCATGCCGAGTACGGTCACTGGGAGTTGTACCGCCTGACGCTGATGCGTGACGGCAGCCGCAGAGTGCGGCTGCGGCGGCGGATCATCCGCCAGGTGCGCGCCACCTGGTGAGCCGGTCGCGCCCGACCCGAGTCAACAGGCGGAGCGGACCCCGCGTCGGTCGCGGGGTCCGCTCCGTGTGTCCGAGATCACGCCGCGGCGCGCGCCCTGCGGTACAGGATGCCGCCGGCGAGCAGCGCACCGGCACCGGCCGGCAGCACGAGGCCCAGCGGCAGCTCGCTGCCGGTCTCGGCGAGCTCCCCTTCGGCCTGCGGGCCGGAGTGGGGGCCCGGCTGGTTGCCGGTGGACGGGGTGTCCGGGGTGGCGGGCGTGTCCGGGGTGGCGGGTTCATCCGGGTTCCCCGGCTCATCGGGAGTGCCGGGCTCACCCGGGTCGCCGGGGTCACCGGGCTCACCCGGATTGCCCGGGTTCCCCGGCTCCCCGCCGTCGCCCTCCGTGTTGACGCAGCCGTTGCCGGCCGCCCCGTTGCCCACGCCGATGACGTCGACGCTGTTGCCGCAGACGTTCACCGGCACGTGCACCGGCGCCTCCACGACGTTGCCGGAGGCCACGCCGGGCGAGTCGCCGGCCTTGCCGTGGGCGTGCGCGCCGCCGTGGTGGCCGGAGCCGCCCTCGTTGACGCAGGCGTTGCCGACCGCCGGGTTGAGGACCCCGACGACGTTGACCGTGTTGCCGCACGCGTTGACCGGCACGTGCACCGGGGCCTGCACGACGTTGCCGGAGAGCACGCCCGGCGAGCCCTTGGCCCCGCCCGTCGCCCCGGAGTCGGCGTGGGCGGCGGCCCCGCCCGCGGCGGCGAGCACACCGGTGGCGGCGGCCATGGTCATCAAGCCCTTGCGGGTGACCTGTCGCATTGCTGAATTCCCTGTCCTCGGACCTGCTGCCGGGAGGCGGCGCCCGCCGCGTCCCGGATTCTCGACGAATGAGGAACCGGTCGGCCCCGGAGCGCATGGCGCGCGCTCCGGGGCCGACGGGCTCGAGCCCTCAGCGGGCGTTGCCTAGAGGGCGAGACACGACATCACGCGTTGACGCAGGTGTTGCCGAAGGCGGGGTTCAGCAGCCCGATCACGGAGATCGTGTTGCCGCAGACGTTCACGGGGACGTGAACCGGCACCTGCACGACGTTGCCGGACGCGACGCCCGGGGAGTGCACGGCGGCACCCTGGGCACCCGAGTCGGCGGCGGCCATGCCCGCGCCCGCGAGAACCAGACCACCCGTGGCGGCCGCGACGGCGACGACCTTCTTCAGCATGTATTCCTCCTTGTTGGCAAGGTGACCCAAAGTCGCGGATCACATCACGGGTAACGAGGAGGAAGTAATGAGGCTACGAGCTTATGGTCGCATTCACTCTTCCCGGTCAACTCCGCACGTCTGCCCGATTCCTCAGGACGCGTCCAGGAACCGGTCGAGCACACGGACGCCGAACTTGAGACCGTCCACCGGCACCCGCTCGTCGACGCCGTGGAACATGCCCGCGAAGTCCAGCTCCGGGGGCAGCTTGAGCGGCGCGAAGCCGAAGCAGCGGATGCCGAGGTCGTCGAAGGACTTGGCGTCGGTGCCGCCGGAGAGCATGTAGGGCACGGCGCGCGCGATCGGGTCCTCGGCGGCGAGCGCGGTCTGCATGGCGTCGACGAGCCGGCCGTCGAAGCCGGTCTCCAGGGCCTTGTCGGCGTGCACGTCCTCACGCCGCACGCGCGGGCCGAGGATGCGGTCCAGGTCGGCGAGGAACTCCTCCTCGTAGCCGGGCAGGAAGCGGCCGTCGACGTGCGCGGTGGCCTGGCCGGGGATGACGTTGACCTTGTAGCCGGCGCCGAGCTGGGTGGGGGCCGCCGAGTTGCGCAGCGTGGTGCCGATCATGCGGGCGATGCCGCCGAGCTTGGCGAGGGTCTCGTCCATGTTCTCCGGGTCGAGCTCGGTGCCGAGCGCGTCGGAGAGCTCGTCCAGGAAGGCGCGGACGGTCTTGGTGACCCTGACCGGCCACGTGTGGCGGCCGAGGCGGGCGACGGCCTCGCACAGCTCCGTGATGGCGTTGTCGTCGTTGGTCATCGAGCCGTGCCCGGCGGTGCCGTCGACGGTGAGCCGCATCCAGTGCATGCCCTTCTCGGCGGTCTCGACGAGGTAGAGGCGCAGCTTCTCGTTGACGGTGAAGGAGAAGCCGCCGACCTCGCCGATCGCCTCGGTGACGCCCTCGAACAGCTCGGGGTGCCGGTGCACCAGGTGCTTGGCGCCGTACGTGCCGCCGGCCTCCTCGTCGGCGAGGAAGGCGAGGACGACGTCCCGCGGGGGCTTGCGGCCGCTGCGCATGCGCTCGCGGACGACCGCGAGGGTCATGGCGTCCATGTCCTTCATGTCGACGGCCCCGCGTCCCCAGACGCAGCCGTCGGCGATCTCGCCGGAGAACGGGTGGTGGGTCCAGTCGTCGGCGTTGGCGGGCACGACGTCGGTGTGGCCGTGGATGAGCAGGGCGGGCCGCGACGGGTCCTCGCCCTCGATCCGGGCGATGGTGGAGGCGCGTCCCGGGTGGGACTCGAAGATCCGCGGTTCCAGGCCGACTTCGGCGAGCTTCTCGGCGACGTACTCGGCCGCCTTGCGCTCGCCGGGGCCCGAGTGGTCGCCGTAGTTGCTGGTGTCGATCCGGATCAGCTCGCGGCAGAGGTCCACGACCTCGTCCTCACCGGTGACGCCCTTGGCCGGGTCCGTCTCGCTCACGTGCTACCTCCCGCTGCTGGTGTTCCCGCTGGTGGGTTCCCCCTCATCCTCCCTCCCCGGGGGGCCGGTCCCAAGCCCCGGCCCGGCCCGGTCCGTCACACGCCGTTCCCGCGACGGCGCGGCGGGGGTGATCGGCCACCCCGGAACACCTGGTAATGTTTATGTCGTCGCCGCGGGGGGAAACCCGCGCGACAGACACCTTGTCCGGGTGGCGGAATGGCAGACGCGCTAGCTTGAGGTGCTAGTGCCCTTTATCGGGCGTGGGGGTTCAAGTCCCCCCTCGGACACTTGGAACGCGAGGGCCGCGACCGCGAGGTCGCGGCCCTCGGGCGTTGTCACGGAAGGTGCCCCATGACGTCCCCCACGCCCTGTCCCTGCGGCCTCCCCGAGGCCTTCGAGGAGTGCTGCGGCCGCTTCCTCTCCCGGTCCCGGCTCCGCTCGGCCGAGGGGACCCCCGGCAAAGCCGCCGCGCCCACCGCCGAGCGGCTGATGCGGTCGCGGTACGCGGCGTTCGTCCTGCGGGACGGGGCGTACCTGCTGCGGACCTGGCACCCGCGGACCCGGCCGGCCCGGCTCGACCTCGATCCGGCGACGCGGTGGACCGGTCTGGAGATCCTGGCCACGGAGGACGGCTCCGCCTTCCACTCCACCGGCACGGTGACCTTCCGCGCCTCCTACCAGGGAGGCTCCCTGCACGAGCGCAGCCGCTTCGAACGGGTCGACGGCGCCTGGGTGTACGTCGACGGGGACTTCCTGGGCTGAGGGCCGGAAGGGGGCCGCCTCAGGCGGGCAGCCGGGTGTCGGCGACGAAGGCGATCTCCACGAGCTGGCCCGGCAGCGTCAGTTCGGTGACACCGAGCACCGTGCCGGCCGGGCGGTGGTCGCCGAAGTACGCCAGGTTCGCCTCGGCCGTCGCCGCGGCGTGGCGTCCGAGGTCCACCACGTAGAGGGTCTGCGAGACGATCTGGCTGCGGGTGACCCCGTAGTGGGCGAGGACCCGGTCCATGTTCGCGTGGGTCCGCCGCAGCTGGGCGGCGAAGTCGCCGGGGTGGGGGAACGCGCCCGTCTCGTCGAACGCGAGCTGTCCGGAGACGTGGATCAGGTCGCCCGACCGGATCGCCTGCGCGTACCCGAAGTCGCTCTCGGCCGGGATTCCGTAGGAGAAGACATCACTGGTGGCCATGGCTGGGCCGCCTTTCCTGGTCGGTCTCTTGTGGTTACTCGGTAACCGTAGGAGAGTGGGCCTCGATCCGGAAGAAGGCACTTTTCAGTGACGGAGGAACCCGATGGTGACCAAGCGCGTGCTCGCGGGACTGCCGGAGGACGCCGACCTGCGGCGCGCGGACTCCCTGGCGCGGGAGATCTTCTCGGACGTCGCCAACAAGTGGGCGCTGCTGATCATCGAGGCGCTCGGCGAGGGCACCCTGCGGTTCAGCGAGCTGCGGGACGAGGTCGAGGGTGTGAGCCACAAGATGCTCACCCAGAACCTGCGCATGCTGGAGCGCAACGGCCTGGTCGAGCGGACGGTGCATCCCACCGTGCCGCCGCGGGTCGAGTACACCCTCACCGGTCCGGGCCGGGCCCTGCGCACCGCGGTCGACGCGATCTGCGGCTGGACGCACGAGCACCTGGGACACATCGAGCGTGCGCGGGAGCGCTTCGGCGGCTGAGGGACGGCCGGCGGGCGGGTCAGGGCGCCAGGATGTCCAGTTCCTGGAGGGCGCCCTCGGTGATCTCGCGGGTGAGCCTCTCCGCGCGGGCCGCGTCGCGGGCGCGGACGGCTTCGGCGAGCTGGACGTGGAGGGTGACGGCGGCCGGGTCGGGGTCCTCGAACATCACGTCGTGGTGGGTGCGCCCGGCCAGCACCTCGGCGACCACGTCGCCGAGGCGGGCGAACATCTCGTTGCCGGAGGCGGTCAGGATCACGCGGTGGAACGCCACGTCGTGGAAGAGGTAGCCCTCCAGCTTGTGGCCGCGCGAGTGGGCGACCATCCCGAGGGCGCACTCGGTGAGTTCGGCGCACTGCTCGGCCGTGGCGTTGCGCGCGGCCAGGCCCGCCGCGACCGGTTCGATCGCGGAGCGCAGCACGGTGAGGGAGCGCAGTTGGCGGGGGCGGTCGGCGCCGGCCAGGCGCCAGCGGATGACCTGCGGGTCGTAGACGTTCCACTCGCGGGACGGCAGGACGGTGACGCCGACGCGGCGCCGGGACTCCACCAGGTGCATGGACTCCAGGACGCGGACCACCTCGCGCATCACGGAGCGCGACACGTCGAAACGCTGGGCGAGCTCGTCGGTGCGCAGGACGCTGCCGGGCGGGTACTCGCCCGCCGTGATCTCGGGGCCGAGGGTGTCCAGTACGCGGCCGTGCAGCCCCCGGCCCGTGGTGCTCATGCACTCAGAGTACGGGGCGCATCACTCCGATAAAAAGTCAGACTTATTCGTCACAGACTCTTGAAGTCGTCTTACTTATGAGTTTCAGTTGCCGTCGACATCATCGGCAAGGTGTCGACGAGGACATCAGACAGTGAGGCAGCGATGAACACCCCCCGCGTGCTCGTGGTCATGGGCGTCGCCGGAACGGGCAAGACCACCATCGGTCCCCTGCTCGCGGCCCGCCTCGGCGTTCCGTACGCCGAGGGCGACGACTTCCACCCGCAGAGCAACATCGCCAAGATGTCGGCCGGCACCCCGCTCACCGACGACGACCGGTGGCCCTGGCTGGACGCCATCGGCGACTGGGCGCAGGGGCGCGCGGGGCTGGGCGGCGTGGTGAGCTGCTCGGCGCTGAAGCGGTCGTACCGCGACCGGCTGCGGGCCGCCGCGCCCGGCGTGGTCTTCGTGCACCTCACCGGCGACCGCGCGCTCGTCGAGGACCGGATGTCGCAGCGGCAGGGGCACTTCATGCCCACGGCACTGCTCGACTCCCAGTTCGCCACGCTCCAGCCGCTGGAGCCGGACGAGACCGGGATCGCCGTGGACGTGGCGGGCAGCCCCGAGGAGATCACCGAACGGGCGGCCGCCGCCCTGACGTCGCTCCCTGAGCCCACCCCGTAGGCCCCACCGGCCCCTGTCCCCCGGGGCCGCCCCCCTCCCCACCCCCCCCGTACTCCCTAGGATCCACCGTGACCAGACTCAGCGTAGAGATGCTGGCAGCGGACGCACCCGAGCCGATCACCTCGGCCGGCCACGCTCAGCTGGGCATCGCCGTCCTGGCGGGCATAGCCGTCATCGTCCTGCTCATCACCAAGTTCAAGCTGCACGCCTTCCTGTCGCTGACCATCGGGTCACTGGCGCTCGGCGCCTTCGCCGGGGCGCCGCTGGACGAGGTCATCACCAGCTTCAGCTCCGGGCTCGGTTCCACCGTCGCCGGTGTGGGCGTCCTGATCGCCCTCGGCGCGATCCTCGGCAAGATGCTCGCCGACTCCGGCGGCGCCGACCAGATCGTCGACACCATCCTCGCGAAGGCCAAGGGCCGCACCATGCCGTGGGCGATGGTGCTGATCGCCTCGGTCATCGGGCTGCCGCTGTTCTTCGAGGTCGGCGTGGTGCTGCTGATCCCGGTGGTGCTGATGGTCGCCAAGCGCGGCAACTACTCGCTCATGCGCATCGGCATCCCGGCGCTCGCCGGTCTGTCCGTGATGCACGGCCTGGTCCCGCCGCACCCCGGCCCGCTGGTCGCCATCGACGCCGTCGGCGCCGACCTGGGCGTGACGCTGGCCCTCGGCGTGCTCATCGCCATTCCGACCGTGGTGATCGCCGGTCCGGTGTTCTCCAAGTACGCCGCCCGCTGGGTGGACGTCCCGGCCCCCGAGCGGATGATCCCGCAGCGTCCCTCCGAGGACCTGGAGCGGCGCCCCGGTTTCGGCGCGACGCTGGCCACGATCCTGCTGCCGGTCGTGCTGATGCTGGCCAAGGCACTGGTCGACATCGTGATCGACGACCCCGAGCACCACGTGCAGCGCGTCTTCGACGTGGCCGGCTCCCCGCTGATCGCGCTGCTCGCGGCCGTGCTGGTCGGCATCTTCACGCTCGGCGTGCCCGCCGGCTTCAGCCGGGAGCGGATCTCCTCCCTGGTGGAGAAGAGCCTGGCGCCGATCGCGGGCATCCTGCTGATCGTCGGCGCGGGCGGCGGCTTCAAGCAGACCCTGATCGACACCGGTGTGGGCCGGATGATCCTGGACATCTCCGAGGACTGGTCGATCCCGGCGCTGCTGCTGGCCTGGCTGATCGCGGTGGCGATCCGGCTGGCGACGGGCTCGGCGACCGTGGCGACCGTCTCGGCGGCCGGTCTGGTCGCGCCGCTCGCGGCCGACATGTCGACGACGCACGCCGCACTGCTGGTGCTGGCCATCGGCGCCGGTTCGCTGTTCTTCAGCCACGTCAACGACGCCGGCTTCTGGCTGGTGAAGGAGTACTTCGGGCTGGACGTCGGCCAGACGATCAAGACCTGGTCGATCATGGAGACGATCATCTCGGTGGTCGCGGGGGCGCTGGTGCTCCTGCTGTCCCTGATCGTCTAGCCGGGTCCGGACCCGCGGAGGCCCGTCCGCCCCCTCGCAGGAGGGGGCGGACGGGCCTGCGTCGTGCCGTGCGCGGCCTACGGGGCGCGCCCGGCCTCCTTCTCCAGCTGGAACGCCTCGTTGCCCAGGCCGATGCGAGCGTGGGTCTCGGGAGCGCGGGCGCGCAGGATCGCGCCCTGGACCAGCCCGACGACGAGGGCGAGTCCGATGACGCCGGGCAGGATCCAGCGCAGGGCGGAGTCGGGGCCGGCGCCGACCAGCACGTCGAAGTCCTTGACCGTGTAGCCCGCGATCACCACGAGGGCGAGTCCGGCCACCGCCGAGGTGACCAGGCGCCAGGCCTGCGCGCCCGCGGCGCCGCGCCGTACGAAGAAGACCACGACGGACAGCGAGGCGATGGCCATCAGGACGATGACGCCGAGCGCGCCGATGTTGCCGCCCCAGGTGAACAGGCGCAGCACGGGCGCGGTGGGGTCGCCGGCCGGCTTGTCGTCGGTGAGGGCGAAGGCCAGCACCAGGGCGACGGCGACGCCGGTCTGCAGCAGGGAGCCGGTGCCGGGGGCGCCGCTGGCGCCCGTGGTGCGGCCGAAGGCGGCGGGCAGCAGGCCCTCGCGGCCCATGGCGAAGGCGTACCGGGCGACGACGTTGTGGAAGCTGAGCATGGCCGCGAACATGCCGGTCACGAACAGCACGTGCAGGACGTCCGTGAAGGCGGAGCCGAGGCGGTCCTCGGTGAGGAAGAACAGCAGGCCCGCGCTCTGCTCCCGCGAGGTGGGAACGATCGAGGCGGGGCCGGTGGCCACGGTGAGCGCCCAGCTGCTGAGGGCGAAGAAGACGGCGACGCCGGTGACGGCGAGGAACATCACGCGCGGCACCAGCACGTGCGGCCTGCTGGTCTCCTCCGCGTACACCGGCGCCTGCTCGAAGCCGAGGAAGGCCGCGATGCAGAAGCACAGGGCGGTGCCGACGCCGGCGCCGGTCAGGGTGTCCGGGTCGAAGGCGTGCAGCGACAGACCTTCCCTGCCGGGGTCGGCGACGGCGGCGATGTCGAAGACGACGACCAGCAGCACCTCGATGAGCAGCAGGACGCCGAGCACCTTCGCGTTGACGTCGATCTTCAGCAGGCCCAGCACGCCCACGGCGACGGCGGCGGCGAGCGCCGGTATCCACCAGGCGACCTCGAGGTCGGCGTAGGTGGCGAGGAGGCCGGAGACCTCGAAGCCGAAGATGCCGTAGATGCCGACCTGGAGGGAGTTGTAGGCGACGAGCGCGACCAGGGCGGCGCCCGCGCCGGCGGTGCCGCCGAGTCCGCGGGAGATGTACGCGTAGAAGGCGCCCGCGTTGTGCACGTGCCGGCTCATCTCGGCGTAGCCGAGGCTGAACAGCACCAGCACGGTGCCGAGGACCACGAAGAGCAGCGGCTGGCCGACGATGCCCATCACCGCGAATGTGGTGGGCATGACACCCGCGACGACCATGAGCGGGGCGGTCGCGGCCAGCACGGAGAGCAGCAGGCCTCCCGTGCCGAGGCGGTCGGCCCGCAGGGCGCGCTCCTGCCCCTTGAAGGTGCTGATCCCGTCGGCCGGGGCTCTGCTGGCGCTCGAACTGTCCGTCGTCATCTCGAGACCGTCCTTGGTCGGTGGTGGGTGCGGGGGCGGAGGAGTGGGGGTCAGGCCGTGCCCAGGGCGGCGGCGCGGGCGGTGCGGAAAGCGGTGAGCCCGTCCCGGTCGGGATAGGACCAGGGGGCGGGCGTGGCGTGGTCGCCGATGCGGTGGAACAGCGCGGCGGCCTCGGCTCCCCGGCCCTCGCAGATCTTGGCGTGGGCGAGGAAGTTCAGGTCGACCAGCCGGCGGGGGTGGCCCTCGTGCTCCCACTCCAGCCACCAGTCGAAGGCAGCCTTCATCACCTGCCGGGCGCGGCGTCCGACCCAGTGGCCGGAGGCGACCGGGTCGGCGGGTTCGTGCCCGGCGGCGGCGAGGGAGCGGTAGCGCTCGGCGTGCGCGATGACCGGCAGGATGGCCAGCGGCGAGTCGGCGGGGGCCTGTTCGGCGGCCCAGTTGGCGAAGTCGTACACCTCGTGCAGCGGGTCGGGGCCCGCCTCGACGCGGCGTTCCGCGAGCCAGCCGACGACCAGGTGGTGGGCGTGGTGGTGGTCGGTGTAGCGGGTGCGGACCTGCTCGAAGACGCGGACCACGTCGCCCTCCGCGCCCAGGGAGCACTCCAGCATCAACGTCCCGAGCCAGGGCGTCGGGTCGTGGGGCATCAGCTCGGCGGCCGTGCGGCAGGCCTCGCGGACCCGGTCCGGCTTCTCCTTGCCGCGCAGGGCACGCCGCACCTCGGCCAGTGCCAGGAGCACGGCCGCGTCACCGGAGTCGGGCTCGGCGAGCAGCCACTCGCGGGCCCACGCGGCGCAGTACGGCTCCCTCGCGAGCACCGTGATCCGGTGCCCGCGGCGGTCCCAGTCGTCCCCCGTCCTGACCAGCAGCGAGCGGGTGCTCTGCCACCGTCCCTGTGCCAGTGCGGCCCGCGCGGCGACGAGTTCGGCGTCGTCGAGGGCCTCGTCGAAGGCCGGTGCCGCTCGTCTGCGGGCACGGCCGAGGGGAGGCGGGGGTGGGGACACCGCGGAACTTCCTCACGCGCATCTCTTGTCAACGGCTCACGGCGGGTGGTCGGTGGCAGTGGTCGGCTGCCGAGTGCCATGAGCTGATCACGGACAGCAAACCGTCAGCCAACGGATCACGTCAAGGGCGTTTGAGGTGTTACACGCGTCAACCGCGTTCACAACCGGGCGACTTGTGACCTCGGAGAGCGGTGTGCGTGCCGTGGCCCCCTGGGCGCCGGAGGGGCGCGCTTGGCCGGCGGGACGAACCGGAGTTCCATGGCGGTATGAACGAGAGCGGTAGGAGCGCCGACGAGATCCTCGACGTCGTCGACGAGCACGACCGGGTGGTCGGGCGGGCCCCGCGCGGCGAGGTGTACGCACGGGGACTGCGCCATCGCTGCGTCTTCGTCCTGGCGCGGGACGCGGAGGGCCGGATCTTCGTCCACCGGCGCACGCCGGTGAAGCTCGTCTTCCCGTCGCTGTACGACATGTTCGTCGGCGGGGTGGTCGGCGCGGGCGAGGCGTACGACGAGGCGGCCCTGCGGGAGGCCGAGGAGGAGCTGGGGGTGAGCGGCCTGCCGCGCCCCTCGCACCTGTTCACCTTCCTGTACGACGACGGCGCGGACCGGACCTGGTGGTCGGCGGTGTACGAGGTGCGCTGCGGGCTGCCGGTGCGGCCGCAGGCCGAGGAGGTGGCCTGGCACGCCTTCCTGACGGAGGAGGAGGTGGAGCGGCGGCTCGGGGAGTGGCAGTGGGTGCCGGACGGGCTCGCGGCGTACGAGCGGCTGCGGGCGTACCGGGCGGGGATCACCGGCCGGGCGTGACCGGTAGGGTCACCCAGGTGATCGACTTCGTGCGGAACGTCCGGTTGTGGTTCGCCCCCGCCGAGGTGCGGGAGGACGGGGAGACGCCCGACTACCGCTTCTCGCTGGCGAACGAGCGGACGTTCCTCGCCTGGCTGCGGACCGCGCTCGCGCTGATCGGCGGCGGGTTCGCGGTGGACCAGTTCCTGCCCGGTCTGCGGTGGGGGTGGCGGGTCGGGCTGGCCCTGGCGCTGCTGGCGGCCGGTGCGCTGTGCGCGCTGCGGGCGGTCAACCACTGGGTGCGGTGCGAGCGGGCGATGCGGCGGGGGGAGGACCTGCCGGTGTCGCGGTTCCCGGCGCTGCTGAGCGTGGTGGTGGCGGGGGTGGCCGCCGTGATGGTCGTGGTGGTGCTGGTGGGGTGGGAGGCGTGAGGCCCGGGGCGCCGTCGCGGGCGCGGGGCGAGCGGGATCCGGGGTTGCAGCCCGAGCGGACCCGGCTCGCGTGGCGGCGGACGACCTTGGCCGGCACGGTGGTGGCCGTGCTGGCGGGGAAAGCCGGGCTGATGGGCGGGGCGTCGGCGGGGATGCCGGCGGCGGGGGTCGTGTGCTGCGCGGGGTGGGCGGGGGTGCTGCTGGTCGCCCACCGGCGGATCCGGGGGCTGGCGGCGGGCGGGGAGCCCGAGCGGCTGGCGCCTCGGTACGCCGCGGGGGTCGTGCTGTGCGTGCTGGTGACGGCGGGGGGCGGGGTGGGGGTGGTGCTGGGGTGAGGTTCTCCTCCCTCAGCGCCACCCCGTTCCGGCCCGCCGGGCCTCGTCCTCAGGCGCCGGACGGACCGACGGTGATCACGACCTTGCCGCGGATGTGGCCCTCCTCGCTGCGGCGGTGGGCGTCCGCCGTCCTGTCGAGGGGGAAGGTCTCCTCGACGTGGACGGTGAGGACGCCCTGGTCGGCCAGGTCGGAGAGGGCGCGCAGATCCGCGGGGTCGGGGCGGACGAACCAGTAGGCGCCGCCGTAGCCGGTCACGCCGGGGTCGACGACCGACGCCAGGCGGCCCTCCGGGCCCAGGAGGTTCGCGGAGGCCCTGAGGGTGTCTCCGCCGACCGTGTCGACGACGGCGTCCACGCCTTCGGGGGCGAGGCCGCGGACGCGTTCGGCCAGGCCCTCGCCGTAGCTCACCGGCTCGGCGCCCAGCTCGCGGACGAAGTCGTGGTTGCGTTCGCTCGCGGTGCCGATGACCCGGGCGCCGAGGTGGGCGGCGAGCTGGACGGCGACGGAGCCGACCCCGCCGGCCGCCGCGTGCACCAGCACGGTCTCGCCCCGCCGCACGCGGAGGACGCGGTGCAGCACCTGGTACGCGGTGAGCCCGGCGAGGGGGATGCCGGCCGCCTGCTCGAAGGTGAGGCTGCGCGGCTTGGGGGCGAGGGCGCGTACGGGGGCGGCCACGTACTCGGCGCAGGTGCCGAAGGAGAGGACGTCCTCGCGGACGTAGCCGATCACCTCGTCGCCCTCGGCGAACTCGGGGACCGCCGGTCCCGGCCGGACGACCACGCCCGCGAGGTCCCAGCCGGGGATCACCGGGAAGACGGCCGGGAGGACCGCGTCGAGATGGCCCTGGCGGGCCTTCCAGTCGACCGGGTTGACGGACACCGCCCGGACCTGGACGAGCACCGAGTCGGGGCCGAGCTTGGGTTCGTCGGCCTCGCCGTACTCGAGGACCTCGGGGCCGCCGTACCGCGCGTAGCTGATCGCCTTCATGCGTCGACCTTCCGGGGCCGGCCCGCGTCCCGCAAGCCGAACGGTCCGATGTACGCCGTTCGCGCCACCGGCGGGCCGACGGCCCGGGGTGCTCCCCTATCGTGGACCCGGTCACGTTTCGCTCCCGGTCTGGACGGCATAC
Source organism: Streptomyces sp. DH-12 (assembly GCF_002899455.1). Lineage (GTDB taxonomy): Bacteria > Actinomycetota > Actinomycetes > Streptomycetales > Streptomycetaceae > Streptomyces. The sequence goes on along the minus strand of NZ_PPFB01000001.1, from coordinate 6,007,255 downwards.
CGACCGGTCGGCATCATGGGCGGGTACTGTCCGCCTGCCCACAGGAGCGACGATGAGCCCCGACCACCCGCCAGGACTGGATCTCGACCGGCTGCGTGAGCTGCTCGAACGTGAGCGGCCCGGTCTGCTCGGCGGCCCGCTCTCCGGCCGGCTGATCGAGGGCGGCAGGTCGAACCTCACCTACACGGTCACCGACGGCGCGGCGACCTGGGTGGTGCGGCGCCCGCCGCTCGGCCATGTCCTGGCCACCGCGCACGACATGAAGCGCGAGCACCGGGTGATCAGCGCGCTGCACCCGACCGAGGTGCCGGTGCCGCGTCCGGTGCTGCTGTGCGAGGACGAGGAGGTGCTCGGCGCGCCGTTCTACGTCATGGAGTACGTCGAGGGCACCCCGTACCGCACGGCCGGACAGCTCGCGCCCCTGGGCCCCGAGCGCACCCGCAAGGCCGTGCTGAACCTGGTGGACACGCTGGTCGACCTGCACGCCGTCGACCCCGCCGAGGCCGGGCTCGCGGACTTCGGCCGTCCCGAGGGCTTCCTGGACCGGCAGCTGCGGCGCTGGGGCAAGCAGCTGGACGCCTCCCGCAGCCGGGAGCTGGCCGGCATCGACGAGCTGCACGCCGCGCTCGGCCGCGAGCTGCCCGTCTCCCCCGCGCCGACGGTGGTGCACGGCGACTACCGCCTCGACAACGCGCTGATCAGCGACGACGAGTCGGTCCGCGCCGTCCTGGACTGGGAGATGTCCACGCTGGGCGACCCGCTGACGGACCTGGGCCTGCTGGTGATGTACAGCAGCCCGCTGGGCATGCCGGACTCCCCCGTCTCCACCACCGCGGAGGCCCCCGGCCATCCGACGCCGGCCGAGCTGATCGAGCGGTACGCCGCGCGGTCGGGGCGGGACGTGTCGGCGGTGTCCTGGTACACGGCGTTCGCCTGGTTCAAGCTCGCCGTGATCCTGGAGGGCATCCACTACCGGTACACGCTGGGGCAGACGGTCGGAGCCGGCTTCGACCGCATCGGCGATCTGGTCCCGGTCTTCATCGAGCACGGTCTGACCACCCTTCAGGAAGGCTGACGAGACATGGACTTCGCGTTCGACGCGCGCACCGAGGAGCTGCGCGCCCGGCTCCTCGCCTTCATGGACGAGCACGTGTACCCCGCCGAGCGGGTCGTGGACGAGCAGCGTGAGCGGCTGTCCTCGCCGTGGGAGAACCCGCCGGTGGTGGAGGAGCTGAAGGCGGAGGCGCGCAGGCAGGGCCTGTGGAACCTGTTCCTGCCCGACGCCGAGTACGGCGCGGGACTCACCAACCTGCAGTACGCCCCGCTCGCCGAGATCACCGGCCGGTCCCCGCAGCTCGCCCCGACCGCCACCAACTGCGCCGCGCCCGACACCGGGAACATGGAGGTGCTGGCGCAGTTCGGCGACGAGCGGCAGAAGAAGCAGTGGCTGGAGCCGCTGCTCGCGGGCGAGATCCGCTCGGCGTTCGCGATGACCGAGCCGGACGTGGCCTCCTCGGACGCCACCAACATCACCACCCGCATCCGGCGCGAGGGCGACGAGTACGTCATCACGGGCCGCAAGTGGTACATCTCCGGGGCCATGCACCCGGACTGCAGGATCTTCATCGTGATGGGCAAGACCGACCCGGACGGGCCGGACATCCGCCGCCAGCAGTCCATGGTCCTGGTCCCGCGCGACACCCCCGGCGTCACCGTGAAGCGGGCGATGCGGGTCTTCGGCTACGAGGACCACTACCACGGCGGCCACGCCGAGGTGGTCCTCGACGAGGCGCGGGTGCCGGTGTCGAACCTGATCGGCGAGGAGGGCGGCGGGTTCGCCATCGCCCAGGCGCGGCTCGGCCCGGGCCGGATCCACCACTGCATGCGGCTGATCGGCATGGCCGAGCGGGCCATCGAGCTGATGTGCCGGCGGGCGGTGTCCCGGGACGCCTTCGGCAAGGCGCTCGCCCAGCAGGGCGTGGTGCAGAACTGGATCGCGGACGCGCGGGTCGCGGTCGAGCAGCTGCGGCTGCTGGTGCTGAAGACGGCCTGGATGATGGACACCGTCGGCAACCGGGGCGCCCACACCGAGATCCAGGCCATCAAGATCGCCACTCCGCGCACGGTCGTCGACATCCTCGACCGGGCGATCCAGCTGTACGGCGCGGGCGGGGTGAGCCAGGACTTCCCGCTGGCCGAGCTGTACGCGGGTGCGCGCACGCTGATGATCGCGGACGGCCCGGACGAGGTGCACCAGCGGTCGCTGGCCCGCCGGGAGATCAAGAAGTACCTGTAGGCGGGGACCGGCTCGCCGGGTGCGCCCGGCGAGCCGGCGGCCGCTACGGGCGCAGGGCGCGCAGCAGGAGGTCGGCGAGGTGGTCGGCGACCTGCTGGGGGCTGAGCGGTCCGTCGGGGCGGTACCAGGTGGACAGGTGGTGCACCGAGCCGAAGTGGTAGTCGACGACCAGGTCGGCCGGGGTCGCCGTGGAGAAGACCCCCTCGCGCTGGCCCTCCTCGATCAGCGCGCGGAACCGCTCGTGGTAGCGGCGGCGCTCGGCGCGGACCTGCTTGTTCTTCTCCGCGCTGAGGTGGTGCATGGAGCGGAAGAAGATCGACGCGTCGTCGAGGTTCTCGATGGTGGTGACGACGACGTCCGCCGCCGCGCCGCGCAGTCGCTCCTCGACGGGCTCGTCGGCGTCGGCGAACCGGTCCAGGCGCTCCTGCTGGAGGCGCAGCACGCGCGCGTACACCTCGTGCAGCAGGTCGTCCTTGGACCCGAAGTAGTGGTACAGCGCCCCTTTGGTGACGCCGGCCGCCTCGACGATCTCCTGCACCGAGGTGCGGTCGTACCCCTGCTCGGCGAAGAGCCGGGTGGCGGCGGCCAGCAGCCGCTGCGGCACGGGGGTCCCGTCACCGTCCGTCGTTCTGGGCACTGTCGCCACCCGCCTTTCCGTGTCGCTGTCGGTCGTCGTGCGTCGGGGAACGCCGTCCCCGCCGGAGGATCTTCCCACTTCGCGGCCCCTCCTCCGTGAGGCACCACCCCCCGCCCGGTTTCTCCTCCGGTGCGGCGGAGGGTCCGGGCGGGTCCGCGCCGGCACCCGCCCGGTGGACGGGCGGGTGCCGGGGGCGGCGGTCAGCGGGTGGCTTCCCACTGCTGCTGGACCCGGTTCATGCCGGAGAGCCAGCGTTCGGGGTCGCCGGCGCGGGCGCGGTAGTACTCGGCGACCTCGGGGTGCGGCAGGATCAGGAAGCGGTCCTGCTCGATGCCGTCGAACAGGGCGTCGGCCACGTCCTCCGGCTCGATCGCGGTCGGCTTCAGCACCAGGTCGCCGGCGCTGCCGCTCGCGTCGAGCATGTCGGTGCGCACGCCCTGCGGGCAGATCGCGTGCACCTTCACCCCGCGGTGCCGGTACGTCAACGACAGCCACTCGGCGAAGGCGTAGGCGCCGTGCTTGGTGACGCTGTACGGGGCGGTGCCGATCATGGTGAGCAGTCCGGCGGCGGAGACGGTGGAGACGAAACGCCCGCTGCCGCGCTCCAGCCACTCGGGGAGCAGCGCGTGCGCCGCGCGGACGTGTGCCATCACGTTGACGTCCCAGGACAGGGCCCAGTCCGCCTCGCGCAGCGGCTCGCCCGGCTCCCCGCCGTCACGGCCGACGCCGGCGTTGGCGCAGTAGACGTCGACCGTCCCGCCGAGCGCGTCGCGGGCCTCCGCGACGACCGAGGAGGCATCGCCCGCCACCGCGAGGCCGCCGATCTCCTCGGCGACGGCCTCGGCGCGGCCGGCGTCCAGGTCGTTGACCACGACGTGCGCCCCCTGCGCGGCGAAACGGCGGGCCAGCGCCGCTCCGATGCCGCCCCCGGCTCCCGTGACGACCACCTTCGCACCCTGCACGGCTTGCACCATCGGTCTCCTCCGACGCGGCTGGCAAACGGCTGACCGCGTCAGACTAACCGGTCGGTATGCCGGGAGGAAGGGGCGTTGCGCGTGGCGTCGGTCCGGCTCGTTCCCCGGGGCGGTCCGGCGCGCTAGCGTGCGTGGGCATGACATGTACCGCGATCACGGAGGTCACCGCATGAGGCTGTCCCGGCGAGGCCTGCTCGCCACCACCACGGCCGCGGTCGCGGCCTCCGCCGCGCCGGCCGCCGCCTCCGGCCCGGGGTCCGCGCACGGCGGCGGCCGGACCCTGCGCACCGGGTTCGAACGGCTCGCGGCGGACGGCTACGCGCTGCTCGACGGCCGCCGGGTGGGCGTGGTCACCAATCCCACCGGCATCACCCGCGACGTGCGGCACATCGTCGACGTCATGCACGCCGACGACCGGGTGGACCTGACCGCGGTCTTCGGCCCCGAGCACGGCTTCCGGGGGACCGCGCAGGCGGGCGGTTCCGAGGGCCGCTACGACGACCCGGCGACCGGCCTGCCCGTGTACGACACGTACCTGAAGAGCGGTCAGGAGCTCGCCGGCGTCTTCACGGCGTCCGGCGTGGACACGGTGGTCTTCGACATCCAGGACGTCGGCGCCCGCTTCTACACCTACATCTGGACGCTCTTCGACTGCATGGAGGCGGCGCGGCTCGCGGGTCTGTCGTTCGTGGTCCTGGACCGGCCCAACCCGGTGACCGGGCGGGCGGCGCTGGGTCCGGTGCTGCACAAGGAGTTCGCGACCTTCGTGGGCCGGCAGCCGATCGCGCAGGCGCACGGGATGACGGTGGCGGAGCTGGCGCTGCTGTTCAACGAGGAGTTCCTGACGGCGCCCGTCGCCCTGGAGACCGTGAAGATGTCGGGCTGGAAGCGGTCGGACTTCCACGACGCCTCCGGGATGCCGTGGGTGCCGCCGAGCCCGAACATGCCGACGCCGGAGACGGCGCTGGTGTACTCGGGGACCTGCCTGTTCGAGGGCACGAACCTGTCGGAGGGGCGCGGCACCACCCGGCCGTTCGAGCTGCTGGGCGCGGAGGGCGTCGACGGGCGCTGGGCGGCCGCGGCGAACGAGCTGGACCTGCCGGGCGTGCGCTTCCGCGAGGCGTACTTCGCGCCGACCTTCTCCAAGTTCCAGGGCAGGACCATCGGGGGCGTGCAGCTGCATGTGCACGACCGCGAGCGGTTCGACCCGGTGCGGACGGGCATCGGCCTGCTGATCACGGCGAAGCGGTCGTGGGACGGCTTCGCCTGGCGCGCGGACGACTGGATCGACAAGCTCACCGGTTCGGCCCAGGTGCGCACGATGATCGACGCGGGCGCGGACACGGACGAGGTGGTGGGCGGCTGGCAGCGGGAGCTGGCGGCGTTCCGCCGGAAGCGGCGGGACCACCTGCTCTACCGCTAGGCGGCTGTCGGGCGGGCACGGAACGGCGGCGGGTCGCGGACGGCGGTCCGCCGCCGTCGCGTTCGCGCCCGCGGTCTCCGCGCGTCCACCCCTGTGACCTGCGCTTCCGCTCCCCCGCATGCCGGTGCGCCGCGTTGCCCGGCCGACGGACCCGCGATCGGTGTGCATATCGGCGTGGGGTTCAGGAACCCGTGGAAGCCGCGGGGAGTTCTCAGAGCGTCGGGGAAGGGCTGTTCCCCTGCCGGGAGGGGCGACGGGGCCCGTCACCGCCGGCACCCCGCGGACGACGACAACTGAAGTACCGGCCAAGGGAGTTGGTTCGGCGTTCCCGCGGCCGGCCGAGGGGGCCGTCGGAAAGGGATGGAGCCGAATCGCGTGCCGGCACGTCTACTCGGCGACGTCCGTTCGCGACGCCGAAGTGACCGGATTACAGGTGCAGGTGTGACGGAGGTGCAGGACGATGGCCGGTTTCCGAAGTCTGGCGAGACAGGTCCGAGATCCCCGGTGCGATCTGGCGCTGCGGCGCTACTCGCTGCGCAAGTGCCTGGAGCGGTTCGCCCCGTACGGGCACCGGGCGACCTGGGACCATCTGTGCTCGCGGGCCGGGTTCGATCCCGAGGACCGCTCCGTCGACCCGGTGCGGCTCGTGGCCGCACTGGACGAACTGGAGGAGGCCCGGGCGGTCTGGCTGGCCTACGAGGTGGAGTTCGCCGAGCGCCGCAGGAAGGAGAAGCACGACGGTCTGCGCAGGCCGGGCAGTGTGGACGACTGGCACCGGATGACCTGGGGAGGGTTCGGGGTCGCCTGGTGCGACGACCCGCGGGTGCACCCGACGGAGCCCCTGGCCGAGGTGCTGCGGCGGCTGATCGCCGCACTGGAGCGTGAGCCGGGCTCGTCCTGCCCCGTGTGCCGGGGGGAACGGCTCGTGTGGCGCCACGGCCTGGATCACGAACCCTCGGCGGGCCCGGTGTGCACGGACTGCGGCATCCTGGTCCCGCGCCCCGTGCTCACCCCTGCGGCCCTCGCGGAGTCCCGCCGCGCGAGGCTGCTGGTCTCCGCCTGACCCGGCGGAGACGGCGGACGACGGCGGGAGCGACGAGAGCGACGGGTGACCGGCGACGGCAGTGACGAGCGACCGGGGCGACGGGGGCACGGGGGTGCGCGCCGGGGAGGCCGCGCCCCCCGCGCTCCGGGACGGCAGCAGGCGGTGAACCGGTCGTTCCAGGGCTTTGTCCTCAGGACAGCCCGTGGTGCTCGCCGAGAAGCGGCACGGCCTGCCTGCTGACGTACTGCGCCGAGCAGGGCCGGGCGCACGTCTCCTCCGAGGGTTTCGGAGCGAAGTCCCTCGCGCCGAAGGAGGACCCGCGCACCCTCCACTGGCGCGGTGCGCGGTCACGGCCTCGCCGCCCGGCTGGACGTCCGGCGGGTCGGCGTCTTCGGCGAGGTGTACGGCGAGGGCGTGCCGGACCTGTCGTACGGCGCGGACGGGCGGCGCGACACGCTCGGGTGCGCCGTGTCCCACGTGTCCGCGGAGACCGGCGGCCGGGTGCGGTGGCCGAACGGGCGGAACTCCTCGGGGGCCGCCTGCCGCCGGCGCCCCGCCCGTCCGCCGGCCCGTACGGCGGCGGGCGGGTGCCGGAGCCGGCCGGGAGACGGTGTCGGGCAGGGAGTTGCACATCCGGAAGGGCGTGGTGATCCGCCCGGTGACCGAGCGGAACAGCCCGGTGACCGGGGGCGTGCCGTCGCCGAGGCCGTGAGCCCCGCGCGCCTGGCCCGCAGGGGCGGCACGGAGGACGAGTGCGCGCGACGGGGACCGGGGCGGGGGCGGGAGGTCTCGCGCCCTCAGTCTCCGGACGGCTTCCTGCGGTTCTCCGCCATCAGACGGGAGCCGGTGAGACGCTCGCCGAAGACGTCGTCGGGGTTGGACAGCACGCAGCCGTCCAGCGACAGACAGCCGCAGCCGATGCAGTCGGTGAGGTGGTCGCGCAGCCGGTTCAGCTGCCGGATGCGTTCGTCCAGTTCGGAGCGCCACGCCTCGGAGAGCCGCGCCCAGTCGTCGCGGGTGGGCGTGCGCTCCTCGGGCAGCTCGGCGAGCGCCTCGCGGATCGTGGCGAGCGGGATGCCGACGCGCTGGGCGGCGCGGATGAAGGCGACCCGGCGCAGGGTGTCACGGGTGTAGCGGCGCTGGTTGCCGGGGGTGCGCCGACTGCTGATCAGCCCTTTGGACTCGTAGAAGTGCAGGGCCGACACGGCGGCCCCGCTGCGGGCGGAGAGCTGGCCGACCGTGAGCTCGTGGATCTTCTCTGGAATCCGGTGCACTCCTCGGAGCCTACCCACCCCGCACGGCGGCCGGTCCGTTGACAGGGGCCGTACGGCCGACCATGCTAAGCAGTTGCTTAGGCATGCGCACGCGGATGCGCCTGCGACTACGTGACGCGAGAGGCCGGGACATGGCAGAGCCGAGGATCTTCACGTCCGTCGACGACCTGAAGGCGGCGGTGGGCGAGCAGCTGGGGTACACCGACTGGCTGGAGATCGACCAGAAGCGGATCGACCTGTTCGCCGAGGCCACCGGTGACCACCAGTGGATCCACGTGGACCCGGAGAAGGCCGCGGCGGGGCCGTTCGGCACGACCATCGCGCACGGCTATCTGACGCTGTCGCTGCTGCCGCTGTTCGGCCCGCAGCTGCTGTCGGTCGAGGGCGTGAAGATGGGCGTCAACTACGGCACCAACAAGGTGCGCTTCCCCGCCCCCGTCCCGGTCGGCTCGCGGCTGCGCGCCACCGCGACGATCAGCGCCGTGGACGAGGTGCCGGGCGGGGTGCAGGTGGCCACCGCGTTCACCGTGGAGCGCGAGGGCGGCGACAAGCCGGTGTGCGTGGCCGAGTCGGTGACGCGCTACTACCTCTGAGCGGACCCGGTGTCCTTCGCCCCCACCATCCGGAGCACGAGGTCGGCGTAGAGCGCGCCGACCTGCTCCGGGGTGCGGGGCCCGTCGACGTTGAACCAGCGGGCCACGTCGATGCACAGGGAGAGCACGGCGAGGGTGGTGCCCGGCACGTCGGGGACGTCGAACTCGCCGGAGCGGACACCGTCCTCGATGATGCCGCGCACCTCGGCGTCGACCTGACGGCGCAGGCCGACGATCTCCGCGCGGGCGTCGGGGCCCAGCGAGTCCAGTTCGTACTGCACGACCCTGGCGGTGGTGCGGCCGCGTGCGTGCCAGCGGACGAAGGAGCTGACCGCGTCGGCGAGCCGCTCGGTCGCGGTGCCCTCCGCGTGGGCCGCGGTGCGCAGGATGTCCAGCGCCTTCTCGTGCCCGATGCGGCTGATGCGGTGAAGCAGCTCTTCCTTGGTCTTGTAGTGGATGTAGAGCGCGGCCGGGCTCATGCCGGCGCGGCCCGCGATGTCGCGGGTCGTCGTGGCGTGGTAGCCGCGCTCCGCGAAGGCCTCCACGGCGGCGAGCAGCAGTCGCCGGGCCGCGTCGGGCGTGACCTCACCCCACGGCTGCGCCTCACCGCCGGCCGTCTCCTCCGCCGTACTCATCGCTCACCCCATTCGCTGACAGGGTCGCCATCCTACCGGCAAGGGTGAGCGGTCGCTTAGACGCGTCCGCCGAGCGGGGGGTGCTGCTCCTGGGCGCCTCTTGGCGACGCGCCCGGTGCGGCGGGGCGGGGGTGCTCGCGCAGCCCGGCGCCTACGGGGTGCCTCCCCCAGAGGGGGTACCCCAGCGCCCGTCCCCCGTAGGCGCGACCGGCCGACCGCGGCCTCAGAGCTTCTGCAGCGGGTCGTGCTCGGCCAGCAGCTTCTCCAGGCGGGCCTGGTCGACCCGGTTGACGATCTGCCCGGCCTCCTGGCGGTCGCGGATCACCTTGGCGAGGGTGAAGGCGGAGGTGACCAGGTAGAGGACCGCGATGCCGAGGAAGGCGCGGACCCACGCGTCCGTCTGCAGGTTGTAGATGCCGACGGCGGTGGCGCCGAGGGCGACGGCGAAGGATGCGACGGCCTGACCGTAGAAGGCGGCCGTGCTCTGCTGCTTGACCGGTGTCTCGCTCATGCGGAACAGGATCGGCGGATGTGGCCGCGGCCACATCCGCCCCGGTACTCAGGCGGTACTCAGTTCGGCGGCTCCGCCCTCAGAACGCCGAGACCCCCGTCAGCGCTCGCCCGACGACCAGCTTCTGTATCTGGCTGGTGCCCTCGTACAGCGTCATCACCCGCGCGTCGCGCAGGAGTTTGCCCGCCGGGTACTCGTCGATGTAGCCGTACCCGCCGAACACCTGGAGCGCGTTGTTCGCGGCGCGGACGGCCGCCTCCGAGGCGAACAGCTTCGCCTTGGAGGACTCCACGGCGAACGGCTTCCCCCGGTCGATCAGATCGGCGACCCGCCAGGTCAGCAGCCGGGCCGCGTCCACGTCGACGGCGATGTCGCTGATCAGCTCCTGGACCAGCTGATGGCCCGCGATCGGCTTGCCGAACTGCTCCCGCTCCCCCGCGTAGCCCACGGCCGCGTCCAGCGCGGCCTGGGCGATGCCGACGCAGCCGGCCGCGACCGACATCCGCCCCTTGGCCAGGGCGGACATGGCGACCGAGAAGCCCTTGCCCTCCTCGCCGAGCATCGCGGACGCGGGCACCCGCACCCCGTCGAGGACCAGCTCGGCCGTGGCCTGCCCGCGCAGCCCCAGCTTGCCGTGCACGGCGCGGCGGGTCAGGCCGGGGGCGCCGGCGGGGACGAGGAAGGCGGAGACGCCCTTGTGGCCGGGGGCGTCGGTGGAGCGCGCGAAGAGCAGCACCACGTCCGCCCAGGTGCCGTTGGTGATGAACATCTTGGCGCCGTCGATGACGTACTCGTCGCCGTCCCGCACCGCCCGCGTGGCGAGACTGCCGGCGTCGGAGCCGGTGCCCGGCTCGGTCAGGCCGAAGCAGCCGACGTACGCACCGGAGGTCAGGCCCGGCAGCCAGGTCCGCTTCTGCTCCTCGGTGCCGTACGCGGCGATCGTCTTGGCGACCAGGCCGAGGGAGACGGAGACGATGCCGCGCACGGAGGAGTCGCCGCGCCCCAGTTCCTCGGTGACCAGGCAGTACGCGAGGTGGTCACCGCCCGAGCCGCCGTACTCCTCGTCGATCGTCAGCCCGAGGAAGCCGATCTCGCCGAGCTTCTTCACGATGCCCCGGTCGACCTCCTCCGCGCGGTCCCAGGCGGCGGCGTGCGGCGTGACCTCGCGCCGCACGAAGTCCCGGGCGAGCCGGCGCACGGCCTCCTGCTCGTCACTCAGCTCCAGGTTCATCCCGAGTCACCCCATGTGAGACGCGCGTGATCGTGTACGAGTAAATTAGCACTGCTAGTTTAGTGCCGCAGCCCTACTATGTGCGCCATGGCCCGACCGCGCAAGCCCTTGCTCAGCACCGACCGGATCGTCGAGACGGCGCGTGCGCTGGTGGACGCGGAGGGGCTGGCCGCGGTCTCCACCCGCCGTCTGGCCGCCGAACTGGGAGTGAGCGGGCCGTCGCTCTACAACCACTTCCGCACCAAGGACGAGATCCTGGAGGCGGTGGCGGACTCGGTGAGCGCGCAGGTCGACCTGTCGATGTTCGAGGACGGCCGGGACTGGCGGACGGCGCTGCACGACTGGGCGGTGTCCTACCGCGACGCGCTGCGCGACCACCCCAACATCGTCCCGGTGCTGGCCCGCGGCCCCGGCCGTCGCCCGGCGGCGCTGCGGCTGGCCGACGCGGCCTACGGCGCGATGGTCGAGGCGGGCTGGCCGCCCGCGCAGGCCACGTCCATCGGCGCGCTGATGCGGTACTTCATCATGGGCTCGGCGCTCGGCTCGTTCGCCGGCGGCTTCGTGGACGACGCGAGCGCCTACGACCCCGCCGACTATCCGCACCTCGGGCAGGCGCACCTGCTGGCCGAGCAGCAGGAGAAGATCGACGAACGCGCCTTCGAAACGGGCCTGACGGCCCTGCTGGACGGCCTGGCCCTCCAGTACGAGCAGGTACGGCAGCGCACCTGACGGCGCCGCCCGGACACGTCGGCGAGCGCCGAACCGTCCCTGCCGCATGCTGGAGGGCATGACCTCCAAGGACCCCAGGGCGGGCGCGCTGGCACGGCTCGCCGGGCTGGTCGCGGACGAGACGCGGGCCGCCTGTCTGCTGGCGCTGCTGGACGGGCGGGCCTGGACGGCGGGTGAACTCGCCCGGCACTGCGGGGTCGCCGCGTCCACGATCAGCGAGCACCTGGGCAAGCTGGTCGGCGGCGGGCTGCTGGCCGAGGAGCGGCAGGGACGGCACCGGTACGTGCGGCTGGCCGACGCCCGGGTCGCGCAGCTCGTGGAGGACCTCACCGCGCAGCTCGCCCCGGACGCCGCCGAACCGCCGCGCGGTCTGCGGCAGTCGGGCGCGGACTCCGCCATGGCGCGCGGCCGCACCTGCTACGACCATCTCGCCGGGCGCCTCGGCATCACCGTCACCGACGCCCTCACCGCACGCGGACTGCTGCGCCAGGACACGGGGTTCGCGCTCACCGACGCGGGGCTGGACTGGTTCGGCGCGCTGGGCGTGGACCTCGGCCGGCGCGGACGGCGCCCGCTGGCCCGCGCCTGCCTGGACTGGACGGAGCGACGCCCTCATCTCGCGGGAGCGGCGGGCGCGGCCCTGTGCCGGCACGCCCTGGACCAGGGCTGGTGCGTGCGGATCGGCTCCGGGCGAGCCGTGAAGGTGACCGGGGCCGGGGAACGGGCGCTCGCCGGCCTGCTCGGGATCGACGCGGCCGTGCTCCGCTGAGGCGGAGGCCGACGCCCGGGCGTCCCACCTCGTCGCCCGGTTCCTCGACCGGCGCACCGACGCCTGCGGCGGCGACGCCGGCCGGACCTGCGTGAAGCTCTCCGCGTACCGGCGGCGCGAGCGCCTTCACCGCGGACGCCGAACCGCCGGCCGGCCACGGCCGGTCGCCCGAGCGGCCCGGTGACGGCGACCTGGCGTGTCCCCTTCCGGCCGGCCCGGAAGCCGGCGCGGGCGCCGAGGACACCCTCGCCGCGTTCACCCGCTTCCGCGCGCACGACCGGGGCTCCGTCGTCGCCGGCCGCGGGTTCACGCGGGAGAGCGGCGACGGCCTGATCGAGCGCGGACCGGCCGGCGCGGGAGCCTTCGGGGCGCCCCGCATCGCCGACCCGGACCTGAGGGAGCGGTCCGCCCACGGCCTCCCGCCCGCGGCGCGTCAGAAGATCACCAGGGCGCGGCCTCCCTTGCCGGCGAGCATGGTGCCGAAGGCGGCCGGGATGCCGTCCAGGGTGATCCGCTCGGTCACCAGGGCGCCCAGGTCGAAGGCGCCGGAGCGGATGTGCCCGGCGAGGACCGGGAGGTCGCGGGCGGGGTCGGAGTTGCCGTAGACGCAGCCGGCGAGGGTGCGGCCCCAGTGGAAGATCTCCAGGGCGTGGAAGGAGACCTTCTCCTCCTTGCCGCCGATGCCGACGACCGTGGTGCGTCCGCCGCGCCGGGTGGACTCCCAGGCGGTGCGGATGGTGGTCGCCCGGCCGACGCACTCCACCGCCACGTCCACACCCTGCTTCCCGGTGAGGGCGCGGATCTGCCGGGCGGTGGTGTCGGAGGCGACGACGTAGTCGGTGGCGCCCGCCGCGCGGGCCAGTTCCTCCTTCTCGGCGGAGACGTCCACGGCGACGATCGTCCCGGCGCCCGCGATCCTGGCCGCCTGGAGCGCGGCGAGGCCCACTCCCCCGACGCCGAACACGGCGACGGTCTCGCCGGCGCGGACCCGGGCGGCGTGGTGGACCGCGCCGTAGCCGGTCAGGACGGCGCAGCCCAGCAGGGCGGCGTCGGCGAGGGGGACGCCGTCCGGGGCGGGCAGCACGCAGGGGCCGGGCACCACGGTCTCCTCGGCGAACGCGGCCACGTTCAGGCCCGGGTGCAGGTCGGTGCCGTCGTCGGCGCGGCGGGCGTGCACCCGGGCGGCGCCGTCCAGGGCGTGCGCGCACAGCCACACCTCGCCGCGCCCGCAGGCGGGGCAGGCGCCGCAGGAGGGCGCCCAGTTGAGGACGACGCCGTCTCCGGGTGCGACATGCGTGACGCCTTCGCCGACGGCGACGACGGTGCCGGCGCCCTCGTGGCCGAGGACGGCCGGGACGGGCAGGCGCATGGTGCCGTCGGACAGGGAGAGGTCGGAGTGGCACACCCCGGCGGCGGCGAGGCGGACGCGCACCTCGCCGGGTCCGGGGTCGGGCAGGTCGACGCCGGTGATCTCCAGCGGGGCGCCGACGGCGGGCAGAACGGCGGCTCGTACGGCCATGGCGGTCACGACTCCCCTAGAACTGGAGGGACTTGGTCTGCAGGTACTCGGTCAGACCGTGGACGCCGAGTTCGCGGCCCACGCCCGACTGCTTGTATCCCCCGAAGGGGGCCAGCGGGTTGAACCGGCCGCCGTTGATGTCGACCTGGCCGGTGTCCATGCGGCGGGCGAAGGCGACGGCCTCCGCCTCGTCGCCGGCCCAGACGGCTCCGGCCAGGCCGTAGACGGTGCCGTTGGCGATGCGCAGGGCGTCCTCCTCGTCCTCGTAGCGCAGCACGCACAGCACGGGGCCGAAGATCTCCTCCTGGGCGATCGTCATCTCCGGGGTGACGTCCGCGAAGACGGTGGGGCTGACGTAGTAGCCCTGCGGGCGCGGCGCCTCGGGACCGCCCGCGGCCAGGCGGGCGCCCTCGGCGACGCCCTTCTCGATGTAGCCGCGCACCCGGTCCCGCTGCCGGGCGCTGACCAGGGGGCCGATGCGGTCGCCGTACTTGGCGGCGGCCGCCGCGGCCAGCTCCACGGCCTCGTCGTACCGGTCGCGGTGGACCAGCATGCGGGTCCACGCGCTGCACGTCTGGCCGGAGTTGGACATCACGTTGGCGACGCCGACGTTGACCGCGCGGGCCAGGTCGGCGCTGGGCAGGACGACGTTGGCGGACTTGCCGCCGAGCTCCAGGGCGACCCGCTTCACCATGCCGGTGGCGATCGCGCCGATCCGGCGGCCGACGGCGGTGGAGCCGGTGAAGGAGAGCAGGTCGACGTCCGGGTGCTCGGCGAGCGCCTGCCCTGCCACCGGGCCCAGGCCGGTGACCAGGTTGAACACGCCCGCCGGGATCCCGGCCTCGTGCACGCACTCGGCGAAGAGCCGGGCGACCAGCGGGGTGTTCTCGGCGGGCTTGACCACGATGGTGCAGCCGGCCGCGAGGGCGGGGGCGGCCTTGGCGACGATCTGGTGCAGCGGGTAGTTCCACGGGGTGATCGCGCCGACCACGCCGACCGGTTCGTGGAACACGGTCGAGTTGCCCGTCCTCTCCTCGAAGGAGTACGTCGCGGCCAGTTCGGCGTACGAGCCGGCGACCGCGACCGGCACGCCGGCGTGGACGGTCCGGGCGAGCTTCTCGGGCGCGCCGAGTTCGGCGGTGACCGTCGCGGCGATCTCGTCCCGGCGGGCGTGCAGCTGGTCCCGCAGCGCGGTGAGGCGGGCCGCGCGCTCGGCGGGCGGGGTGGCCGCCCAGGCGGAGAGGGCCGCGCGGGCGGCGCGCACGGCGGCGTCGACGTCCTCCACGGTGCCCGCGGGGACGGTGGCGATCACCTGTTCGTCGGCCGGGTCGACGACCTCGATCACGTCGGGGCCGGCGGCGGGGCGCCAGGCGCCGTCGATGTACATGCCGTCGTATGCCTTCATCGCGCTTCCTCCGGGGCGGGGGCGTCCTGTGCGGACACCTAAACTAGCGATGTTAGTTTTTCCGCGCCAGGGGGGCGGTCGCGCGCCGCGCTCACTCCTCCAGGTCGGGCAGCCGGTCCGGGCTGGGGCAGATCCGCTGACCGTGCTGGTCGAAGACGAACAGGTGGGCGAGATCGACCAGGAGCGGCACCTGCATGCCGTGCCGCAGCCGGATGTCGGGGGTGGTGCGGACGATGAGGTCGCCGGGGGCCCGGGGCTCGGCCGAAGCGGGGACGGGCGACACCGCGGCGGGGTCCGGCCGTCCGGGCCCGTCCAGCGTGGCCACGGCGCTCGTACGCTCGGCGCCCGCGCGGCGGCCGCCGGCGCGCTCCCGGAGGCGTTCCAGCACCGTGCCGCCCTCGCGGCGGCGGCGCCGGGCGGGGCGGCCGGGGCTCGGCCGCGGGGCCTCCAGTTCGGGGACGACGGCGGGGCGGGAGCCGGTGTCGAAGTGCACCAGCACCTCGTGCCCCTGGAACTCCAGGTGCTCCACCAGGCCGGTGAGCGCCACCTCGCCGGGGCGCGCGGCGGACGGCTTGGCGATCCGCACGGCCTCGGAACGCAGGCCCACGATCACCTCGCGGCCCTGCTGCACCCGCAGCAACTGGTGGTCCAGGGACAGCGGTTCGGGCAGCCGCAGGAACTGCTTGCCGAGGCGGACGGTCATCGCCCCGTCCAGCGGGGCGCGGACCAGCCCGCGCAGCAGGTTGATGCGCGGGGTGCCGATGAACGCGGCGACGAAGACGTTCTCGGGCAACGAGTACACCGCGCGGGGCGTGCCGACCTGCTGGAGGACGCCGCCGCGCAGCACGGCGACCCGGTCGCCGAGCGACATCGCCTCGGACTGGTCGTGGGTGACGTAGACGGTGGTGACGCCCAACCGCCGGGTGAGCTGGGAGATCTCCGCGCGTACGTGGTTGCGGAGCTTGGCGTCGAGGTTGGACAGCGGCTCGTCCATCAGGAACGCGGAGGGGCGGCGGGCGATGGCCCGGCCCATCGCGACCCGTTGGCGTTCGCCGCCGGACAGCTGGGCGGGGAAGCGGTCGAGGAGGTCCTCGATGCCCAGCATCCGGGCGGTGGCGTCCACCTTGGGCGCCGGGTCGTCGCCGGGCGCCTCGATGCGCAGGGGGAAGCCGATGTTGTCCCGGCTGGTCATGCTCGGGTAGAGGGCGAAATTCTGGAACACCATCGCCATGTCCCGCTCGGACGGGGACCGGTCGTTGGCGTACTCGCCGTCGAGGAACAGGCTGCCCTCGTCGATCTCCTCCAGCCCCGCGATCATCCGCAGCACGGTGGACTTCCCGCAGCCGGACGGGCCGAGCAGCACCAGGAACTCGCCGGGGGCGACGGCCAGGGACAACCGGTCCACCACGCGAACACCTCGCGTGTAGGACTTGCTCACGTCGTGCAGGGTGATGGCGCGTGTCATGAAAGTGCCCCCGGGGGCTCATCAGGGCGCTGCTGCTCCGCGGTCGGACGCCTCGTGCGGGTCGTACGGGGCGTGTGAGTCACGGAAGTTAACGGAAAGTAGGCGGCCGGGGAAGACGGCGGACGCGATCGGGACGTTCCGTCCGCGGGCAGAGAAAGCGGACGGAGGTGTTCGGCACGGGGTGTGCCGGGCGGCGGGGGCGGGGTGCGCTCCGACGCCGGGGCCGGTCGCGGGCGGCGGGTCGGATCGCGTGCCCCGAAGCCGGTCGCGGGCGGCGGGTCGGATCGCGTGCCCCGAAGCCGGTCGCGGGCGGCGGGGCCATGTGTCTTCGACGCCGGGTGCGCCTGCGGGGTGGCGGCGCTCCGACGCGGGAGGGGGCGGACGGGGACGTCCGCGGCACGGGGCGCGACGTGGACCTGGGCGCGGAGACGGGGCGCGACGTGGACCTGGGCGCGTGGGCGCGGAGATGGCCGGGCCCCTCGGACCCGCCCCCCTCAGTCCGATCCGCCGTCGGTGTCAGAGCCGCCTCGGGCGGCCGAGCGGCGGGAGCGGAGAAGCGCGGTCGTCACATGGCCGGCGGCCAGGGTCGCCCTCGCCGCTCCGTGGGTCCAGCGGGGGCCGCCCCTGGCGGCCCAGACGACGCAGGCGCAGCCGCCGACGGTGAGGATCAGGACGACAGACAGGACGGCCAGGATCATGCGGGCCCCCTCGTGTGCGCGGGACCGCGTGGAGCCCGGCTGCGACGGGGGCCATCCTGCCAGAGCCGGCCCGCGCGTCTCACCGCGGTCGCCGGGCCCCGCACCGACCGCGTTCGTGCCCGCCGCGCCGCCCGGCCGCCGGAGAGCGCGGCGCGGCTCCCGCCGGCGTCGGCAGCAGCGAGGGCGGTGGACCGGGCGGCGGGCGCGACCCGGACGACCGTCGTCAGGGACAGCGGCGGTCCGGGGCCCGGGCAGAAGCCGAGTGCGGCGAGGACGCCCCCGGCCACGAACCGGGTGCCCCCCCGGCTCGGACGTCCGCTCAGGTCAGCGCCGTGAGCGCCTCCGGCTCGTCGGCCCGCTCCGGGGACACCTCGACGGGGACGCCGTTGAGCACCGCGTTGCCCGACAGCGGGTCGAGGAGGCTGCCGTCGAGGAGTTGGTTGACGTTGGCGCCGGGGTGGGCGGAGGCGTGCCGGGTGCGGGTGCCGGGCCGGTCGTGGCCCCAGCCGTGCGGCAGGCTCACCACCCCGGGGCGCACGGTGTCGGTGACCTCGGCGGGGGCGGTCACCTCTCCCCCGGCGCCCTTGATCCGCACCGGCTGCCCGTCCCGTACGCCGAGGCGTTCGGCGTCGTCGGGGTGCAGGTGCAGGGTGCAGCGGTTGGAGCCGCCGGTGAGGGCGGGCACGTTGTGCAGCCAGCTGTTGTTGGAACGCAGATGGCGGCGGCCGACCAGGACGAGACCGGCGGGGCGCTCGCGGAGGGCGGCCCGCAGCCGGGGCAGGTCGGCGGCGATCGGGGCGGGCAGCAGTTCCACCTTGCCGCTGCGGGTCCTCAGCGGCTGGGGCAGGCGGGGGCGCAACGGTCCGAGGTCGATGCCGTGCGGGTGGGCGAGCAGCTTCTCCAGGGTGAGCCCGTCCGGGTCGGCGCCGAAGCCGTCGCCGTAGGGACCGAGGCGCAGCATCATGTCGAGGCGCCGTTCGGGGCCGTCGTCGCCGGTCAGCAGTCCGGCGAGTTCCTTCGGGTCGCGGCCGTGCACCGGGGAGTGCGGCTCGCGGACGGCCTTGCCGAGGGTCTGCCGGATCACCAGGTCGTCCACGGCGGACGGGTCGGCGCCGTGGGTGCCGGTGGCGGCGAGGACGAGCCGGGCGAGGATCTCGGTCTCGGCCATGCGGCCGGGTTCGAGGGGCACGGCGGGGCGGGTGTAGCGGACCTGGTTGCGCACGGCGAGGGTGTTGAACGCGAAGTCGTGGTGCGGGCTCTGGGCCGGCGGGGGCGGCGGCAGGACGACGTGGGCGTGCCGGGAGGTCTCGTTGAGGTAGGGGTCGACGCTCACCATGAAGTCGAGGGAGGCGAGCGCCCGGTCCAGCCGGTTGCCGTCGGGGGCGGAGAGCACCGGGTTGGCGCCGACGGCGATGACGGCGCGGACCGGCGTCCCCTCCTCGGTGGGGGTGTCGATCTCCTCGGCGAGGGCGGACAGCGGCAGTTCGCCCTTGGCCTCGGGGTGGCGGCTCACCCGCGAGTGCCAGCGGCCGAGGGCGAAGCCGTGGCCGGGTCCGGCGGGGCGCGGGGTCCTGTCGGTGGCGGCCTGGGGGAAGAGCGCGCCGCCCGACCGGTCGAGGTTGCCGGTGAGGGCGTTGAGGACGTCGACGAGCCAGCTGGCGAGGGTGCCGTGCGGGACGGTGCAGCTGCCGATGCGTGCGTAGACGGCGGCGGTGGGGGCGGCGGCGAGTTCCCGGGCGAGGCCGCGGATGGCGGCGGCGTCGACGTCGCAGGCGCCGGCGACCGCCTCGGGTGTGAAGTCGGCGAGGGCGTCGGAGAGTTCGGCGACGCCCTGGAGGTGCGGGGCGGCGTCGCCCAGGTCGACGAGGTCCTCGTCGAACAGGGTGCGGGCGATCGCGGCGAGCAGCAGCGCGTCGGTGCCGGGGCGGACGGCGAGGTGCCGGTCGGCGAGGCGGGCGGTGCGGGTGCGGCGCGGGTCGACGACGGTGAGGGTGCCGCCGCGCGCCCGCAGCGCCCTGAGCCGTCCGGGGAAGTCGGGCGCGGTGCACAGGCTGCCGTTGGACTCGAGCGGGTTGGCCCCGATCAGGAGCAGGTGGTCGGTGCGGTCCAGGTCGGGTACGGGGATGCGGTTGGCGTCGCCGAAGAGGAGCCCGCTGGAGACGTGCTTGGGCATCTGGTCGACGGTGGAGGCGGTGAACACGCTGTGGGTGCCGAGCCCGCCGATGAGCAGCGGCGGGTAGAGGGCGCCGGCCATCGTGTGCACGTTGGGGTTGCCGAGGACGACGCCGACGGCGTGCGGGCCGTACCGTTCGACGGCCGTGCGCAGTCCGGCGGCGACGGCGTCGAAGGCCTCCTCCCAGGTGGCCTCGCGCAGTGCGCCGTCCACCCGGACGAGCGGGGCGCGCAGCCGGTCGGGGTCGGAGTCCAGCTCCGCGAAGGCGGCGCCCTTGGGGCAGATGAACCCCTTGCTGAACACGTCGTCGCGGTCACCGCGGGCACCGGTGACCTTGCCGTTGTCGACGGTGAGGACCAGGCCGCAGGTGGCCTCGCACAGGGGGCAGATACGCAGGGCGGTGCGGGACACGGGTCCTCCCCGGGACGGCGGCGGTGGCGCACGGACGGGCCGAGCATACCGACCGGTACGCACGGAGGGGAGGGCGTGCGGGGGAACGGGTCAGTCGAGCACCCGGGCCAGGTACGCCCTCAGCAGCGCGCGCAGTTCGGCGATGATCTTCTCGTCCCCCTCGGGCGCCGTCCGGAACGCCAGGCCGACCAGGGTGTCGGCGGTCTCCACGGCGACCAGGAAGGTGCGGCGCAGGTCGTCGTCGGCCGGGCGGCCCAGGTAGCCGGAGAGCAGCGCGGTGAGCCGGTCGGCGACCCGGTGGTTGGGTTCGGCGCGGCGCGCCCCGACCGGGATCTGGTTGCCGAACTCGACGAGGGAGAAGCCGGGGGCGGTGCGCTTCATGTCCAGGTACGTGTCGAGCACGACGTCCATGGCGTGCCGCCAGCCGCGGTCGCCGGCGACGGCCAGCCGTTCGGTGACGCGTTCGGTGAAGCGCTCCAGGTTGCGCCGGGCGAGCGCGTCGGCCATCTGGCGTTTGCCGGTGAAGAAGCGGTAGACGGAACCGATGGGCACGCCGGCGCGTTCGGCGACCGCGCGGGTGCTCAGGCCGTCGTAGCCGACCTCGTCGAGGAGGCCGGCGCAGGCGTCGAGGATCCTGGCCAGCCGTTCGGCGCTGCGCCGCTGCACGGGCGCCCGGCGGAGCGATGCCGTGGAGGACACGGGCCTCACCCCGCCCGCCCGGGGCCGTCCGGTGCGCCGGGCCCCTCCGCGACCGGTTCCGCGCTCGGCCCGGTGGTCGGCTCCTGGTCCGAGACGGTGATGTCGGCGGTGCTCTCCACGGGCTCTCCGTCGACGGCCCACACCGAGCCGTCGTCGGCGTACAGGCGCGCGGTGACCTGGTGGGTGCCGCGCGGGAAGGCGCCGGGGGCGAGGTGGTGCTCGGGGGTGCGCAGCACGGCGACGCGGCGGCCGTTCACCTCCAGGTGCGCCACGCCCCGGCCGGCCCGGGCGCGGCGGCCCGTCCCGTCGGGCGAGAAGCGGAAGGCGCGCACCCGCAGCCGTACGTCCCAGCCGCCCCCGGCGTCGGGCGTGACCTCCACGCCGACCCGGGGCGCGTCCTGCTCGTCCACCTCCCGGTAGGGGCGGCCCTCCGCGTCGCGCTCGTCGAGGAGCCGGCCCACGGGGGAGGACGGCGCCCCGCCCCTCCCCCGGCCGCCCGGGGTGTCGCAGCCCGCGGATCCGGCCAGCACGACGACACAGACCGCGAGCGCGGGGATGATCGGTTTCCGCGTCCACGTCATGCCGGGGAGCGTAGAACAGCGCTTCGAACGTGCGAATCCCCCTGGAGACTGGTTCCGGACACTCCGTGGAGGGGACGGGAGGGCCGGCCGGGGAACGAGACCGCGCGGCGCCCTTGCGCCGGGGTAACCGCAATCCTACGGTGTCCCATAGGAATCGGCTCGGTGCAAGGGAGCAGCGGACATGAGCGACGGGGCCACCGCCCGCGGGAGCGCGACAGAGCGCGAGCAGGCGCGCAAGATCGCCGAGGGCCTGGAGCACCTCTCCGGCTTCGGCAACGAGCACAGCTCGGAGGCGGTGCCGGGCGCCCTGCCCGTCGGCCGCAACTCCCCGCAGCGCGCGCCGCTCGGGCTGTACGCGGAGCAGCTGAGCGGGTCGGCCTTCACCGAGCCGCGGGCGGTCAACCGCCGCTCGTGGCTGTACCGGATCCGCCCGTCCGCCGCGCACCCGGCGTTCACCCGCACGGGCAACGGGGCGCTGCGCTCGGCGCCGTTCGCCCAGACGGTGCCCGACCCCAACCGGCTGCGCTGGAACCCGCTGCCGGAGCCGGCGGAGGGCACCGACTTCCTGGCCGGCCTGTGGACCCTGGGCGGCAACGGCGACGTGACCCGGCGCAGCGGTATGGCGGTGCACCTGTACCACGCCAACGCCTCCATGCAGCGGGTGTTCAGCGACGCCGACGGCGAGCTGCTGATCGTGCCGGAACGCGGCGGACTGCTGCTGCGCACGGAGTTCGGTCTGCTGCATGTGGAGCCCGGACACATCG
The DNA here is from genome assembly GCF_002899455.1 of Streptomyces sp. DH-12. Taxonomy (GTDB): domain Bacteria; phylum Actinomycetota; class Actinomycetes; order Streptomycetales; family Streptomycetaceae; genus Streptomyces. Next base: position 5,985,423 of record NZ_PPFB01000001.1, on the reverse strand, counting down.
CGCTGATCCCCCGTGGGGTGCGGTTCCGTGTGGAGCTGCTGGACGAGACGGCCCGCGGTTATGTGTGCGAGAACTATGGGGCACCGTTCCGGCTGCCCGACCTCGGCCCGATCGGCGCCAACGGCCTGGCGAACGCCCGTGACTTCCGCGCCCCGGTCGCCGCGTACGAGGACGTGGAGGGCCCGGTGGAGGTGGTGAACAAGTTCTGCGGCAACCTGTGGGCCGCCACCTACGACCACTCCCCGCTGGACGTCGTCGCCTGGCACGGCAACCATGTGCCGTACGCCTACGACCTGCGCCGCTTCAATGTGATGGGCACCATCTCGTACGACCACCCGGACCCGTCGATCTTCACGGTGCTGACCTCGCCGAGCGACACGCCCGGCCTGGCGGGCGTGGACTTCGTGGTGTTCGCCCCGCGCTGGCTGGTCGGCGAGGACACCTTCCGGCCGCCGTACTTCCACCGGAACGTGATGAGCGAGTACATGGGCCTGATCGAGGGCGCGTACGACGCGAAGGCGGAAGGGTTCGTGCCGGGCGGCGGCTCGCTGCACAACATGATGTCGGCGCACGGCCCGGACCGGGAGACGTTCGACCGCGCCAGCGCGGCGGAGCTGCGCCCGCAGAAGGTCGACGACGGCCTCGCCTTCATGTTCGAGACCCGCTGGCCGGTGTCCCTCACCCCCCAGGGGGCGCGGGCGGAGCACCTGCAGCAGGGGTACGACGACGTGTGGCAGGGACTCGAGCGTCACTTCCGGCCATTGCACTGACCGTTCTCCGACCGGTACGGATAGCGCGTGACCTCCTTCGCCCCGGACTCGATCGTCCTCAACCGCAAGTTGCCGCTCTGGTACCAGGTGTCGCAGTCGCTGCGCGCCTCGATCCTCGGCCGCTCGCCCCACGACCCGCTGCGCCTGCCCACCGAGGAGCAGCTGGCCGGGCACTACGGGGTGAGCGTGCTGACCATGCGGCAGGCGCTGAAGGAGCTGGAGGACGAGGGGCTGATCACCCGGCACCGGCGGCGCGGCACGTTCATCGAGCCGGACGCGCGGCGGGGCGCGCCGGTGCGGCTGCTGGGCTCGGTCGACGCGATCGTGGCCCAGCAGTCCGGCATGACGACGGACCTGCTGGAGCACGGAGCCGCACCGGTGCCGGCCGAACTGGCCGAGCACTTCCCGGACCTGGCGGAGACGGCCGCCTACCACCGGCTGCGCAGCGACGAGAAGACCGGCGAGCCGACCAACCACGCCCGCAACTACGTGCGTCCGGAGCTGGCCGAACGGATCGATCCGCAGGACCTGGTGCGCTGGCCGATGACGAAGGTGCTGCGGGACGTCGTCGGCGCGGACATCAGCCGCATCACGGACACCGTGGAGGCGCGGCTCGCGGCCCCGGAGACGGCGCGGCTGCTCCGGGTCCCGCTGCTCAGCCCGATCCTGCACTACACCGGCGTCACCTACGACTCCGCCGGACGGGTCCTGGACGTGGCCGTGATCCACTACCGGGGCGACCGCTTCTCCTTCACGGTGACCCTGGACGCCACCTGATCCGGCCCCGCCGGCACGTCGTACGATGCCCGGCGTGACGCATGACGACGCTCCGCTGCTGGCGGACCTCATGCCGTGGTCCGTCGCACCGCCGCGGCTCGGCCGGGGATGGCCGGCGGCCCCCGACGCGGCGTCCCTGAAGGCCCGTTGGAACGCCCTGGTGAAAGCCGAGGGCCCGGACCGCGAGGCCCTGTTCCGGTCCACCCGGTCCCGTACCCCGCACACGGCGGTCGGGCAGCTCCCCGGGCGGGACGGCGGCACGGAGCGGCTGGCCCGTGCCACGGGGCCGTGCCCGGAGCCGGTACGAGTGCTGCACGGCCCGTTCGACGAGCAGTGGCTGATCCCCGACACACGGCTGATCGACGCCCCCCGGCCGGAGTTGTGGCGGGTGGCGGACGAGCACCAGATCTTCGCCGTCGAGACGGCCGGCGGCATCCCGCCGCTGCTCGTCACGTCCCTCTTCCCCGTCCTGCGCACGGGCCGGATCCGCCCGCTGTACCGCCGGCCGGGCGCCGCCGAGCCCAATCTGGCCCCGGGGCTGACGGACCACCTCGCCGCCCGGCTGGGGCTGGAGGTCTCCGCCGTCGACGTCCTCGCCTGGGCGGCGGCCATGGCCCGTCCCGCGCCGGGCGGGCTCGCGGTGCCGCTCACCGGCGATCCGGACGCCTGGCGGCAGGGCGTGGCGCTGGGCCGCCGGACGCTGTGGCTCATGCGCCGGGACGGTGAGCGCCCCAGACTGCCGGGCGGCCGCCGCCCGTACGTCCGCGCCCCGCTGCCGTCCCGGCCGCCCGCCCCGGCCTACGACCGGGGCGAGGAGGCGCTGCTGCTCGGTGACGGCCGTGTTTCCCCGGTGCCGCCGCAGGCGTGGGAGTTCGAGGCCGGCGGGGTGCGGGTGCTGGAGGAGTGGTGCGCGTCCCGCACGCGCCCGGCCGAACCGGGCACCCTGGAGGCGATCCGCCCGGCCGCCTGGCCGCAGACCTGGACCTCGGAACTGCTGGAACTGGTCACGGTCCTCACCCTCCTCGCCGAACTGCGCCCGCTCCGCGAGGACTCGGCGGGCTCCCTGCCCGCACCGATCACCCCCGCCGACCTGCACACGGCAGGCGTCCTGCCCGTGCCCGCGTCCGCCCGGCGACCGGCCTCGGTGCTGGACGCGCGCGAGGAGGGGCCGGGGGGCCAGCTCGCGCTGATCTGAGAGGGCGCGGGGCGGAGCGGCCCGGCCGGGGGTGCGACGCGGGACCGGCGCCGTCCCGTACACGGGTGAGAGCCCGCTCGGACCACGCTTCGAAGTCGATCGGGCCGGGTCCCCCACGAACGCCGCCGCCGTCCTCGGGCACCCGCCGGTCGCGACGCGCGACCGGAGGCAGGCGGTGCGGACCGCGTTCTCCTGCTTCCGCGGCCAGGGCAGCGAACGGGTGCGCCAGGCGGTGGCCGGTTCGTCGCTGCCGAACGTCGTCACGATGCCGTTCAGCGTCGCGGTCGGCTCCGGCCTGCGCAGAGGGCGGGGCTGGAGCCGTGGGCGGGTGACAGCGACAGGCGGGTGACGTCAAGCGGCAGCCACACGTGCGCGTGGACGGACCGCGGACGGTGGACGAGTCCTGCGGTCGCCGCCGGGTGGGATCGGGGTCGGCAGGATGAAGGCCGGTGTCGTGCGGCCGGCGGAATGGGGCCGTGTGCCGTGGGGACAGCGGGCGAGCGCCGCGCCGGGACGGGTGGGACCGTCCGGCGCGGACGCTACCGGCTGCCGAACAGGGAGCGGCGCAGTCGGCGCAGCGGGGCGAAGAGCGAGACGCGGCTCGCGCGGGCCCGTGCGCCCTTGGTGCCGCGGGTGCTGTCACGCGCGGTCAGCTCACGCATGAGTGACGTCGCCTCGGCCGTCTCCCGCTGCGGGACGGCCGGTCCCGCGAGGACCGAGAGATGGCGGTCGAGACGCGTACTGCTCGCGCCGCTGCCGCAGGTGATCGCAGGGATCCTGGCCCTGCTGCGCACTGTTATCTGTTCCATGTCACTCCCCACCCGTACGACTCCACCCGGCCCGGGCAGGGTAACCCTATCGTCCCGTACGGGCACCCGTGTATCGAGGTCACAGGATTCACCTTCCCCATAAGGGTGTTGACGAACACTCGGCGATTACTCTCCGAATCCGACCGTTTTCAGGGCGAGTTGGACGATGGGCTGGCCGGCGGGTTGCGGAAAGCCACCCTCCGGTCAGACGGTCACCGCGAGTGACGCCGTCGCGGGGTGGAGACCGGACGCGGCCAAGGGCGTGTCGCGCTCGAGGGGCCCGAGGGAGCGGGCCGGCCGTCCCGGTCCATGAGCCGGAGCCGGCGTACCCGGCCGCCCGGGGGCCGTCATGTCCGCCCGGAGTGACGGCCGCCCCGCCGGCCGGTACGGAGGCGATCACTCCGGTCCCGCGGCCCCGGACGGCCCGGCCGCTGCTCGCGCGGACGTCCGGGACGGCGAGAACGTGGGCGGTCTCACGTCCCCGGTCGCGCGCGGCGGAGACCCCGTCGGGCGGGGCCTCCGCCTCGGCGTCCGGCGGGGACGACGGCTACGGGGCCACGGGGGTCAGGCCGCCGAGGTGAGCACCGGGAGGTAGCCGCCCGACTGTCCGGCGGCCTTCGGGTGGTAGGAGTTGCCGATGTTCAGCCAGTCCACGCTGTGCAGCCAGGGGTTCCCGGAGCAGATCTCGTGGCCGCTGAACGTGGTGCGGACGTCGCCGAACGTGTAGCCGTACGCCCGGGCGCGCTGGGCGATGGCGTTGTTGAGGTGGTCGGAGGCGTCGTTGATGGCCTTCCGCTTGGTCTCGGAGAGGCCGATGCAGCTGGTGCCGAGCTGGTAGAAGCGGGGGTAACCGAGCACCACCACGTGGGCGTTGGGCGCCCGGTCCCGGATCGCGGTGTAGACGCCGTCGAGCCTGCCGGGCAGCGTCGAGTCGACGAAGGCGCGGGCGGTGGCGATGCGGGAGAGGCAGGAGCTGTCGGACTGGAGCACACAGGTCGTCATGACGTCGGCGAATCCCGCGTCGTTGCCGCCGATGCTGATCGAGACGAGGGCGGTGCTCGCGGAGAGCGGGCCGAGCTGCCCGGAGAGGACATCACCCGTACGGGCGCCCGAGCAGGCCGTGAAGGAGAAGGAGGACGGTGAGTTCGCGGCCGCCCAGAGGTACGGGTGGGCCTTCGTGCTGCGCTTGCAGTCGCCGCTGGAGGAGATGTAGCTGCCGGCGCCGACGCCCGAGGAGTAGGAGTCGCCCAGGGCCACGTACGGGCCGGGGGCCGCCTGTGCGGACGCGTGCGCCGCGGTCGCGCCGGTGAGGGCGGCGGTGACGGCGAGGAAGAAGGTGGTGAGGAAGAGGACGAGTCGGGAACGTCTCATGGAACCTCCCTTTAGCAGGATCTCTGCCTCAACCGTCGTACCAACGAGGCGTGTTGAACGGAAGTGTTCATGTCAGAACTATTACCGTCGAGCACCGGACGAACACCGGGACGGCGCGGCTTTCCGGCACCGCACGGTGAGAAGTCCGTCGCCGGCGGACCGGGAGCGACGCGCCACGCACGGGCGCACCCGGCAATCCAGGTGCACGGGGAGCCCCCGTGACCGATCATGACGGCATGTCCGCGCACCCGCACGACGCCCTGCCCATCCGGCTCAACGTCGACGACAACGACTCCCCGTCCGACGTCGTCGACGCGCTGTTCCTCGGCCGTTTCGCGACGGGCGAGCAGCCCTACTCGCACGCCGCCACCCTCGAACGCGTCCGGTCCGGCGCGACCCTCCTGCCCGCGGAGGCGCGGCTGCTGCGGCTCGCCAAGGACGACGACCGCAGCGCCACCCTGGCCGAGGGGGACGGCTGGACGCTGCTGATCTCCCGCTGGAACCGGGGCGCCGACGTCACGGTGACCGCGACCAGCGCCGACCTGGCGGAGCGGATCCTGGAGGAGGCCACCGACGGCGCGGCCGACGAGCCGGAACCGCAGCCGGAGCACGTCGCCATGGGGTTCTGGTACGTCTCCCCGCGGCGCGGTCCGCACCGCACCACCCGGCAGATCACGGCCGGCACGTGGGAGGAGATCCGGCCCAACTACACCGCCCCGGTGGCGGACGCGATGGACCGGCTGATGAAGACCACCCCCGAGGACATCTCGGGGCGGCTGCTCCTGCTGCACGGCCCGCCGGGCACCGGCAAGACGTCCGCGCTGCGCACCCTCGCCCGGTCCTGGCGGGACTGGTGCCAGGTGGACTGCGTCCTGGACCCCGAGCGGCTGTTCTCCGACGTCGGCTACCTGATGGACATCGCCATCGGCGAGGAGGACGCGTCCGGCAGGAACCGCTGGCGGCTGCTGCTCCTGGAGGACTGCGACGAACTGATCCGCGGCGAGGCCAAGCACACGGCGGGCCAGGCGCTGTCCCGGCTGCTGAACCTCACCGACGGTCTGCTCGGCCAGGGCCGCAACGTCCTGGTGGGCGTCACCACCAACGAGGACCTGGAGCGGCTGCACCCGGCCGTGGTGCGTCCGGGCCGCTGCCTGGCCCGGATCGAGGTGGGGCCGCTGACCCGCACGGAGGCGGTGAACTGGCTGGGCCGCGAGGAGGGCGTCGGACGCGAGGGGGCGACCCTGGCCGAGTTGTACGCCCTGCGCCGGGGCACCTCCCCGACCGCCCTGCCGGAGCCGCGCGGCGACGCGGACGCGGGCCTGTACCTGTAGGAGGGGTGAGGGCCGCACGCCGCTGCCGGTCGGGAGTTCGGGACGGCAGCGCAAGGACCGGCGCGGGGTGCTGTGCCCGCCCGGCCCGCCGGTACGGCTGTGGCTGGAGGAGTACGCGGCCGTCTCCCCCACCGCCGAGGTGAACAACGCCTTCTGCCGGCTGCCGTCCCGGGAGACCTTCGCCTCCTGCCTGGAGCGCACGCCACCGGACTCCGTCGTCACGGTCAGCAGTCCGCGACGCCACGACCTCGACCGCCCTCCGGCCCCTGCGGAAGCCTCGCCCAACCCCCTTGGGGACGCGGGGAACCGCGCACCCGTCCCCACCCGCACGCGTCCGCAGCGGCCGGCGGCCCCAACCCCCGCGGCGCCTACGCCCGGTAGACCGCCCGCAGCGCGTCCCGGACCGCGGCCATCGCCGCCTCCTCCCCCAACCCCAGTCGCCGGACCCTCTCGGCGAACGCCTGCGCCGCGGCCGCAGCCTCCCTCTCCGCCGCCGCCCCCGCGGCAGCGATCACCGTTCCGTTCCGCCCCCGCGTCTCGATCACCCCGTCCGCCTCGAGCGCCCGGTACGCCTTGGCGACCGTGTTCACCGCGAGCCCGAGCGTCTCGGCCAGCCCCCGCACCGTCGGCAGCCGGTACCCCACCGGCAGTTCCCCCGACCGCGCCTGCTCGGCGATCCGCGCCCGCACCTGCTCGTACGGCGGTGTTCCGTCCTGGATATGGATCCGTACACTCACGCCGCGATTCTCGCGCACCCCCCGGACGCCCCACACCCCCGCCCGGCCGGCGCCCCGGCCCACCCACGCGGCGCCCCGGGAAAATAAGAGGCACCCCCGCCCCATCGCCTCGTAGCGTGCGCTCACATGACAGTGACCGTCCGCGATCTGCGCCCCGACGCCCCGGCCGACCTGGAGGGCTTCGCCCGCGTACGGCAGGCCGCGCTGCCGTTCGTCCTCGTCACCCCGGAGTCCCTGGCCCACGAGCTCGCCCATCTGCACCCCGACGCCCGCTACCGCCCGCTCGTCGCGGTGGACGACGACGGGGAGGTGATCGGCACGGCCCAGGTGCACCTCAGCCACGACAGCGCCGTGCCCGGCCAGGGCAACCTCAACGTCTACGTGCACCCCCGGCACACGCGCCGGGGCGCGGGGACGCTGCTGGTGCGCGCCGCCGAGGAGCATCTGACCGCGCACGGGGCGACCCGGCTGCTGGCCTGGGTGCTGGACGAGCCCGGCAACCGCGCCTTCGCCGAACTGCACGGTTACCGGGCGAGCCGCTCCGCGCACTTCCTCCGCCTGGACCTGGCGCACCGCGAGCTGCCCCCGCCGCAGGACCCACCGCCCGGCGTGGAACTGCGCCCGGGCTCCGCGTACGCCGACGACCCGCGCCCGCTGTTCGAGCTGGACGCGGAGACCACGGCGGACGAGCCGAGCGACGTGGACACGGAGCTCACCGACTACGAGGCGTGGCTGAGGGAGACCTGGCAGCACCCGCTGTTCGACGCCGAGCTGACCACGGTGGCCGTGGTCGACGGCCGGCCCGCCGCGTTCTCCGCGGTCCGCACGGACGGCGGCGCCCGGTACGCGACCGGTATGACCGGCACGGCGCGCGCCCACCGCGGCCGGGGCCTGGCGAAGCTCGTGAAGAACGACTCGCTGCACCGGGCCCGCGCGGCCGGGTACACAGAAGCCTTCACCGGCAACGACACCGGGAACGGTCCGATGATCGCGATCAACGAGTGGTTCGGCTACGAGCTGTGCGGAACGGAGGTGCGGTATGTCCGCGAACTCGGCTGACGGACCCGCGACCGTCGAGGTGGTCCTGGTCAAGGCGGGCCGCACGAAGATCCGTTACCCGGCGGAGCTGCTCGCCGACGACGGCGCCCGGGTCAGCGTGCGCGCCCCGTGGGCGGGCGAGGGCGTACGCGACTTCGGCTTCGTCCGCTTCGAACCCGGAGACGTCTTCACGGAGCACTACTGGCGGGACCGCTGGTACTCCGTGAAGGAGGTGCGCACCTCCGGGGGCGTCCTCAAGGGCCACTACTGCGACATCACCCGCCCGGCCGAGCTGACCGGGGGCCGCCTGGTCGTCGAGGACCTCGACCTGGACCTGTGGGTCTCCGCCGACGGCACGGACGTACGGCGGCTGGACGAGGACGAGTTCGCGGAGAGCGGCCTGGCGGCCAGGGACCCCGGCGCGGCGGCGGCCGCGGTGGCCGCCCTCGACGAGTTGGACGCCCTGGCCCGCGGGGCCGGTCTCGGCGCCCTGCTCGGCTGAGACACGGCGCCGGCCGGGACGCCGCCGGCGGTCCGGCCCCCGGCGGTTCAGTCCCGGAAGGCCACCACCGCGTACCGCTCGTCGTCGGCCTCCCGTCCCCACAGCGCCGGGTCCCCGGACAGCCGTTCCACGCGCACCCGTGCGGTGAGCGGGGCGAGGAGGGCGGTGAGCCGGTCCGCCGGTATGCCGACCGGGCTCACCGTCCCCCACACCCCCTCGACCAGCACCAGCCGCCCGCCGGGCCGCAGCAGGTCGCGCCAGTGCCGCAGCACCCGGTCCGGCTCGGGAAGCGTCCACAGCACGTGCCGGACGAGGACGGCGTCGTACCGCTCACCGTCGACCGGCGGGTGCGCCGCGTCGCCGGTGAGGAACACCGCGTGCCGCCCGGCGAGCTTCTGCCGGGCCAGCGCCACCATGGCCGGGGACCGGTCCACCCCGGTGACCCGGTGGCCCTGCCCGGCGGCGAGGAGGGAGAGGCTGCCGGTGCCGCAGCCGAGGTCCAGGACGTCACCCGGCCGGCCGGGCAGCCAGTCCCGCAGCCGCGCGGCCCAGGCGGCGCGCACCCGCGGGTCGCGCAGCCCGTGGTCCGGCTCCTCGTCGAAGGTGGCCGCCCGCGCGTCCCAGTCGGCACCGCTCGTGTCCGTCCCGTCACCGTGCTGCGTGGTCATGGGCTCAGAGTGACACCTGCCACTGACAGTCGATCCGTGACGGCGGCCACAGACACGACGGGACGGATGGGGAACTCTCCCCCGAAAGGTTCACCGCCGTGAGAACGGGCGACCCGGATGGACCTTCAAGGAGGCGGCCATGCGCCGAGTCACCGTGCAGAAGCCCCCGAGGAAGACGGACACCCGCCAGGTCCGCGAGGAGGCCGACGAGCGCCCCGCGGACCGCCCCGAGATCCGCAAGGACATCGCCCGCACCTGGTGGCCCGACGGCTGAGCGCCCCGGCCGCGGGGCTCGGCCGGGGCGCTTGCCCGGGATCCGGCTCCCCACGCACGCCATGACGAGGGCAGTCCGAGCGCCCGTGCCCGGGTCTCCGCGAACTCCGGCGGCAGCCGCCCCCGGCCCGGCGCCCCGGGCGTCGGGACGGACGGCGACGATGCCCGGGTACAGGCGGTCCGGGCGCGGCTCCGGCACGACGAGGCCCGCCGGCCGCGCGGGCCCGGCCCCGCCGTCGTCCGGGAGCTCCGCGACGAACACGCGGCGGCGGCCATGTTCGCCGCGTGGCCGGCCCCCATGGGCGCCGGCACGGCCCCGATCCGGGCGATGCAGGGCCGGAAGGCCGCGTCGGCCACCGTCCGCGCGTCCGGTACGTCGGCGGCGACGGCCGGCCTGATCCGCGCGTTCGTCATGCGCGCACGGTACCTACCTGATCCCAGCCTGAGCGCTCCCTTAAAGCGACCATAAGGATCTCCCCGCACCGCCCTCACCGGGCGATTTCCGGGTTCCGCGGGGCTAGTTTCTGATCCACCCCCACGGGATCCCCCGGGATCGCCCCCCATGAGATCCGCTGTTCGCCGAGGAGTTGCTGCCCCATGTCCGCACGCCGTAAGGCCGCTGTCGCCGCCGTCGGTCTCGCCCCGCTCGCCCTGACCGGACTGTCCGCCGCGCCCGCCGCCGCCCACGGTTCGATGGGCGACCCGGTCAGCCGGGTCTCCCAGTGCTACGCCGAGGGCCCGGAGAGCCCGGTGTCGGAGGCGTGCAGGGCGGCCGTCGCGGCCGGCGGCACCCAGGCGCTGTACGACTGGAACGGCGTCCGCATCGGTGACGCGGGCGGGCGCCACCGGGAGCTGATTCCGGACGGCAAGCTGTGCAGCGCGGGAAACGAGGCGTTCAAGGGCCTCGACCTGGCCCGCACCGACTGGCCGGTGACCGGCGTGTCCAGCGGCGAGCACACCTTCAAGTACCGGGTGACGGCCCCGCACAAGGGCACCTTCACGGTGTACATCACCAAGCCCGGCTACGACCCGGGCAAGCCGCTGGCCTGGGACGACCTGGACCTGGCCCACCCGGTGGCGACCTCCACCGACCCGGCCGCGTCGGGCGGCTTCTACACCTTCTCCGGCACCCTCCCGGAGCGCTCCGGCCAGCAGTTGCTGTACGCCGTCTGGCAGCGGTCGGACAGCCCGGAGGCCTTCTACTCCTGCTCGGACGTCACCTTCGGCGGTGCGCAGGCGGGCGGGGACGCGGCCGGCGGCGACACGGCGGAAGGCGACGGGAAGACGGACGGCGGTGAGGCCGCCTCGGGCGACACGCCGAAGGGGGCGCCCGCCCCGGCGCCGACGGCCTCCGCCCCGTCCGAGGAGCAGATCGAGGCCGGCGCCGAGAAGTCGACGGTCGAGAACCACGGGCACGGCGACGACGACCCCGCCACCACGGCCGACCCGGTCGCGGCGGACGCCGGCACGGGCAACCGGCCGAAGGCGGCCGGCGGCGGTCAGAACCTGGCGGAGACCGGCGGTGACGACAGCACGCCGTACCTGATGGCCGGCGGCGCCGCGGCGCTGGCGCTCGGCTCGGCCGCGCTGTTCGCCTCCGCGCGGCGGCGCACGGCGACCGGACGCCACGGCCGCTGAACCGGCGGCGGATCCCTGTCCGGCGGCTCAGGCCGGACAGGGACCCGCCGCCGTTCTCCTCGAAGCCTCGAAAACCTCGAAAGGCCGAAAGACCCGAAAGGCCTCGAGGCGAGACGTGTCAGCCGACCACGGAGGCGCAGGTGGTCGGCCTGGCGCGGGCCGGGTCGAGGGCGTTCGCCACCTCGTGGAAGGCGATCCGGTCGATCAGTCCGATCGCCAGGTGTTCGGACAGGTCGACCGCGCAGAGGTCCTGGAGGACCACGTTGCGGACGTTCGGCCCGGTCAGGAAGGCGCTGCGGTACGGGGTGACGACCTGGTCGTACCTGGTGGCGATGACGGTGTAGCGGACGCCGGGTACGGTGTCGCCGCCCGCGTTGAGCTTGGTGAGGAAGGCGGAGCCGGCGACCTGGTCGGCGAGGGCGGGTGTGGCCTCGCTCAGCAGGTCCTCGGCGCCGGGGAAGTGCGGCAGCAGCGCGGTGAGGCCGCCGAGGGTGGTGCCGTGGTTGCTGGGGGCGATGCCGACCAGGGCGTTCACCTCGGCGGCGCCGCCGAGGAACTTGAGGTAGTAGCGGGGCATCATGCCGCCCTGGGAGTGGCCGACGATGTCGACCTTCGTGGCGCCGGTCGCGGCGCGCACCCGGTCGACGTAGGCGTCGAGCTCTTCGGCGGACTTCTCGACGGGGCCGAGGCCGTGGAAGAAGGGGACGCCGGGGAGCCGGCCGTAGTCCAGGGAGAAGACGCAGTAGCCCCGGTTCTTCAGGTAGGGCGCGAGGCCCAGCCAGTTGTCGACGGAGTTGCCGAAGGTGCCGTGGACCAGGACGACGGGGCGGGGATGGGCGGCGGAGGGCTCGCAGGCGAAGTCGTTCCAGCCGGAGCCGGGTGCGGCGGCGGCCTGCGCGCTCGACGCGGCGGGGGCGGTGACGGCGGCCGCGGCCAGCAGGAGCGCGGCCAGCGGTCTGATCACCCGCTTCCAGGGCAGCATCGTGTGATCTCCTTGCGGCTCAAGGGGGGAGGGTGGGGTCCTACGCCCTGTGATCCGGATCACGGGATGCTGTTCACCCATCAAGTTACGGGCGAGTAGGAAAGCCGGGAAGTTACGGGTCGGTAAAAACTCCCGCCGATGCCCCACGATCGCCCACTGCGGCCTGGCGGCGCGTCACCGGGCGAGACGCGCCGCCCCGCCGGGCGCGGTACGCGGCAACCACCCCAGCAGCGGGCGCAGTTCACCCGCCGCCGCGACTCGCCGGCCACCGGGTCCTACGCCGCCGACACCCCCGGCATCACCGCGCGGGGACCGAACCCGGCCCGCACGCGGTCCGCGCCCCCTCGATCCCGCGCGTCTTCTCGCCCACCGGGCCGAAGGCGAGCCGGCGGGAGGCCTGCCCGGCCGGGTCGAACCCCCCGCGCGCAGCGCCGCCCGCGCCCGGGCCCGCTTTCAAATAAATGTGCGACATCCGTTCGGCCCTGTCCCACCTGCGCGAACGCCCGCTCCCCCGGACCGTGGGGACATGACGCAGAGCACCGGCCCCGGGACCCGCCCGCGCTCGTTCCTCGGCGAGGTGCGCGACGCCGTCACCCCGCGGGCCACCCTGCTCGTGCTCGGCGTGATCGCGCTGATGCTGCTGTTCATCACCTCGTACGTGGGCGCCCTGCACCACCCGAAGCTGCGGGACGCGCCCTTCGGGGTCGCCGCGCCCCCGCCGGTGGCCGAGCGGACGGTGACCCGGCTGCAGGAACTGCCCGGCTCCCCGCTGGACCCGCGGGCGGTGGCCGACGAGGAGAGCGCCCGCCGGCAGATCGAGGACCGGGACATCGACGGGGCGCTGGTGGTCGACCCCGGGGGCACGACCGACACCCTGCTGGTCGCCACCGGCGGCGGCACCGCGCTGGCCACCACCCTGGAGCGGCTCCTCACCGAGACGGAGCGCGACGAGCGGCGCACCCTGCGGGTCGAGGACGTCGTCCCCGCCTCCGCCCAGGACGCCAACGGGCTGTCGTCGTTCTACCTGGTGGTCGGCTGGTGCGTGGGCGGCTACCTGTGCGCGGCGATCCTGGCGATCAGCGCGGGCGCGCGGGCGTCCACCCCGCACCGGGCGCTGATCCGGCTCGGCACCATGGCCGTGGTCGCGGTCCTCGGCGGACTCGGTGGGGCGCTCATCGCCGGGCCGGCCCTGGACGCGCTGCCGGACGGCTTCGCGGGGCTGTGGGGACTGGGCGCGCTGATCATCTTCGCGGTGGGCGCCGCCACGCTCGCGCTGCAGGCCGCTCTCGGGGTCGTCGGGATCGGCGTGGCGATCCTGCTCGTGGTGATCCTGGGCAACCCCAGCTCGGGCGGCGCCCTGCCGACGCCGCTGCTGCCGCCGTTCTGGGCGGCGCTCGGGCCGGCGCTGCCCCCGGGCGCGGGCACCTGGTCGGCCCGCTCGATCGTGTACTTCCGGGGCAACGACGTGACCGTCCCGCTGCTGGTCCTGTCCGCCTGGGCGGTGGTGGGGACCGCCGTCACCGTGCTGATGTCGGCGCTGCGGAGGCACCCGGAGCCGGAACCGGGACGTCCGGCCGGGGTCTAGGTGTGCTGTCCGGACAGCACACCCAGGGCCCGTGGCGCCTTGATACGCGGACGTCCCGCCTCTCCGCGCGGGAGGGACGGGACGCCGTGCTGCCGGAGCGGGCTCAGCCGATCCGCGTACCGGTGGCCGACAGGGCCTCGGTCACGGGCTGGAAGAAGGTCGTGCCGCCCGAGGTGCAGTCGCCGCTGCCGCCGGAGGTCAGGCCGACCGCCTTGTCGCCCGAGAAGAGCGAGCCGCCGCTGTCACCGGGCTCGGCGCACACGTCGGTCTCGATCAGACCGTTGACGATGTCGCCGTTGCCGTAGTTCACGGTGGCGTCCAGGCCGGTGACCGTGCCGGAGTGGACCCGGGTGGTGGAGCCGCTGCGGGTCACCTGCATGCCGACGGTGGCCTCGGCGGCGCCGGAGATCGCCTGCGTGGAGCCGTCGTAGAGGTTGACCTCGCTCGGGTGCGCCACGTCGGCCGTGTACGTGACCAGGCCGTAGTCGTCGCCCGGGAAGCTGGACACGGCGGTCTCACCGATGACGTTCCCCGAGGAGTCCGACCAGGCCGGGACGGACTCGGTGCAGTGGCCCGCGGTGAGGAAGTGCGGCTCGCCGCCCTTGGTCACGTTGAAGCCCAGCGAGCAGCGCCCGCCGTTGCCGGTGATGGTGTCGCCGCCCGCGACGAAGGGCTTGAACTCCCCCTTGGTGCGCTGGAGCTCCACCGTGTCGCCGAGCCCTTCGGCGACCTCGGTCAGCTTGGCCCACTCGGCCCCGGAGACCGTGCGGTCCGCCGTGACGACGACCTTGTTGGAGACGGGGTCGGTCACCCAGGACGTGCCCGGGATGGTCGCGTCCTGCCGGAGCGCGGCGCGCGCGTCCTTCAGGTCGGCGAGCGAGTTCGCCACGACTCTGGCCTTCGCGCCGGCCGACTCGACGGTCTCGGCCGCGGTTTCGTCGAGCACGTTCACCACGAGACTCTCGGTCTTCGCGTCGTAGTACGTTCCCGCCGCGTCGGCGCCCAGGTCCCGGAGCAGCGTCGAGGCGAGGTTTCCGGCCGCCTGGACCGAGAGGGTCCGGGGCGCGGCGTCGGCCGGGATCTCACTGGCGTTCGCAGTCTGGAAGGTGACCGCGCCCGCGGCCAGTGCGGCGATGCCCGCACCCGCCATGACGGCACGGCGCCCGGGTATGCGTCGGTGCTTCACCTCACGTCCTCCTGTGGGGGGACGGCCCGGAGGGGTTGTGGGGACCTCGCCGGACCGGAAGGCGTACGGCCACGGGGGTGGAGCACAGCAGGAGCCACGCCCGCGCCGGTTGATCGCCGCCCACTCTTCCGAACGCCGCGGGGAGCACACAAGGTCGACTTCAGGACGCGCATACGACAACGGCCGGGCGCCCCCTATGTCCTGACAGTTCATGGAGACACGGGACGGTTCACATTGCAAACGTCGCACGGGGGTTGCCCGCGGCGCGCACCGACCGTTCGACAGGTGGCTGAAAATCTACCCCCTGCGGGCGGGATCCGTCCGGTGCGCGACGGGCGCCCGGCCGGTCCCGGAACAGGGACGAGCCCCCGCACGCGGGTCGCGTGCGGGGGCTCGTGGGGCTGCCGGCTCCTCGGGGAGCCGTACGGCGGGACCGGCCGGGCGCCGGGGGCCCGCCCTAGTAGAGGCTGACCCCGTAGGCGCTCAGGGCCTCGGTCACCGGCTGGAAGAAGGTCGTGCCGCCGGTCCGGCAGTTGCCGCTGCCGCCGGAGGTCAGACCGTACGCGACGCCGTTGCTGCCGTAGAGCGAGCCGCCGGAGTCGCCGGGCTCGGCGCAGACCGTGGTCTGGATGAGACCGGAGACGACGTCGCCGCCGCCGTAGTTCACGGTCGCGTTGAGCGCGGTGACCCGGCCGCTGTGCGTGCCCGTGGTGGAGCCGTCACGGATGACCGTGGTGCCCACGCTCGGGGTGGCCGCGCGGGTGATGTCCACGCCGTTCGCGGTGCCGGGCCGGCTGACGGAACCGGTGTACCGGACGATGCCGTAGTCGTTGCCCGGGAAGCTGGTGCCGGCGGTCGAGCCGAGGACCTGGGTCCGGCTGGAGTTGCCGTACCACGTGCTTGAGCCCTGGGTGCAGTGACCGGCGGTCAGGAAGTACTCGGTTCCGTTGCTGGAGCGGACGTTGAAGCCGAGGGAGCAGCGGCCGGTGCCCGAGTAGATGGCGTCGCCGCCCTGGATGAGCTTGGTGAACTTGCCCGGGGTGCGCTTGACGGTGATCGCCTCGGCGTTCTCCCCGGCCTGCTGCTTGATCTTGTTGATCTCGGCCTGGGAGACGGTGCTGTCGACGGTCACGACGACCCGGTTGGTCTTGCTGTCGACGGCCCAGGCGGTGCCCGGGACGTCGGCCTTCATCACCGAGCTGCTCGCGCTCTTGAGCTCGGAGGAGCTGAAGGTGGCGGGGGTGTCGGCCGCGCTCGCGCTGGGGACCGCGATCGCGGCGGCGGCCACGAGGCCGGTGGAAACGGCGATCAGCCGAGTCCGTCTCGAGATGCCGCTGCGGGGGGTGGTGCGCTTGATCCTCACGTTTCGTTCCTCCACAAAGGAAGTTGGGGGCCCTCGTGGGGTTGTGGGCCCGGTGAGGCGCAGCCAGGGACCGGCGGACCGGATTCCGACCCGACGTGCCCCTGACAATCGCTGCGGCGAGTATTCGGCCGACCGACCGTTCGGCGCAAGGGTGCCTTTTGGCCTACGGATTAGGGACGAGTAGTCGACTTGCTCCCCTCCTGGCACCGCATCACCGGTCGTCACACCCGGGTGACGACCGGTCGAACAGTGATCGGGATGGCCGGATTCCGCTTACGGGCCGGACCGGGCGCACGCGCACGCCCGGCTCCCGCTCAGCAGTTGCAGCCGCAGTCGCACCCGCTGCAGCAGCAGTCCTCCCCGCAGCAGTTGCAGCACTCACAGCACTCGCAGCAACTACCGTCGCAGTTTCCGGCGCAGCCTTCCTTGCGCTCCCGCGTCCACGGATCCTCGTAGGTCCCGCAGCACAGCTGGCAGGTACAGGCGAGTCCCAGCCACACGGCGCACCCCGCCAGCAGTCCCCGCCGTTCCCGGCGCGGCGGTTCGGGCGGCGTCGGCATGCCCGGCGCACCGGGAGCATGCGGAGGGGCGTACGGATGCGAACCGTGGGCACAGGAGGGCGTACCGAAAGCGCGTCGGACGGAATCGGGGAGTTCATGCACGAGAAGCCGGTGGGCGAGACCGCCGTCCGTGAACTCGACCTCACGCAGCGCCAGCCGGATGCCGTGCACCGCGTCGTCGGCGAGCCGGCGGGCCTCCGTGAGCGAGGTGCCCGTGGCGGTGAGCGGGTTCCAGGCGCCGGAGACGGCGTCGGCCTCCCGGTCCTCCACGGCGTCCAGCAGATGCGCGAGCCGTCCGAAGAGGCGCCCGGCCTCCGCGAGCGGTCCGGCGTTGTGCGGCCGCCCGGCGAGCACCGCGGTGTGCGCGAAGGCCGCCGCGGTCGCCGTCTCGGTCGGTTCGGTCACGGTGAGGATCGGGGTGCCGGGTCCGGCCAGCGACTCGATGCCGGCCTGCCGGTCCACCGCATCGACCAGGACCGCGGTGTCGAACCCGACGTCGGAGCCGGTCCGGGCGCCCGCGCGGTCCCAGCTCGCCGCGACCCGGCGCGCGGCGAGCGCGACGGGACGGCGGGCCAGCAGTCCGTCCCCGTCGGCGACATGGTCGCGCACCTTGGCGGAGGCGAGCACGAGGGAGACGGCGGCGGCCAGCCGCGCGCCCTCGCCGTGGGCGACGGACGCGGTCCGCATGCCGCGCAGCGGACAGGGGCCGGCGGTACGGCGGCCCCTGCCGCCGCCGGAATCCGACTGAGCCTCCGTCAGAACGGATATCAGCAGTCCGTCGTAGTTGGTGACGATCCGCGCGAGCTGCCCATGGTCCCCGCGCAGGGCCAGGCACAGCCCGCAGAGATGGGCGGTCCACTGGGCGGTGAGTTTCTCGCCCAGCCGGTGACGGCAGGGCCTGACGATCCCGAACACGACGTTCCCCCGTGCATGCGTACGACGTTCAGCTGCGGCATCGTACCGGTCGCGGCGTTCACCCGGATGCGCCCTTCATCACCCGTACGCCGCGTAGAATCATATTTCACTCACAGTCAGCATCCGTTTGCGTCAAGGCCCTTGGGAAACCAGGACTCTCGACGGATCCGCTGTGCACCAGTACCGTCACAAACCCCCCGCGCGGCGTCTATCCACTTGGCGCACCCTCCGCATCATGGACGACCATAGGGATGCGGAAAGCACGAAAGACCGCTGTGAGAGGAGGCGTCCATGGGATCGGTACGCAAGGCGAGTGCCTGGCTTGGCCTCGTCGACGACAACGAAGACGAGCGTTACTACGACGACGACTACTCCGACGGGAACGAGCCCGGGGATGCCTGGGTCACCGATCCGCGGGTCAGGGTGGCCGCGGACGCCGCCGAGGAGCGGGGCCGCCGGATCGGCACGGTCACCCCGGACAGCTTCCGGGACGCCCGCGCCATCGGTGAGCTGTTCCGCGAGGGCGTGCCGGTCATCATCAACCTCACGGCCATGGACGCCGGCGACGCCAAGCGCGTCGTCGACTTCGCGGCGGGCCTGATCTTCGGTCTGCGCGGCACCATCGAGCGGGTCTCCAACCGGGTGTTCCTGCTCAGCCCCTCCGACACCGAGGTGGTCAGCGGCGAGCCGGCCGCGCACCGCACCGACGGTTTCTTCAACCAGAGCTGAGGCGGGGCCGCTCAGCCGGCCCCGCCCCCGCGGGCCGGCCTACCGGAACGCGTCGATCCCGGTGAGCGCCTTGCCCAGCACGAGCTGGTGCATCTCCACGGTGCCCTCGTAGGTGAGCACCGACTCCAGGTTCGTCGCGTGCCGCATCACCGGGTACTCCAGTGAGATCCCGTTGGCCCCGAGAACGGTCCGGGCCGTACGGCAGATCTCGATCGCCTCGCGCACGTTGTTGAGTTTGCCGAAGCTGACCTGCTCGGGACGCAGGCGGCCGGCGTCCATCCGCCGACCCAGATGGTGGGCGAGCAGGATCCCCTTGTGCAGTTCCACCGCCATGTCGGCGAGTTTGGCCTGGGTGAGCTGGAAGCCGCCGATGGGCCGCCCGAACTGCTCCCGTGACTTCGCGTAGTCGACCGCCGCCTCGAAGCAGCTGCGCGCGGCGCCCATCGCGCCCCACACGATGCCGTACCGGGCGTGCGACAGACAGCTCAGCGGCCCCTTGAGCCCGGTCACCTCCGGCAGCACCGCGTCGGCGGGCAGCCGTACGTCGTCCATGACGAGTTCGCTGGTGACGGAGGCGCGCAGGGACCACTTGTGCGTGATCTCCGGCGCCGAGAAACCCGGGGTGTCGGTGGGCACGGCGAAGCCGCGGATGCCCTCGTCGGTCTGCGCCCACACCACGGCGACCCCGGCCACGGACCCGTTGGTGATCCACATCTTCCGGCCGTTCAGCACCCAGTCGGCGCCGTCCTTCTTGGCGTAGGCGCGCATCGAGCCCGGGTCGGAGCCGTGGTCGGGCTCGGTCAGCCCGAAGCAGCCGATGACCTCGCCGGACGCCATCCGCGGCAGCCAGTGCCGCTTCTGCTCCTCGCTGCCGAAGCGGTGGATGGCGTACATGGCGAGGGAGCCCTGCACGGAGACCAGGGAACGGATGCCGGAGTCGGCCGCCTCCAGTTCCAGGCAGGCCAGCCCGTACTGGACGGCGCTCGCGCCCGCGCACCCGTAGCCGTCGAGGGACATGCCGAGCGCGCCGATCCCGCCGAGCTCCCGGGCCAGCTCCCGGATGCCGGGCAGCTCGCCCTTCTCGTACCAGTCCGCCACGTACGGCAGCACGCGGTCCGCCGCCCAGCCGCGCACCGTGTCCCGGATCGCCAGGTCCTCCGGCTCCAGCAGGTCGTCGAGGCCGAGCGGGTCGGCGGGGTCGAACGCGGGCGGCTTCGCGGACGCGGCCATGGGGGCACCCTCCGGGGGCTGGTCATCCGGTACGTCGACTAGCACTGCCAGTCGGGCTCGGGCCGACGTTACGGCGCGGTTCCTCCGCCGTCCACCCCGGCCCGTGGTGCGCGCCTCACACCCTCACGCCGGGCCCGCGGGACTCCCGCTGCGCGGGCATGTGCACGGGTCCGCTCCCGGCGCCGGCGCCGGGAGCCGCCTCGGGGCCGGCTCCGGAGCCCGCTCCGTCGGCGGCCCCGGGAACGGCGCCGGTCCCGGAGGCGCCGGGGACAGCCCCGGAAACGGCACCCGCGCCGGCCTCCCGGCCGGCTCCGGGACCGGACCCGGCCCCGGGGACAGCCCCGGAGGGGACGTCGGGGGCAGCACCGGATGCGGCCTCGGGGACGGTCGGCAAGGCGGATGCGGGGGGTGCCCCCGAGGGGGTCTCCGGGGCGGGGTCGCAGTGCATCAGGCGGGGCAGGCGCAGGGCCATCGCCGCGCCGGCCAGCAGCAGGCCCGCGCTGACCAGGAGCGTCACATGCAGGCCGTGCACGAAGGCGTGGCGCGCGGCGTGGCGCAGCGCCTCCCCCGCGGGACCGCCGAGCCGGGCCGCCACCTCGTACGCCTCGCCCAGCGAGTGCGCCGCCGCGGCGGACGCCGCGGCGGGCACCCCGGGAACCTGGGAGAGGCCGGGCGCGTAGGCCGCGTTCATCACGCTGCCGAGCAGCGCGATGCCGATGCCGGCGCCGAACTGGTAGGACGTCTCGCCGATCGCCGCCGCCCCGCCGGCCTGTTCCTGCGGCGCCTCGCTGAGCATCGACTCGTACGCGCCGAACAGGGTGGTCTCCAGGCCGAAGCCGAGCAGCACGAACCCGCAGAGCAGCAGCGGGGCGTTGTCCTGGCTGCCCATCGCCGTCAGCAGCAGCACCGCCCCGGCCGTGAGGCAGAAGCCGTACGAGACCATGCGCCGGGGGCCGAACCGGCGCAGCATCCGCGCGCCCGCCAGGCCCGCGGCCATCGCCGCGAAGGTGAGCGGCACCAGCCGCAGTCCGGTCTCCAGCGGGGACAGCCCCAGCACGAGCTGGAGGTACTGCGCGGCGATCAGTTCGAGGCCCACCAGGGCGAGCATGGCCAGCACGATGCAGCCGACCGAGGTGCTGAACGCGGGCCGGGAGAACATCCGCAGGTCGAGCAGCGGATGCTCGCGGCGCCGCTGCCGGCGGACGAACAGCACCAGCAACGCGGCCCCGGCGGCCGACGGCACGAGCGTGCCCGGGCCGAGTTCGCCGGTGCCGAGCCGCTTCACGCCGAGGACCAGCGCGAAGAGTCCGGCGGCGGCCGTCAGCGCACCGGCCACGTCCCAGGGGCCGTCGCCGTCGCCCTTCGACTCGGGCAGCAGGATCCGCCCGACGGGCAGACTGACCAGCATCAGGGGGATGTTGACCAGGAAGACCGAGCCCCACCAGAAGTGCTCCAGCAGGAAGCCGCCGAGCAGCGGTCCGACCGCGGCGCCCACGGCGGCGACGGCGCTCCAGACGCCGATGGCGAGCGCCCGCTCGCGGCGGTCGGGGAAGACCTGGCGCAGGATCGACAGCGTGGCCGGCATGATCATCGCGCCGCCGACGCCGAGCAGCGCCCGCGCCGCGATCAGCAGATGGGCGTCGTCCGCGAAGGCCGCCATGGCCGAGGCGACGCCGAACAGGGCGTAGCCGAGGAGGAGGACGCGTCTGCGGCCGACCCGGTCGCCCAGGGTGCCGAACAGGATGAGCAGCGAGGCGCAGACCAGCGGATAGGCGTCGACGATCCAGAGCAGTTCCACCGCGCCGGGCTTGAGGTCCTCGGTGACGGCGGGGACGGCCACGTGCAGCACGGTGGCGTCGACGGCGACCAGCAGCAGGCTGACGCAGAGGACGACGAGCACCACCCACCGGTTGGCACCGGCCCCGGCCGCCCTACGGCGCAGCGCGGCGGCCGTGGTCGTCCCGGACATGTACGTACCTCCCAGAAGTTCCCTCGCGGTACCGCGGGCGCACGGGGTGGGGGACTCCCCCGTGTCTCGGCCGGAGCGGAGCGGTCGCCCCCGGCCCGCGCGGCGAACGGCGAGTGACACGTCAGAGTACGCGAGTGAACGCTGAGGTCGAGTGGCGGACCTCTCAACCCCGCGGCCGATCGGTGTGGCGTACGCCACTCCCCCGCCCGCTCCTTCCCGCCCGGTGCGCACGCCGTCGTGGGCGGGCCGGTTCCGGGCCGGGTCGATAATCGGCGCGTGACCGATCTCGAGACGCGTGCCGCCGCGGCCCGCCCCGGAGTTCTGCGCCGGGCCGCCCCGGCGCTCCTCGGGTACACCGCCGTGCGCGCCCTGGGCCTGGCCGTCCTGGCCCTGTGGAGCGAGGCGCGCGGCAAGAGCGCGTACACCTTGCTGACCGCCCGCTGGGACTCCCTCTGGTACACGAGGGTGGCCGAGCTGGGGTACGGCTACGAGGTGCGGCTGCCCAACGGCGACGTGCACTCCAACCTGGCGTTCTTCCCGCTGCTGCCGTGGCTGGAGCGGCTGGCCGCGGCGGTGTCCCCGCTGTCGTACGCCGACGGCGGGTTCGTGGTGAGCCTGCTCGCCTCGCTCGCCGCGGCCTGGGGGATCTTCGCCGTGGCCGACCACCTGTACGGGCGGCGGGCCGGGGTGTGCGCGGTGCTGCTGTGGGCGGTGCTGCCGGTCGGGGTCGTGCAGTCGATGGCGTACAGCGAGTCGCTGTTCACGGCGCTGGCGGCCTGGGCGCTGTACGCGGTGCTGACGGGGCGCTGGGTGACGGCGGGCCTGCTGGCGGGCCTGGCGGGGCTGACCCGGCCGGTGGGGCTCGCGGTGGTCGCGGCGGTGTGGGCGGCCGGTGTCGCCGCCTTCCTGCGGGAGCGCTCCGGTGCCTCCTTCGTGGGGGACGGCAGTGCGCTACCGGGGGACGGCGCCCGCGGCGGCGGCCGCGCCGGCCCGCCGCCGCGCGCGCCGCGTACGGGCGCGCCGGACGGCGCCCCGCCAAGGCCGCCCGCCCCCGGTGTGCGCCTGCGCCGGGTGTCCGGGATGCTGCTCGCGCCCCTCGGAGCCGCCGGTTACGTGCTGTGGGTCGGACAGCGGACCGGGGGCGGCCCGCTGGGCTATCTGGACGTGCAGGCCGGCTGGCGCAACGGCTTCGACGGCGGCTACGCCTTCGCCCGGTTCGTCGCCGACAGGTTCACGTCGTTCCCGTCGGCCCTCGCCGGGATCGCGCTGCTCCTCGGCGTGGCCCTGGTGATCTGGCTCTACGTCCTCTGCGTACGGCAGCGCCAGCCGCTCCCGCTGCTGGTGTACGCCGGCACGGTGACCGCGCTCGCCCTGTGCGCGTCGAGCTACTTCGGGTCGAAACCGCGGCTGCTGATGCCGGCCTTCCCGCTGCTCCTGCCGCTCGCCCTGGTCCTGGCCCGGGCGCGGACGCGCCCGCTCGCGGCGGGGCTGGCGGCGGTCGCGGCGGCCTCAGCGGCGTACGGCGCCTTCTGGCTCAACGGGTCGGGACCGCCCCGATCCCCCCCCCCCCCCGCACGGCCGGCCGGTGAGCGGCGGGAGAATTGCGCACGAGCCCCGGGTGAACCATTTCGGAAGGCCGATAAACCGGGCGCACGGCATGACCAAAACAATTGCGCGCGGGAGTTCGGATTCGCCGGAAATAAAGGACCGGCTGAGAGGAATGCCACATCACATCGTCATCACAAAGCCGCTGAATCGTCGGGGTTGCGCACTCACTCGCTGTAACGTCGATTGGGTGCGTACCGATCGGAGTCACACCCGTCTGGACCGGGTGTTCGCGAGGCTGGACCGTGAGCCGGAGCGACCGGCCCACGTCGGCATGCCGCGAATGAGCCGGCACCGGATCGTGCTCCTCGGCGCGACCCTGGCCTTCTACGCGGCGATCGTGTGGGCCGTGGTGGTCACCTCCTGGCTGGTCCGTCTGGACTGGCGGCTCATGTTCTTCCGCCCCTACCAGCAGTGGCCGGAGCTGCACGCCTTCGTCGACTACTACGTGGTGCTGGGCCAGCGCGGCCCCACCGCCGTGATGGTCGCCGCCTGGCTGGGCTGGCGCTCCTGGCGGCAGCACACCCTGCGTCCGCTGCTCGCCCTCGGCGTCTCCCTGCTGCTGCTCAACGTCACGGTGGGGGCCGCGAAGTACGGCATGGGGCGCCTCGGACCGCACTACGCGACCGAGATCGGCTCGAACGAGATGTGGCTCGGCGGCGATATATTTCCCAGCGGCCACACCGCGAACGCCGTGGTGACCTGGGGCATCCTGGCCTATATGGCCTCCACGCCACGGGCCCGCCGATGGCTGTCGGCGCTGTCCGCGGTGACGTCCCTGGGCGTCGGCCTGTCCACCGTGTACATCGGCACCCACTGGCTGAGCGACGTGCTGCTGGGCTGGGCGGCGGGCCTGCTGATCCTGCTGGCGCTGCCCTGGTTCGAGCCGCTGATCGCGCGGACCGAGGCGCGGATCCTCGCCCTGCGGGACCGGCTGCTCGACCGCCGCGGGGCCAAGGCCCCGGCGCCCGCCCCGGCAGGGCGGCCCGTCGTGGTCCGGCCGCTCGCCGAGCGCGCCGCCGACACGGTGCACGAGACGGTCCCCGCCGGGCGCGCACCCCGGTCACCGGTCTACCTCGCGCCCGGCCCGCACACCAGCCGCTCCGAGCGCTCCCCGGTGACTCCCGCGGGCAGCAGGCGGCCGCAGCACACCGACCGCCACCCGCGCGGGACGACACCGGCGCAGCGTCCCTGACGGCCTCCCGGACGTGTCGACGGCCCCGGATCCTCCGCGGAGGATCCGGGGCCGTCGACGTGTCTCAGCCCTTCCAGGCCCGCGCCACCCGGCCGCCCCTCACCTCGAAGTTCAGCCGGCCCACGCGGTACTCCATGGTGACGATCGTCCCCGGCTCCAGGGCCCGCACCGAGGACCAGCCGCGCTCACGCGCGAGGTGCTCGGCCCGGTCGGCGGCGAGGCCGACATAGGCGTCCGGATCGTCGCGGGGCTCCGTGGGGGGTGTCGGAATGGGTGCCATGCGGCCACGCTATGCCCTGGCCCCGAAACGGGGAAGTCCGCGCCGGCGGCCAGGGGCCAGGACCGTGCGCGGTCACACTTGTGTCACAGGATCACGACGGCTCCGTACGGGCGGCGGTCACCCGAAAGGGCGGTTCCGCTCCTCCGCCCACAGGCATTCGGAGGGAATTCCCGATACCGGGTCGCCGCCCTGACAAACCTCGTGAGAAATGTGTCGCGTGAGGTATTCCGGCGCGTCTTCGCAGCGCATTCCCGGCCGGGCCCGGTCGGCCTGTGAAGCCCATGTGTACGAGACATGCCCAATTCCGCCACATGACGCGCCGCGCCCTCGGCGGCGGCGGTCGCCACACGGACATCGCGCCGGCGGATGCTGTCGGCGCATGCCGGCACGGAGGTCCTGCCCGAGGGACGGGGCTCATGTCCGGCCCGTCGGGAACACTCGAAGCACCGGCGACTTTCGGCCACCCATTTCATTGCGTGATTTCCGGATTTGTCGACCACGCCACTGGGTGGGCCGTGCGTCACTTCCCCCGGCCAAACCCCTTTCCCAAGTGGTCAGTTGACACTGAATGTCACGTTCCGCACCGGCTGTGGCCCTGTGTGCTGGATGGTTCGATTCCGTTCGCCGCGAGGCGTGACTCCCCCCACGGATCGCCCGTTGTCTTCTTCATGAGCCGGGACCCACCCGGACCACGGGCCGGGAGCCACCCGGCCTCGCCACGCACCGCATCCCGAGGGAGCCACCCGTGCCGCGCATGCTCGACGTCAGCGACGAGGTACGCGCCGAGATCGGCGACGAAGAAGCAGCCCGCCTGCTCGCCGGAGAGTCCGCTCCGGGCAGTTACGACTGCACCTCCTGCCGTACCCCGGGCGACTCGGAGCAGGAGCGCACCAGCACCGTCCTGTTCGTCGGCGACGAGACCGCCGTGCTCGCCTTCGCCCACGCCACCTGCCTGCCCTCGCAGGTCGTCCAGGTCACCGAGGAACAGCTCCAGGGCGCCGTGCGGGCCATCGGCGGCACCGGGGCGGAGCCGCAGCAGCAGGCTCAGCAACCGGTCCAGCAGCAGGCCCCGCAGCCGCATCCGCACCAGCACCAGCACCAGCAGCCCCCGAACCTCGTGCCCGAGCAGGCGGTGCTCAGGGTGACCAGCGGACTGGTGCTCGTCCAGGACGAGCTGCACCCGGCCCTGGTGGTCGAGCCGACCGCCCCGGTCGCCCGGCCCGGCACGCTCGGCCCCGGCGACGACTTCCTGCCGCTGCTGATCGAGCAGGGCTTCATGCCGCTGACCGAGCTGGCCGCCGTGCCGCCGGTGCTGCACGGGTGGTCGGTGCTGCTCGCCGCTGGGCAGCTGCACGCCGTGCTCCAGCCGAACCCGAACGGCGGCCGTCCGGTGGCCTGGTGGCAGGCGCACCAGCCGCTTCAGGTCACCGACGGGTGGCGGGCGGCGGCGAACAAGCACCAGCAGGTGCTGATGTTCGCCGCTCCCGTCGGCTCCATCGGGCGACAGCCCCGTGAAGATCTGATGCGCGATGCGCTGGACAAGGCCGCGGCCAACGGGAAGCTGGTGGCTGCGGCGTTGCCGCTCGCGGGGATCTGATGCGGCGATTCGGCGGCCGTCGCTTCTCGAAGCACGCCGGCTGACGGCGCGCGGGGTCCGGTCGCGCGGTTCCCCCGCCCCTGACGGCGGACCGGGGGTGCGGCCTGCGAAAACTCGGGGTGGGCCGCATCCCTTGTGGCACGGGGTCGTTTGGACATACGTGCACGCATATGACGCTCCCCGCCGCCAGTCCCTCGCCTCGGTCCCCGCCCCCGCGCGCCCGGCGCAGGACTCCCGGAGCGGCCACTCGGCCACACCGATCTACGACGCTCTCTACGCCGAGTACGTCAAGTCCTTCCGCACGCTGCCGGGTGACCGCAGCGGCGAGGAGGACTGGGGCTTCACCGCCTTCGGGAACATCCCGCACAGTACGGGCGCGTACCGGGACCACAGCCCCGGATCGTTCACCGCCTCCCTCAGCCGGCCCGCCGTGGAACCGCCGCAGTGGCAGCGTGTGGGAACGGTCGGGCGCGGGGCGAACGAGATGCACCACGTGCCGGCCGGACTGCCCCCGGCCCCCCGCAGCGGGGTCTGACGCAGCGCGGCAGACAGACCGAGGGGGGCGGTCCCGCGGGACCGCCCCCCTCGTCACGTCCAGCCGCAGGCGGCTACTTCTTCCGCCCGCGCTTCTCCCGCACCCGCACCGAGATGTGGATCGGCGTCCCCTCGAAGCCGAACTCCTCGCGCAGCCGGCGCTCGATGAAGCGCCGGTAGCCCGCCTCGATGAAGCCGGAGGCGAACAGCACGAACCGCGGCGGCTTGGTGCCGGCCTGGGTGCCGAACAGGATGCGCGGCTGCTTGCCGCCCCGCACCGGGTGCGGGTGGGCGGCGACCAGCTCGCCGAGGAAGGCGTTCAGGCGGCCCGTCGGGACCCGGGTCTCCCAGCCCGCCAGCGCGCTCTCGATCGCCGGGACCAGCTTCTCCATGTGGCGGCCGGTGCGTGCCGAGACGTTGACCCGCGGCGCCCACGCCACCTGGCCGAGCTCCGTCTCGATCTCCCGCTCCAGGTAGTAGCGGCGCTCCTCGTCGAGGGTGTCCCACTTGTTGAAGGCGAGGACGAGCGCGCGGCCCGCCTCGACGGCCATGGTGACGATGCGCTGGTCCTGCACCGAGATGGACTCGGAGGCGTCGATGAGGACCACGGCCACCTCCGCCTTCTCGACGGCCGCGGCGGTGCGCAGCGAGGCGTAGTAGTCGGCGCCCTGCTGGAGGTGGACCCGCTTGCGGATGCCCGCCGTGTCGACGAACTTCCAGGTCTTGCCGCCCAGTTCGATCATCTCGTCGACCGGGTCGCGGGTGGTGCCGGCAAGTTCGTTGACGACGACCCGCTCCTCCCCCGCGACCTTGTTCAGCAGCGAGGACTTGCCGACGTTGGGCCGGCCGATCAGGGCGACGCGGCGCGGGCCGCCGACGGCCGTGCCGAAGGTCTGCGCGGGGGCCTCGGGCAGCGCCTCGAGGACCTGGTCCAGCATGTCGCCGGTGCCCCGGCCGTGCAGCGCGGAGACCGGGTGCGGCTCGCCCAGGCCCAGGGACCACAGGGAGGCGGCGTCGGCCTCGCCGCTCGGGCCGTCCACCTTGTTGGCGCACAGCACGACCGGCTTGCCCGCCTTGCGCAGCAGGCGGACGACGGCCTCGTCGGTGTCCGTGGCGCCGACCTTGGCGTCCACCACGAAGACGACCGCGTCGGCCGCCTCGATGGCGTACTCGGCCTGCGCGGCGACGGAGGCGTCGATGCCGAGGACGTCCTGCTCCCAGCCGCCGGTGTCGACGACCTTGAAGCGGCGGCCCGCCCACTCGGCCTCGTAGGTGACGCGGTCACGGGTGACGCCCGGCTTGTCCTCGACGACCGCCTCACGGCGGCCGATGATGCGGTTCACCAGGGTCGACTTGCCGACATTGGGGCGGCCGACGACGGCGAGCACCGGGAGCGGGCCGTGGCCCGCCGCCTCGATGGCGCCCTCGACGTCCTCGAGGTCGAAGCCCTCCTCCGCGGCGAGCTCCATGAACTCCGCGAACTCGGCATCGCCCAGCGCCCCGTGATCGTGCTCGTGCGCAGCGTCGTGCGCGTCCGAGCCGTCGGGCTCGATGTGGTCGTTCATGAAGTCCGTACCTCGTCGTTCATCGTGGTGATCGGTGGAACCCCCGCGGGACGGAGATCCACTACTCAAGTGTCGCTCAGCGGCCGGTGAGACGCCTGGCGTTTTCCAGGTGGGCCGTGAGCTGCTTCTGGATGCGTTCCGTGGCCTCGTCCAGCGCCTTGCGCGTACGTCTCCCGCTGCCGTCGCCCGCGTCGAACGGGTCGCCGAAGACGACGTCGACGCGGGAGCGCAGCGGGGGCAGTGCCTTTATCAACCGGCCGGGCCGGCCGGAACTTCCCAGGACGGCGACCGGCACGATCGGCGCCCCGCTGCGCACCGCGAAGTACGCGAGCCCGGCGCGGATCGAGGCGAAGTCGCCCTCGCCGCGGGTGCCCTCGGGGAAGATGCCGAGGACGCCGCCCTGTCCCAGCACGCCCAGCGCCCGGGAGATCGCCGTGCGGTCGGTGGTGTCCCGGTCGACCTTCACCTGGCCGATGCCGGTCAGGAACGGGTCGAGCGGGCCGACGAACGCCTCCTTCTTGATCAGGAAGTGCGTCGGCCGGGGCGCCACGCCCATGACCATGGGCCCGTCGATGTTGTGCGCGTGGTTGACGGCGAGGATCACCGGGCCGGCCGCGGGGACCCGCCAGGAGCCCAGCACCCGCGGCTTCCACAGCCCGTACATCAGGCCGACGCCGATGCGCCGCCCGACCTCGGCGCCCCGCGGCGAGGGAACGTCGGTCACTTCCCCGCCCGCTTCTCCTCGACGAGGGTGACGACGCATTCGATGACCTGCTGCAGGGTCAGGTCGGTGGTGTCCACCTCGACGGCGTCGTCGGCCTTGGCCAGCGGGGAGGTCTTGCGGCTGGAGTCGGCCGCGTCCCGCTTGATCAGGGCCTCGCGGGTGCTGTGCAGGTCGGCGCCCTTGAGCTCGCCGCTGCGGCGGGCGGCGCGGGCCTCCGGGGAGGCGGTGAGGAAGATCTTCAGGTCGGCGTCGGGGAGCACCGTGGTGCCGATGTCGCGGCCCTCGACGACGATGCCGGTGACGGCGGACGCGGCGATGGCGCGCTGCAGCTCGGTGATCCGGGCGCGCACCTCGGGCACCGCGCTGACCGCGCTGACCTTGGAGGTGACGTCCTGCTCGCGGATCGGTCCGGCCACGTCCACGCCGTCGACGGTGATCGTCGGCTCCGTGGGGTCGGTGCCGGAGAGGATGTCGGGCTTGGCGGCCGCGGCGGCGACCGCGGCCGCGTCCGCTATGTCGACGCCGTTGTTCACCATCCACCAGGTGATCGCCCGGTACTGGGCGCCGGTGTCCAGGTAGCTCAGGCCGAGCTGCGCCGCCACGGCCTTCGACGTGCTCGACTTGCCCGTGCCGGAGGGACCGTCGATGGCGACGATCACGGGCTTGGCGGCGCCGTTTTCCACGGAGGAACACCTTCCTGGTGCGGTGGGGTGGGGTGTGCGGGGCGCGGACACGCCCCGCACCAGATTACTGGCTCCCGGGAACCCCTCCGACATGCGGACGCCCTCCCCCGCCCGGGGGGGACGGGCGGGGAGGAGGGCGTCACTGACGGATCGCCCAGCCCCGCTCCCGCAGCGCGGCCGTGAGGACCGGGGCGGCCTTGGGCTCGACCATGAGCTGGATGAGGCCGGCCTGCTGTCCGGTGGCGTGCTCGATGCGGACGTCCTCGATGTTGACCCCGGCGCGCTCGGCGTCGGCGAAGATGCGGGCGAGCTGGCCCGGCTGATCGTCGATGAGCACCGCGACGGTCTCGTAGACGCGCGGGGCGGAGCCGTGCTTGCCGGGGACGCGGACCTGGCCCGCGTTGCCGCGGCGCAGCACGTCCTCGATGCCGGTGGCGCCCTCGCGGCGCTTGTGCTCGTCGGAGGACTCCAGGGCGCGCAGGGCGCGGACGGTCTCCTCCAGGTCGGCGGCGACGTCGGCGAGCAGGTCGGCGACCGGTCCGGGGTTGGCGGAGAGGATGTCGATCCACATGCGCGGGTCGGAGGCGGCGATCCGGGTCACGTCCCGGATGCCCTGCCCGCACAGCCGTACGGCGGCCTCGTCGGCGTGTTCCAGGCGGGCGGCGACCATGCTGGACACCAGGTGCGGCATGTGGGAGACGAGGGCCACGGCGCGGTCGTGGGCGTCGGCGTCCATGACGACCGGCACGGCCCGGCAGTGAGAGACCAGTTCCAGGGCGAGGTTGAGGACCTCGGTGTCGGTGTCGCGGGTGGGGGTGAGCACCCAGGGGCGGCCCTCGAAGAGGTCGCCGGTGGCGGCCAGCGGGCCGGACTTCTCCCGCCCGGACATGGGGTGGGTGCCGAGGTACGGGGTGAGGTCGAGCCCGCGCGCCTGCAGTTCGCGGCGCGGTCCGCCCTTGACGCTGGCGACGTCGATGTAGCCGCGCGCCAGGCCGCGCCGCATGGCGTCGGCGAGCACGTCGGCCACGTGCGCGGGCGGGGCGGCGACGACGGCGAGGTCCACCGGCCCGCCGGGCGCCTCGTCGGTGCCGGCGCCGAGGGCGGCGGCGGTGCGGGCCTGCTCGGGGTCGTGGTCGGCGAGGTGGACGGCGACGCCCCGCCGGGACAGGGCGAGGGCGGCGGACGTGCCGATCAGTCCGGTGCCGATGACGAGGGCGGTTCTCACTGGGCGATGTCCTTGCGGAGGGCGGCCGCGGCGCCGAGGTAGACGTGGGTGATCCCGGAGCGGGGCTTGTCGGACTCGACGTGCGCGAGGAGGCGGACGACGCGGGGCATGGCGCCCTCGACGGCGAGTTCCTGGGCGCAGATGAGGGGCACGTCGACGATGCCCAGCTTGCGGGCGGCGGCGGCCGGGAAGTCGCAGTGCAGGTCGGGCGTGGCCGTGAACCAGATGCTGATCAGGTCGTCCGTGTGCAGCCCGTTGCGCTCCAGCACCGCGGTGAGCAGGGCTCCGACCTGCTCCTCCATGTGACCGGCCTCGTCCCGCTCCAACTGGACGGCCCCCCGGACCGCGCGTACCGCCACGACGATGCTCCTTGCTGACGTGCGTAAAGGCTGTTCGGTCGTCCAGCGTAGTCAGGGGCGGTCCGGGCCGGCGTGGGGCGACCGCCCGCTGAGACGGGTGGTATGCGCCGCGGGTGACGTTTCGCCGGTATTGCTTCTCCTGTGCCGTGTTCGGTGTCAGGATGCGGCGACGGCGATCCAGGGAGTGACGAGATGACCACACGGGCGACGCGGCGCACCGTCCTGCTCGCATCGGGCGCGGTGGCGCTCGCGGCGGGCTGCGGTTCGGGCGACGGCGGGGGCGGCGAGTCCCCGGACGCGGAGGGGTCCGCCGGGCAGGAGCTGCTGCCGGCCGCGGACGTCCCGGTGGGCGGGGGGCGGATCCTCGGCGCGGAGAAGATCGTGGTCACCCAGCCCGAGCAGGGGGTCTTCAAGGCGTTCTCGGCGGTCTGCACCCACCAGAACTGCCTGGTCTCCGACGTCTCGGACGGCACGGTCAACTGCGTCTGCCACAACAGCCGCTTCAGCATCACGGACGGCTCGGTGGAGCAGGGCCCGGCGACCGAGCCGCTGCCCGAGGAGCGGATCACGGTGGACGGAAACACGATCCGCCGGGCGTGATCCGCCGCGTACGCTCCCGGGCATGCGCCCCGAGAGCCTGGTCACGGACCACACGATCTACGCCTGTGTCATGGGCTCCCGTGCCTTCGGTCTGGCCACGGAGGGCAGCGACACCGACCGGCGGGGCGTGTTCCTCGCGCCCACTCCCCTGTTCTGGGGTTTCGAGAAGCCGCCCACGCACGTCGAGGGACCGGCCGAGGAACAGTTCAGCTGGGAGCTGGAGCGCTTCTGCGAGCTGGCCCTGCGCGGCAACCCGAACATCCTGGAGTGCCTGCACTCCCCGCTGGTCGAGTACGCCGACGCCACCGGCCGCGAGCTGCTGTCGCTGCGCGGCGCGTTCCTCTCCCGCACGGTCCACGACACGTTCGTCCGGTACGCCCACGGCCAGCGCCGCAAACTGGACGCCGACGTCCGCACCCACGGCGCCCCCCGCTGGAAGCACGCCATGCACCTGCTCCGCCTCCTGATGACCGCCCGCGACCTGCTGCACACGGGCGTCCTGACGGTTGACGTGGGCGACCGCCGGGAGGGACTGCTCGAGGTGAAGCGCGGCGAGGTGCCCTGGCCCGAGGTGGAGGCCCGTATGAACCGCCTGACCGCCGAGGCGGAGCGGGCGGCGGCGCACAGCCCCCTTCCGGAGGAGCCGGACCGCCGCCGGGTGGAGGACTTCCTCGTCCGCACCCGCCGCGCCTCAGCCCTCCAGGCGTACCCGCACGAGGAGGTCGTGCAGGGCGTCGTGCCCGCTCGGTGCTCCCGGGAGGGCTGACGCGGCCTGCGCGGCGTCCAGCACCCCGTGCAGCCGCTCCACGTCGGCCCGCGTGCGGTCCCGGTCGACGCCGGCGCTCCCGTGCTCCCGCTCCGCCTTGGCGGCGATCAGCTCCGCGAGGTACGCGGGCGCCTCGGCCACCTCCTCGGCGAGGGTGGGCAGGTGCGCCTGCACCTCGCCGGCCCGCATGAGGTGGATGCCGGTGAGCAGCACGCGGAAGGTGTAGAGCAGCGGTTTCAGCTCGCCGGTCCTCTCGAACAGCCGCCACTGGGTGCTCGCGAAGCCCCGGTAGTGGTGGGCGTGGTGGCCGGTGAGCACTCCGGGTGCGAGCGCGGTCAGCTCCCGGTGCGTCTCGGTGGTGTGCACGACCAGCGGGGACAGCAGCTGTTCGAGGACGTAGCCGTTGCGGCGCAGCATCAGGCGGACGAACTTGCGCAGGTCGTGGGTGACGAGGTCCATCTCGACGCCGTCGCGGTCCCACATCCGGGACCGGGTCTCCTCCGGTTCCCGCAGTCCGACGAGGGCGGCGGCCGGGAGGAGGTGGGCGCCGCGCAGGTCCACGTCGGAGTCGCGGGAGGGGAAGCCGTAGAGGTGCGCGCCGGAGACCGTGGCGAACAGCACCGGATCGGGCTGCTGCTCGATCACCGGGCGCAGGTCGGGACCGAGGGCGGCGGTCACCGGCCGGCGTCCCAGAGCGTGCCGAGGGAGAGCAGCTCGTCGCGGTACTCGATGCGGTCGGCCCAGTCGGCGGGCCAGGCGTCCACGCCGAGGTACGCGCCGGCGAAGGCGCCCGCCAGGCAGGCGAGGGAGTCGGAGTCGCCGGAGGTGCAGGCGGCGCGGCGCAGGGCCGTCAGGGGCTCGTCGACGAAGAGGAGGAAGCAGAGCAGGCCGGTCGCCAGGGCCTCCTCGGCGATCCAGCCCTCGCCGGTGGCCCGGCACGGGTCGGTCTCCGGGGAGACGGTCCGCACGGCTTCCTGGAGGCGGCCCAGGATCTCCAGGCACTCGTCCCAGCCGCGGGCGATGAAGTGCTCCGGGGAGGGGTCCTGGGAGCGGGTCCACAGGTCGCCGAGCCAGGACTCGTGGTAGCGGGTGCGGTTCTCGTAGGCGTAGGAGCGGAGCAGCCCGATCAGGCCGGTCGGTTCGGCGCCCTCCGCGAGCAGCCGTACGGCGTGCGCGGTGAGGTCGGAGGCGGCCAGCGCGGTCGGGTGGCCGTGGGTGAGGGCGGACTGCAACTGTGCGGCGCCGGCGCGCTGTTCGTCGGTGAGGCCGGGCGCCAGCCCGACGGGGGCGACGCGCATGTTGGCGCCGCAGCCCTTGGAGTGGATCTGGCTGGCGTCCTGCCAGGGCCGTTCGTCGCGCGACAGCAGGTGGCAGGCGCGCAGGCAGGTGTTGCCGGGGGCGCGGTCGTTCTCCGGGGAGCGCCACCACTCCACGAACTCCTCGCGCACCGGCCGCTCCAGGCGCTCCGGGGTGAGCGTCCCCCGGTCCATGGCGGCGCGCAGGCCCCGCCCGAGGGCGAGCGTCATCTGGGTGTCGTCGGTGACGATCGCCGGCTTCGGCAGCTCCAGGGAACGCCAGTCGCCGTGGGCGGCGAGGATCGAGGGGACGTCCTTGAACTCGGTGGGAAAGCCGAGGGCGTCCCCGAGGGCGAGTCCGGTGAGCGCTCCGGTCGCGGCGCGCTTGGTGACGGTGGTCGTGGTCATGCGGGACGTCCTTCCGGGGTGGGCCGGAGCAGCGGCGGGTGGAGGGCGGCGGCGGCGCCCGCGCGGTACAGCGCGGCGGGCTTGCCCCGGCCGCCGGTGAGGCGCGCGGCGCCGGGGACGGCCTCGACGAAGCCGGGGGTGGCGAGGACCTTGCGCCGGAAGTTGGGGCGGTCCAGGGTCGTGCCCCAGACGGTCTCGTAGACCTGCTGGAGCTCCCCGAGGGTGAACTCCGGCGGGCAGAACGCGGTGGCGAGACCGGTGTACTCGAGCTTCGCGCCGATCCGGTCCCGCGCGTCGGCGAGGATCCGGTCGTGGTCGAAGGCGAGGTCCCGTGCCGCGTCGTACGGCGTCCAGCGGGCCTGGGCCGCGTCGCCGCCGCCGTGCGCCTCGGGGGCGTCGGGCAGCAGTGCGGCGAAGGCGACGGACACCACGCGCATGCGGGGGTCCCGGTCCGGCTCGCTGTAGGTGCGCAGCTGCTCCAGGTGCGGTCCGGTCACGTCCGTCAGGCCGGTCTCCTCGCCCAGCTCGCGCCGGGCGGCGCGCTCCGCGGACTCGTCGGGCCGCAGGAAACCCCCGGGCAGCGCCCAGCGCCCCGCGTACGGCTCCTGGCCGCGTTCGACGAGCAGGACGTGCAGGGCGCCCTCGCGGATCGTGAACACGGCGAGGTCGACGGTCACGGCGAAGGGCTCGAAGGCGTGCTTGTCGTAGCCGTCCACGACGACCTCCACCCCCTTTAATAGTCGGTGTGACTATTAAAGGGGGTGGAGGCGTGGAAGCACAAGCCCTCGCAGGGCGGACCGTGCGGCTCAGAGGCCGGCTAGAGGTCGACCTCCTGCATCAGCATCCCGACCTCGGTGTTCGACAGCCGCCGCAGCCAGCCCGACTTCTGGTCGCCCAGGGTGATCGGACCGAACGCGGTGCGCACCAGCTTGTCCACCGGGAAGCCGGCCTCCGCGAGCATGCGGCGCACGATGTGCTTGCGGCCCTCGTGCAGGGTCACCTCGACGAGGTAGTTCTTGCCGGTCTGCTCCACCACCCGGAAGTGGTCGGCGCGGGCGTAGCCGTCCTCGAGCTGGATGCCGTCCTTGAGCCGCTTGCCCAGGTCGCGCGGGATCGGCCCGACGATGTGCGCGAGATAGGTCTTCTTC
The DNA here is from genome assembly GCF_002899455.1 of Streptomyces sp. DH-12. Classification (GTDB taxonomy): domain Bacteria; phylum Actinomycetota; class Actinomycetes; order Streptomycetales; family Streptomycetaceae; genus Streptomyces. The sequence continues at coordinate 5,949,811 of NZ_PPFB01000001.1, read as the reverse complement.
ACCCCGTACTTCGGGTGGGTCAGCCGGTGCGCCAGCTCACCGTGGTTGGTGAGCAGGATCACGCCCTCGGTCTCGGTGTCGAGCCGCCCGACGTGGAAGAGCCGGGTCTCGCGGTTGGTGACGTAGTCGCCGAGGCACTGCCGCCCCTCCGGGTCCTCCATGGTGGAGACGACCCCGGCGGGCTTGTTCAGCGAGAAGAACTGGTACGACTGCGTCGCCACGGTCAGGCCGTCGACCTTGATCTCGTCCTTCTCCGGGTCGACCCGCTTGCCCTGCTCCAGCACGATCTCGCCGTTGACCTCGACGCGCGCCTGGTCGATCAGCTCCTCGCAGGCGCGGCGGGAGCCGTAGCCCGCCCTGGCGAGCACCTTCTGGAGCCGCTCGCCCTCCTGCTCGGCGCCCGGGAAGGTCTTGGGCAGCTTGACGTCCTTCCTGCCCGCGTACCGCTCCCGGTTGCGCTCCTCGGCCCGTGCCTCGTACTCGCGGGACGTCGCCGGGACCGAGCGGCCCCGCTGCAGGGGCTTCCTCGGCCCGCCCTTGGCGCCGCCGCGCGCCCCGGGCCCGCGGCCCGACTTGGGTCCCTCCTGGGAGGCGCCGGGGCCCACGTCGTAGCGCCGCTCCTCCGGGCGCGGCTTTTTCGGACGACCGCCCTGCCGGTCGTCGCGGTTGTCGCCGGCACCGCGGTGGTTACCGCGGCCACCGCCACTCCCGCCGCGGCCGCCGCTGTTGCCACCACGGCTCCCGCCGTTGTTTCCGCTGCTGTTCCTGCCGCTGCTGCTTCGCATCAAAGTTCCGTCTTGTCGTCTGCGTCCTCGGAATCCGGGGCGTCCGGATCGAACGACGGCACCCCTTCCCGGGTCTCGGCCTCGATCGCGTCCGCCTCCGGGAGGAAGGGCGCGAGCTCCGGGAGCTCGTCCAGACCGCGCAGGCCCATCCGCTCCAGGAAGTAGTTCGTCGTCGTGTACAGGATCGCACCTGTTTCGGGTTCCGTGCCCGCCTCCGCGATCAGACCCCGCTGCAGGAGGGTGCGCATCACGCCGTCGCAGTTGACCCCGCGCACCGCGGAGACCCTGCTGCGGCTGACCGGCTGCCGGTACGCGACGACCGCGAGGGTCTCCAGCGCGGCCTGGGTGAGGCGGGCCTGCCGGCCGTCCAGGACGAAGCCCTCGACGGCGGCGGCGTACTCGGGGCGGGTGTAGAAACGCCAGCCGCCCGCGACCCGGCGCAGCTCGAAGCCGCGGCCCTGGGCGGTGTACTCGTCGGCCAGCTCGGCCAGCGCGTCGGCGACCTGGCGCCCGGGGCGTTCCAGGATCTTCGCCAGGTGCTCCTCGGTCGCGGGCTCGTCCACGACCATCAGCACGGCCTCCAGGGCCGGCTTCAGGTCGAGCTCCGCCACCGCGCGCGCCCCGGCCGGGGCCCCGCTCGTCTCCTCGCTCACGGTGTCCTCTCCTCCTGGGGCTGCTCGGGCGGCCGGTCGAACTCGTCGGTGACCGCGGGTACGGCGTCCCCGTCGCCGCCGGTCCAGCGGACGGTCAGCTCGCCCAGCGCGCTCTCCTGGTCGAGGGCGACGGCCTTCTCCCGGTACAGCTCCAGCAGGGCGAGGAAGCGGGCCACGACGGTCAGGGTGTCGTCGGTGTCCTCGACGAGCGCCCGGAAACCGGCCTCGCCCAGCTCCTTGAGCCGCGCGACGACGATCCCGGCCTGCTCCTGCACGCTGACCAGCGGGGCGTGGATGTGGTCGACGTACACCTGCGGCTCGGGCCTGGGCTGCATGGCCCTGACGGCGAGCTCGGCGAAGCCCTCGGGACCGATGCTGAGGACCACGTCCGGCAGCAGCTCCGCGTGGTGCGGCTCCAGCCCGACGGTACGGGGGAAACGGCGGGCCTCGTCGTCCAGCCGCCGGCTGAGGATCTCCGCGACCTGCTTGTACGCGCGGTACTGCAGCAGCCGCGCGAACAGCAGGTCGCGGGCCTCCAGCAGGGCGAGGTCGGCCTCGTCCTCCACCTCGGCGGCAGGGAGCAGCCGGGCCGCCTTCAGATCCAGCAGGGTGGCCGCGACGACCAGGAACTCGGTCGTCTCGTCCAGGTCCCAGTCCGGCCCGAGCGCCCGGATGTACGCCATGAACTCGTCCGTCACCTTGGACAACGCGACCTCGGTGACGTCCAGCTTGTGCTTGGCGATCAACTGCAACAGCAGGTCGAACGGCCCCTCGAAGTTCGCCAGCCGAACCTTGAACCGCCCGTCCCCGCCGTCGCCCTCCCCCTCGGACGCGCCGCCCGGCGAGCTCGCCCCGCCCGGCACGCCGGCGTCGTCGGCGGGCGCGTCCCGCCCTGCCGTGGACCCGACCGGCGCGGGCGCCGTCACGGACGGCCGCACGTCGGCGTGGAGCGGCGCGACCGTGCCCCGCTCACCGGCCCCGGCGCGCGGCGCGGTGAGCGGCGTGTCGCTGCCGCCGTGCCCCGCGGCCGTGCCGTCGGACGCCCCTCGCTCACCGGCGGGCGCGGCCTCCCCGGCGGCCGGCTCGGGCTGCGCGACCGCGTTCCCGGGAGCGGGGGCCCCCGCAGCGGTGGAGGCGCCGGCGTCCGCGGACGACCGTCCGGCCGCCGCAGGGCCGCGGGCGGCCCCGCGGCCCAGGGGCCGACGGCGGGGCGGGCCGGCGCCGGGCGCGGGGGCGGCTGCGTCGTTCGAGGTCATGGCCCCCGCAGGCTACCGCTACCGTCCCCGCAGGCGTCGTACGAGGATGCTGGCGTCCCCGCGGCTCTCCAGGTCCGCGAGGACCACGGCGACCGCCTCGCGGACGATCCGGCCGCGGTCGACGGCGAGACCGTGCTCGCCGCGCAGCACGAGGCGGGCGTGCTCCAGGTCCATCAGCTCCTCCGCGGACACGTACACGGTGATCTTCTCGTCGTGCCGCTCGCGGCCGCTGGGCCTCCGTGCCGCGGGCCGTCCCCGCTTGCGCGGCGGCGCGGCGGCCGCACCGTCGGCCGTCGCCGCCGCACGCCGTCCGGCGCCCGCGGCGCCCCGGCTGCGGGACTCCCCGGCCCCGGCCGGTTCCACGTCCGCCGCGGCGTGCTCCGCGCCCTCGCCGTCACCGCCCTGCACGGGCACCGACTGCGGCGCGTCCTCGTGGGCGGCCGCGGCCGCGTCGCCCTCCCCCGCGGGAGCGGGGACCCGGGCGTCGCCCCCGGCGCGCCGGGGGGTGGACGCCTGCAGCGCCATCCCCCCTGTCGTACGGAAGAGTTCGTCGGCCCCCGGCAGACTCACTCGGCGTGACACCGGGCGAGCACCTCCCTGGCGAGCTGACGGTAGGCGGCGGCGCCGACGGAGTTGGACGCGTACGTGGTGATCGGCTCACCGGCGACCGTGGTCTCCGGGAAGCGGACCGTGCGTCCGATGACCGTGTGGTAGACGTGGTCGTCGAACGCCTCGACCACCCGTGCGAGCACCTCACGGCTGTGCACCGTGCGCGAGTCGTACATGGTGGCGAGGATGCCGTCGAGCTCCAGCTCCGGGTTGAGCCGCTCCTGCACCTTCTCGATGGTCTCGGTCAGCAGGGCCACACCGCGCAGCGCGAAGAACTCGCACTCGAGCGGCACGATCACCTTGTGCGCCGCGGTGAGCGCGTTGACCGTGAGCAGGCCCAGCGAGGGCTGGCAGTCGATGACGATGTAGTCGTAGTCGTCCATCAGCGGCTTCAGCGCCCGCTGCAGCGTCGACTCGCGCGCGACCTCGCTCACCAGCTGGACCTCGGCCGCCGACAGGTCGATGTTGCTGGGCAGCAGGTCCATGTTGGGGACCGCGGTCTTCAGCAGCACCTCGTCGGCCGCCATGCCCCGCTCCATGAGCAGGTTGTAGACGGTGAGGTCGAGTTCCATCGGGTTGACGCCGAGTCCGACCGACAGCGCGCCCTGCGGGTCGAAGTCGACGAGCAGCACCCGGCGTCCGTACTCCGCGAGCGCGGCGCCCAGGTTGATGGTCGACGTGGTCTTGCCGACGCCGCCCTTCTGGTTGCACATCGCGATGATCTTCGCGGGTCCGTGGTCGGTCAGCGGGCCCGGGATCGGGAAGTACGGCAGCGGGCGCCCGGTCGGGCCGATGCGCTCACGGCGCTGGCGTGCCGCGTCGGGCGCGAGCGTGGCCGCGTACTCCGGATCGGGCTCGTACTCGGCGTCGGGGTCGTAGAAGTGCCCCTCGGGCAGTTCGTCGTAGTCGGCGAAATGGTTGTGGGGCGCGCCACTTCCGTCGCCGGCCATGGCGTTCACGTGATGGCCATCCATGCTCTGGTGTGCTGGGCGAGTCACTCCTGGAGTTCCGTGACTCTGGTGGGCTGCGAAGGTGCGCACAGCGACGGAGCCGACAGCAGCGAATCCCGCGGACCCCTGGCCCGGCGCAGGCATTCCTGGTTGACCACCCCCGGGAGTAAATGTCGACTCATTCACAAGTCGTCTTACCTCCTTGGTGACCAGGAAACTTCTAGACAGGTCAGCGTGGCACCATGCCGACGGTTGGCGACTCTATGGCGTGTCGGCCGTCCGCAGCAACACAATCCGCCGGACCCGGCCCGATGTGTCGGCATTGGAACACCCCTCTGTCAAGGGCGTACGGCCGTCGCACGGCAGGATTCACGGGTGTACGAATCGGTAGAAGGGTTACGTTCGAGGCGAGTTGCCCTCGAACCAGGACGTGACCATACACACATCCGGCCGGACCTTGGCGCGCAAGGTCCGGCCTGGTGCGAGGCGTTGACGTCCCGAGTTGACGTATCGCCTTTGCGGATCCGTGACTTGGTCGACTTACCGCCCTGTGCGGATCAACCGAGCAGCGAGGCGAGTTCCACGTGCTCCAGCCCGTGCGCCTCGGCGACCTCCTTGTAAACGACCTTGCCGTCATGGGTGTTGAGGCCCTTGGCGAGCGCCGGGTCCCGGCGCAGCGCCTCCACCCAGCCGCGGTCGGCGAGTTCGACGATGTACGGCAGCGTGGCGTTGGTGAGCGCGTAGGTCGAGGTGTTGGGCACCGCACCGGGCATGTTGGCGACGCAGTAGAAGACCGACTCGTGGACCGTGAAGGTCGGTTCGGCGTGCGTGGTCGGGCGCGAGTCCTCGAAGCAGCCGCCCTGGTCGATCGCGATGTCGACAAGGACACTTCCGGCCTTCATCCGGGAGACCAGCTCGTTGGTGACCAGCTTCGGCGCCTTGGCGCCGGGGACCAGCACGGCGCCGATCACGAGGTCGGCCTCCAGGCAGGCCTTCTCCAGCTCGAAGGCGTTGGAGACGACGGTCTGGACGCGCGTGCCGAAGACCTTGTCGGCCTCCTTGAGCTTGTTGATGTCCTTGTCGAGCAGGGTCACGTGGAAACCCATGCCGACGGCTATCTGCGTGGCGTTCCAGCCGGAGACGCCGGCGCCGATGACGACCGCGCGGCCGGCCAGCACACCGGGGACGCCGCCGGGCAGCACGCCGCGGCCGCCGTGGGCGCGCATGAGGTGGTAGGCGCCGACCTGGGTGGAGAGCCGGCCCGCGACCTCGGACATCGGGGCGAGCAGCGGCAGCGCGCGGCCGGGCAGCTCGACGGTCTCGTAGGCGATGGCGGTGGTGCCGGACCCCAGCAGGGCGTCCGTGCACTCCTTGGACGCGGCCAGGTGGAGGTAGGTGAAGAGGGTCTGGTCCTTGCGCAGGCGGTGGTACTCCTCCGCGACCGGCTCCTTGACCTTGAGCAGCAGGTCGGCGGCGGCCCAGACCTCGTCGGCGGTGTCCAGGATCCGGCCGCCCGCGGCGATGTACTCGCCGTCCGGGATCGAGGAGCCGGCGCCGGCGCCGCGCTCGATGACGACCTGGTGGCCGTGGCGCACGAGCTCGTGCACACCGGCGGGGGTGATGGCCACCCGGAACTCGTTGTTCTTGACCTCGCGGGGGATGCCGACCTTCACGTGGATCACGGTCCTTGGCTCAGAGGGTATGGGGATGTCACTACACATACCCGGGCACACACGGGCACACCGGGAGAGACCGCAGGAGATGGTGCGGCAGAGCCAGTCTAATGAAGGTGTTCCCGCTGTCTAGCCTTCCATTGCATCAATCTTCAGTGGAAGTGCTGCGGATTTCGCAGGCGTTAGCTCCGTGTTCCGGTTCGGAGTCGTCCTCCGTGGCCTCCTCGGCCAGCATGCGCTCGGCCGTGCTCCGGTGCAGCGCGGCGGACGCGGGGTCGCCGAGACGCGCGAAGGAGTCGGCCAGTCGCAGGTGCAGCGCGGCCTGCAGCCGGGTGTCCTCGGCCCGGCACGCCCACTCCACGGCCTCCCGGCAGGTGCGCAGCGACTCCTCCGGCCGCCCCGCGTACTCCTGCACCCGCCCCAGTTCGCTCAGTGCCCGCGCCTGCGCGGCCACGTCGCCCTCCCGCCGGTGCCCGGCGACGGCCGCGCGCCAGTTGCGCAGCGCCTCGCCGTAGCGGCCCGCGTAGGTGTGGGCGGCGCCGATGCGGCCGTAGAGCCGGGCCGCCTCGGAGCGCTCGTCGCGGGCCAGCCGCTCGGCCAGGGCGCGGCCGAACCAGTCCGCCGCCCGGTCGTAGTCCCCCAGCTCCAGGTACGCGCCGCCCACGGATTCCATCGCCCGGCCGGTGGCGTACGGGTCGTTCGCCTCGCGTCCGGCGTCCAGCGCGGCCCGGTAACGCGCCAGCGCCTTCGCTGTGCGGCCGGTGCGGGCGTCGAGGTCGCCGAGGTTGAGCAGGGCGGCGGCCCGCTCGCGGGGCAGGTTCCGGCGCTCGGCGACGCCGAGGACGAGGTGGTGGATGTCGTAGAGGTCGCTCGCGGCGGCGCGGGTGCCGACGTGGGCGACCATGGCCCGCACCAGCTGGGACATGAGCCGCCGGGCCAGGGTGTCCAGCTCCCCGTCGGCGACCGCGAGCCGGGCGGCGGCCAGCAGGGCGGGCCGGCGCAGGCGCAGCCAGTCGGCGGCGGCGCGGGGCGTGGGGAAGCGCAGGGGGCGCGGCAGGGCGAGGAGTTTCGCGCGGGCCTCGGGGCTGTCGGTCTCGGTGATCGCACGGCAGGACTGGAGCAGCCGCACGGTCCGCTCCAGCATGCGGGCGCGGGCGAGCCGGAGCTCGGCGGGCCGCTCGTGGTCCTCGGCGAGCCGGCGCAGCTCGCGGTGGAGGCAGCCCGGCACCCGGTACTGCGGCAGGGCGGAGCCCACCGAGTGCAGCAGGCCGTGGGCGGCGAAGTCGTCGAGGGCGGTGTGCGCGGCCTCCACCGAGCATCCGGTGAGCGCGGCGGCGGTGTGCGGGTCGACGAGTCCGGCCGGGGCGAGGGCGAGCAGGCGCAGGGTGCGGGCGGCGGTCTGCGGCAGCGCGTCGTGCACCAGCCGCAGCAGCCGGGCGGTCACGGGTTCGGCGCCGGCGTCCGTGTGCAGCTGCTTGGCGAGGTCGGCGACGGCGGCCTTGGGGCGTGCGGCGAGCCATCCGCCGGCCAGCACCAGCGCGGCCGGCTGGCCCTGGCACTGCTCGGCGAGGCGCTCGGCGGCCCGGGGGTCGACGGTGATGCGCACGGATCCGGTGAACCGGGACAGCAGTTCCACCCCGGACTTGGTGTCGAGGCCGCCGAGGGTGCAGGGGCGGACGTCGGCGATGCCGGTGAGCGGGCCGGAGGAGACGGTGACGGCCAGGCAGTCGGGGTTGTCCGGGAGCAGGGCGTCGACCTGCTCGGCGTCGGCGGCGTCGTCGAGCAGGAGCACCGCGCGGCGCTCGGCGAGGGCGGTGCGCAGCGCCTCGCCGAGTTCGTCCTCGGGGGCGCCGGCGGGGGCGGGTTCGCCGAGCGCGTCGAGCAGGTCGCGGGCGGCGGACCCGACGGGCACGGGCGTGCCGTCGGGCTCGCTCAGCCGGGTGCGCAGCACCCCGTCGGGGTAGGCGCCGGCGACCTGGTGGACGAGTTCCTCGGCGAGCGCCGACCGGCCGGTCCCGGGCCGTCCCGCGATGAGCAGCACACGGGCGCGGGGGGCCTTGCGGCCGGAGAGGGTGTCGAGCCCGGCGCGCTCGATGTCGGCGCGCAGTTCCTTCAACTCCCTGGTACGGCCCAGGAATCGACCTTCCGGATGGGCGTCCCGAGGGAGCCGCACACCGTTCGGGTCCACTGCCTGATCCGTCACGGGCCACACTCCCGTCCCACCGCACGCGCCGGCCCGCCGGATCTCCGGTACGGGCGTCTTCCAGAGCCTAGTTCACGCTCTGCGACGTTCCATGAGGAGCGCGGCGCGGTGGGCGGGACTCCCTCGATCGGATCAACAGATCGTAGGATTCACGCCCCTGATGGGCGCCCCGTACGCCGGAGGGCTTCACGTCCCGGGCGGCTTCGGCCGCCGGCTCACGCCTCGAACGGCCGGGCCGGCCACGGCGCCTCCGCCGGGCGCAGCGCGTCCAGGCCGTCGCCGGAGCGGGCGGCGACCAGCGACAGCACGCCCACCACCAGGCAGTTGTTGTGCAGGTCACCGGCGAGCACCCCGCGCACCAGCTCGTCGACGGGGACCCGGGACAGCTCCATGTCGGCCTCCTCGTCCTCCACCGTGAAGCGGTCGCCCTCGACCTCGGACAGCCCCCGGGCCAGGAAGATCCGCACGGCCTCGTCGCAGCCGCCGGGCGTGGTGTAGACGTCGGACAGCACCCGCCAGTCCTCCGCCTTGACGTGCGCCTCCTCGTACAGCTCGCGCTGGGCGGCGTGCAGCGGGTTCTCACCGGGGACGTCGAGCAGGCCGGCCGGGATCTCCCACAGCTTCTGGCGCACCGGGTGCCGGTACTGGCGCAGCACCACGGCCCGGTCCGCGTCGTCGAGGGCGAGGACGGCCACGGACCCCGGGTGGACCTGGTAGTCGCGGCTGACCACGGCGCCCCCCGGCATGACGACCTCGTCGGTGCGCACGGAGGTCTTCTTGCCCACGAAGGGAGTCCGCGTCCCGCGGATCTCCCACTCCTCCGCGGTGTCCTTGATCGTCATGCCTGTCCTTCCGAACCGAAGCGGTGGTACCCGGCCTGCCCGCCACGACGCGGCCGGGGAGCGAGCCGTCGAAGGTCCGCACCCCGGCAACCGTACAACCGGGCGTGCTACTTCGAGATCTTCCGCTCGACCGCGGCCTTCACCAGCCCCGCGAAGAGCGGGTGCGGACGGGTCGGACGCGACCGCAGCTCCGGGTGCGCCTGGGTGGCGACCAGGTAGGGGTGGACGTCACGCGGGTACTCGACGTACTCGACGAGCTTGCCGTCGGGCGAGGTGCCGGAGAACACCAGGCCCGCCTTCTTCTCCAGCTCCGCGCGGTAGGCGTTGTTCACCTCGTAGCGGTGCCGGTGGCGCTCCTCGACGTACTCCTTGCCGTCGTAGACCTCGCGGACGATGGACCCCTCGGCCAGCTTGGCCGGGTACATGCCGAGCCGCATGGTGCCGCCCATGTCGCCCTCGCCGGCGACGATGTCGAGCTGCTCCGCCATGGTGGAGATCACCGGGTGGGCGGTGGCCGGGTCGAACTCGGTGGAGTTGGCGTCGGAGATGTCCGCCAGGTTCCGCGCGGCCTCGATCACGATGCACTGCAGGCCGAGGCACAGGCCCAGCAGCGGGATCCGGTTCTCGCGGGCGTACTTGATCGCGCCGACCTTGCCGAGCACGCCGCGGTCGCCGAAACCGCCGGGGATGCAGATGCCGTCGACGTCGGCGAGCTGCGCCTGGGCGCCCGCCGGGGTCTTGCAGTCGTCGGACGTGACCCACTTGATCTTGACGCGGGCCTTGTTGGCGAAACCGCCGGCGCGCAGCGCCTCGGTGACCGACAGGTAGGCGTCCGGCAGGTCGATGTACTTGCCGACCAGGGCCAGGGTGATCTCGTGGTCGGGGTTGTGCACCCGGTCCAGCAGGTCGTCCCAGGTGGTCCAGTCGACGTCGCGGAAGGGCAGGTCCAGCTTGCGGACCACGTAGGCGTCCAGGCCCTCGCCGTGCACGGTCTTCGGGATGTCGTAGATCGAGCGGGCGTCGGGGCAGGCGACCACGGCGGCCTCGTCGACGTCGCACATCAGCGAGATCTTCCGCTTGATGGCGGTGGGCACCTCGCGGTCGCAGCGCAGCACGATCGCGTCGGGCTGGATGCCGATGTTGCGCAGTGCCGCCACCGAGTGCTGGGTCGGCTTGGTCTTCAGCTCACCGGAGGGGCCGATGTAGGGGAGGAGAGAGATGTGGACCACGAACACGTTGTCGCGGCCGACCTCGTGCCGCACCTGGCGGACCGTCTCCAGGAACGGGAGCGACTCGATGTCGCCGACCGTGCCGCCGACCTCCGTGATCACGACGTCGACCTCGTCGGTCGCCATGCGCCGGATGCGGTGCTTGATCTCGTTGGTGATGTGCGGGATGACCTGGACGGTGTCCCCCAGGTACTCGCCGCGCCGCTCCTTGGCGATCACCGTGGAGTAGACCTGACCCGTGGTGACGTTGGCGGAGCCGTCGAGGTCACGGTCGAGGAAGCGCTCGTAGTGGCCGATGTCCAGGTCGGTCTCGGCGCCGTCGTTGGTGACGAACACCTCACCGTGCTGGAAGGGGTTCATCGTGCCCGGGTCGACGTTGAGGTACGGGTCGAGCTTCTGCATCACGACGCGCAGACCGCGGGCCTTGAGCAGCATGCCGAGGCTGGAGGCGGTCAGCCCCTTGCCGAGAGAGGAGGCGACACCCCCGGTGACGAAGATGTGCTTGGTCGTCGAAGCTGTGCTGTTTCGGAAAGCAGCGGGCGGCATGGCCAAGAGGGGGCTCCCGTGGTCGCGGTCTGTGGGTGCGGTTCCGGGGTTTCTCGCCCACCGGTCCACGGGCTACCAGCGTATCAGCGCCGCGGGGGAACGGCTCACGGCCACGTTCCGCGCACGGGGGGCCACGCAGCATGTACCACACACAGGACCCTCACTCGAGGCTCACTCGTTCGGCGGGGTCGCGTTGCCGCGAGCGGCACACAGATCATCTACGTGCGTCGTATCCTGCTCGGACATTCGCTGCCGAGCCCGGCCGGCCGAACGGCACCACCCCCGCCCGTAAGTCCCGGAACAACGTGGGCTCGTCAGTTCGTTGAGCAGAGATCGGCGCTTTGCGTGAACGGCTGAGCGACTGCTTTGCTTCACAGCTCAACGACATTTTGCAAGACCCCCCTTGACCGCACTAGCGACAGCCCCCTCGCGGGGTGACGTGGCCGTTCGACTGGAGATGCACGTGGCCGGGCGCATCGAAGACTACGCACTCATCGGAGACATGCAGACCGCGGCGCTGGTCTGCCGGGACGGCACGGTCGACTGGCTGTGCCTGCCGCGCTTCGACTCGCACGCCATCTTCGCCGGGCTGCTGGGAACCGAGGAACACGGCTTCTGGCGGCTGGGCCCCGCGCACCCGGACGCGGAGCCGCCCACGGCGACCCGGCGCCGTTACCGGGGCGACTCCCTGATCCTGGAATCCGAGTGGGACACCCCCCGCGGCACGGTCCGCGTGACGGATTTCATGCCCCCGCGCGACGGCGCCCCCCAGCTCATCCGCATCGTGGAAGGCGTCTCGGGCCGGGTCCCCATGCGCTCGGCGCTGCGCATGCGCTTCGCCTACGGCCGGGTGGTGCCGTGGGTGCGCCGGCACGAGGGCCGCACGGTCGCCGTGGCCGGCCCCGACTCCGTGTGGTTCGACACCGGCGTCGAGACCTACGGCGAGGACCTGACCACGTACTCGGACTTCACCGTCGCGCCCGGCGACCGGGTGGCGTTCACCCTCTCCTGGGAGCCGTCGCACAAGCAGCCCCCGGCGCTGCCCGAGCCCGAGCAGGCCCTCGACGCCACCGAGGACTTCTGGAGCGAGTGGGTCGAGCACTGTACGTACCACGGCCCCTACCGCGAGGCCGTGATCCGCTCCCTGATCACGCTGAAGGCCCTCACCTACGCCCCGACCGGCGGCATCGTCGCCGCGCCCACCACCTCCCTGCCCGAGGACATCGGCGGCGTCCGCAACTGGGACTACCGCTACACCTGGCTGCGGGACGCGGCGATCACCCTCTCCTCGCTGCTGCGCACCGGCTACCGCGAGGAGGCCCGTGCCTGGCGCGAGTGGCTGCTGCGCGCGGTGGCGGGCGACCCGGAGAACCTGCAGATCATGTACGGCATCGCCGGCGAACGCGAGCTCGGCGAGGCGGAGCTGGACTGGTTGCCCGGCTACGAGAACTCCGCCCCGGTCCGGGTGGGCAACGGCGCGGCCCACCAGCTCCAGCTCGACGTGTACGGCGAGGTCACCGAGGCCCTGCACCTGGCCCACATGACCGGCCTCGCGCGCAACGACTACGCCTCGCTGCTCCAGCTCAAGCTGATCCAGTACCTGGAGAAGCACTGGCAGGAGCCGGACGAGGGCATCTGGGAGGTGCGCGGCCCGCGCCGCCACTTCGTGCACTCCAAGGTGATGGCCTGGGTGGCCGTCGACCGCACCATCAAGCTCATCGAGTCCGGCGACGCCCACGGCCCGCTGGAGGAGTGGAAGCGGCTGCGCGACGACATCCACCGGGACGTGTGCGAGAAGGGCTACGACGAGGAGCGCAACACCTTCACCCAGTCGTACGGCTCCCAGGAGCTGGACGCGGCCCTGCTGCTGATCCCCCAGGTGGGCTTCCTGCCGCCGGACGACAAGCGGGTGATCGGCACCGTCGAGGCGATCCAGCGCGAGCTGTCCACCTCCGACGGCTTCATCCTGCGCTACCCGACCGAGGGCAAGGACGAGGGCGTCGACGGCCTGCCCGGCGACGAGGGGGCGTTCCTCGCCTGCTCGTTCTGGATGGCCGACGACCTGGCCATGATCGGGCGCGTGGACGAGGCGCGGAAGCTGTTCGAGAAGCTGCTGTCGCTGCGCAACGACCTCGGTCTGCTGGCGGAGGAGTGGGACCCGCGCCTGCAGCGCCAGGTGGGCAACTTCCCGCAGGCGTTCAGCCACGTCCCGCTCATCGACACGGCCCTGCGCCTGACGGCGTCGGGGGCGTACGGAGGCTGACGGCACCGCGCCGCCCCCGGCCGGTCCGGGGGCGGCGCGGGCCGGACGTGTGACGGGGACACGCCTGCGGGTAGCGTCCGCTGCATGAGCACCGCCGGCACACCCCCGCCCACGGGCATCACCGTGCAGCGCGCCCTGGAACTGCCCGGACTGCGCGGCGGCCTCCCCGAGGTCCTCGCCGGCGCCGAGCGGCTGGGGCGCACGGTGCGCTGGGTGCACGCGGGCGAGGTGCCCCACATCGCCTCCCTGCTCAAGGGCGGCGAACTGCTGCTCACCACCGGCTACGGACTCGGCGCCCGCCCGGCCGACCAGCGGGCGTTCGTGCGCACGCTGGCCGACCGGGGCATCGCGGCCCTGGTGGTCGAGCTCGGCCCGCGCTTCCCCCGGCTGCCCGCCGCCCTGGTCGACGCGGCCCGCTCCGCCGGGCTGCCGCTGGTCCAGCTCCATCGTGAGGTGCCGTTCGTCACGGTCACCGAGGAGATCCACACCGAGATCGTCAACGGGCACTACGCGCTGCTCCAGCGCGCGGAGGAGGTGCACCGGCACTGCACCGAGGCGCTGCTCGCCGGCGGGGGTGTGCCGCAGGTCCTGGAGATCCTCGCCGGGTTCACCAAAAACCCCGTGTTCCTGGAGACCACCGACGGCCAGTTGCTGTACGCGGCCGGGGAGGGACCCGAGGGCGCGGACCCGCTCCAGGTGTGGGAGGGGCTGCGCGACCGTCGGCGGGACGATCCGCCGGCCGGCACGGTCCTGGTGGACGTGCCCGGCGGGGGGCCCGGCAGCGGCGGCGTCCGGGCGCGGCTGGTGCTGCTGCCGGTGCGCTGCGCGCCGGAGCCGGTGCACCGGACGGCCGCGGAGCGGGCCGCGGGCATCCTCGCCGTGGTGCTGATGCAGGCCCGCCAGGAGGAGGAGCTGGCGGCGCGTGGCCGCGGCGACTTCCTCACCGACCTCGCCGAGGGCCGGATCAGCGCCCAGGACGCGCCCGCCCAGGCCCGGGTGCTGGGCTTCAAGCCGGGCCGGGGGCCGCTGCTGCCGGTGGTCATGCGGCTCGGCGACACGCTGTCCCCGCAGGGCGGCGGCTGGGCGGTGCTGGCCCGCGCGGTGGGCGAGGAGCTGTCCTCGCTCGGCGTGCCGGTGCTGCTCGGTGTGCGGCCGGTCGAGGGGCGGGTGCCGCTGCTGCTCGCGCTGCGCGCGGACACGGACCGGCCGTCCGTCGCGGACCGGGTGGCGGCCGCGCTGCGCGCCGGGGTGGAGCGCGCGGGGATGCTGCGGCCGGGCGGCCGGCCGCCCGTGGTGGTGGTCGGGCCGGCCGGCGACTGGGCGGCGGTGCCGGCGGGGCTGCGGCACGCGGTGGAGACGGCCACGGCGGCGCGGGGGCTGCCCGAGCGCCCCTGGTACGACGCCCGGCGGCTGGACATCGACCTGCTGCTGTGGCGGCTGCGCGACCATCCGGACCTGGCGGACTTCGTGGACCGGGCGATCGGCCCGGTGCTGGACCACGACCGGCGCTCCCGGCCCGCGCTGCTGCCCACCCTGGAGACGTACCTGGCGCACGCCGGGCGCAAGGCGGAGACCGCGCGGGAGCTGCATCTGAACCGGCAGACGCTCTACAACCGGCTCGCCCGCATCGGGGAGTTGCTGGGCACCGACCTCGACGATCCCGGGACGGTGCTGACGCTGAGCCTGGCCCTGCGGGCACGGCGGCACGTGCCCTGACCGGCGAGCGGGACCCGCAGGGGGTTCAGATCAGTGGCCGGAGCCGGGTCAGCTCGTCGTAGACGCTGAGGACCTGGGCGACCGTCTGGTCCTCGGTCGGCCAGGTCGCGGCCTGCCGTACCCCCCGCCGCACGAGCGACTCCCGGTGCTCCGGGTCCGTCAGCAGCCGGATCACGGCGTCGGCGAGTGCCCGCGCGTTGCCGTGCGGCACGAGTTCCGCCGCGTCGCCGACGAGTTCGGGGATGCCGCCCACCCGGGTCGCGACGAGCGGCACGCGCGCGTGGAGCGCCTCCTGGGCGAACAGGGAGCGCCCCTCCTCCCTGCGGCTCGGCAGCACGGCCACGTCGGCCGCGGCCAGCAGGTCGGAGGCGTCCTCACGGCGGCCGAGCAGCCGCACCGGGAGGTCCTGGGTCTCGACGGCACGGCGCAGTTCGCCGTGCAGCGGCCCCTCCCCCGCGATCACCACCAACGGCACCGGGTCGAGGCGCTGCCAGGCGTGCGTGGCGTCCAGCAGGACGTCGTGGCCCCGGTGCCGCTCCAGGGAACCGACGGCCACGATCAACGGGCGGTCCACGGCGCCGAGTTCGGCGCGCACCTTGGGCGTGCGCCGCTCGGTCTCCCCCGGCGCCGGCACGCTGCGGGGCCCGGGCAGGGAGACCGGGGCCAGCCGGGCGTCACGCGCCCCGCTGCGGCGCGCCCGGTCCACCAGCGCGGAGGTCGTCCCCAGCACCACACCGGCCGCCCGCACGACCCGCCGCTCCAGCACGCGCAGGAAGTGCGCGCGGGGGCCTTCGGCGTGCGTCCGGTCGTGCCAGGTGACGACGAACGGGGTGCCGCGCCCGCCGAGCGCCAGGGACGCGCGGAACGAGGCGTGCAGACCGTGCGCGTGCACCAGGTCCGCGTCCGAGCAGACGGCGCGCAGCGCGGCCACCGACCCCGGGTCGCTGCTGCGCGGCACGTGGACGTGCTCCGCCCCGGCCCCGGTGAAGTCGTAGGCGCGGTCGGCCTCCTCGGGGGCGCACACCGTGACCCGCACGCCCCTCGCCACGAGTCCCGCGGCCAGCGAGCGCACGTGCGCGCCGCTCGCGGCGTTGCCGCCGCCCAGCACCTGCACGGTGCGCAGCGGCGACTGACCGTGCGGTGCGTGGCTGCTCACGGGGGTCACGTGGCCGGGCTCCTGGTTCGGGTCGGGCGGTCACGACGAACGTACCGAAGGATCCCGCGGAGGGGTGGGCCGCGCGGCTTCCTCCGCGTACACCGTCAAGCATGCCAGCACGCCCGGCAGTTCCGGGAAACGCGCCGGCGTACGCCGGGGTCCACACCTGACGGCACATCACCCGTACGGACGACGGAAGATCCTCTTCCGGCAGGGTCAGACGTCCACCCGCGCCGCCGCCAGCAGCTCCTCCGCGTGCGCCCGCGCCGTCTCGGAGTCCTCCTGGCCGGCCAGCATCCGCGACAACTCCCGTACGCGGTCCTCGCCCTCCAGCACCTTCACGCCGGACCGGGTGACCGAGCCGTCGCTGGTCTTCTCCACCAGCAGCTGCCGGTCGGCGAACGCGGCCACCTGCGGCAGGTGCGTGACGACCACGACCTGCGCCTTCTTCGCCAGACGGGCGAGACGCCGTCCGATCTCCACCGCCGCCTTGCCGCCGACGCCGGCGTCCACCTCGTCGAACAGGTACGTCGGCACCGGGTCGGTCCCGGCGAACACGACCTCCACGGCCAGCATCACGCGCGACAGCTCACCGCCCGAGGCGCCCTTGGCGATCGGGCGGGGCGGCGCCCCGGGGTGCGGAGCCAGCAGCAGCTCGACCTCGTCCACACCCGACGGCCCGTACGCCACCGTGCGCCCGTTCACCTCGACACCGTCGGGGTCCTCGGTCTGCCGGATGTCGAACGACACGCGCGCGTGCGGCATGGCGAGCGACGCCAGCTCCTCCGTCACGGCCGCCGCGAACCGCTCCGCGGCCTCCGCCCGCGCCTCCGACAACTCCTGGGCCAGCGCACCCAGTTCGGCGCGGAGCGCGTCACGCTCGGCGGTCAGCTCGCCGATCCGCTCGTCGTCGCCCTCCAGCTCCGTGAGGCGCGCGGCGCTCCGCTCCGCCCACGCCAGCACCTCGGCGACGTCCTCGCCGTACTTGCGGGTCAGCCCGTTCAGCGCCGCCCGGCGCTCCTCGACCGCCGCCAGCCGCAGCGGGTCCGCGTCCAGGTCGTCGGCGTAACCGGCCAACTCGCCCGCGACGTCACGCAGCAGGATGCCGATCTCCCCGATCCGGTCGGTCAGCGCGGCCAGCGCCGGGTCGTGCCCCCGCACGGCGTCCAGGGCCCGCTGGGCGCCCGCGACGAGCGTCCCGGCGTCCACGCCCTCCGGGTCCTCCGGGTTGCCCGCCAGCGCGGCGTGCGCGACCGCGGCGGCCGACCTCAGCGCCTCGGCGTGCCCGAGCCGCTCCGCCTCCTCCGCCAGCTCCGTGTCCTCGCCCGCACGCGGCTCGACCGCGGCGATCTCCTCCAGCCCGAAGCGCAGCATGTCGGCCTCCTGGGCCCGCTCCCGCGCACGGGTGGTGATCTCCTCCAGCTCCGCGGTGACCGCCCGCAGCCGCTTGTACGCCTCCGCGTACGCGCCGAGCGGCACGGCGACCGCGTACCCGGCGTACCGGTCGAGCGCCTGCCGCTGCCGGGACAGCTTCAGCAGACCCTGCTGGTCGCTCTGCCCGTGCACGGCCACCAGGTCGTCGGCGAGCTCCGCCAGCAGCCCCACGGGCACACTGCGCCCGCCCAGGTGCGCCCGCGACCGCCCCTCGGCCGAGACGGTACGGCTGACCAGCAGCGTCCCCTCGTCGAGCTCGGCCCCGGCCTCCTCGGCGCGCACGACGGCCGGCGAACCCTCGGGCACGGCGATCCGCCCCTCGACCACGGCGTTGCGCGCGCCGATCCGCACCAGCGCCGCGTCCGCGCGCCCGCCGAGCAGCAGGCCCAGGCTCGTGACCACCATGGTCTTGCCCGCGCCGGTCTCGCCGGTCACGGCGGTGAAGCCGGGCGACAGCTCGACGACGGCGTCGTCGATGACACCGAGCGACCGTATCCGCATCTCCTCCAACACCCTCCAGACCATACGAGGTCTCACAGGTGTTGTGCGACGCCACCCCGCCCCGCGGACGCTGTGGCGGACCGCGGCATGCCGGGACATCACTCGTTGAACGGGTGTTCCCGCCCTCGCGGGGACGGTCCGGCCGTCGCCGTTCCCGACGACGTCCGGATACGGTACTCCCCGCACACGCGGGGACGTGGCGCGGCGCCGCGGGCCCTACTGCGGCGCCCCCCGCCACCCCGACACCGGGAGGGCGAACTTCGCCACCAGGCGGTCGGTGAAGGAGGCGTGGTGCAGCCGGGCCAGCCGTACCGGCACGGCTCCCCGCCGCACCTCCACGCGTGCCCCGGCCGGCAGCTCGACCGTGCGGCGCCCGTCGCACCACAGCACGCCCGGCGGGACGTGCGGCAGCACCTCCACCGCCAGCACCGAGTCCGGCGAGGTCACCAGCGGTTTGGCGAACAGCGCGTGCGCGCTGATCGGCACCATCAGCAGCGCCTCGACCTCCGGCCACACCACGGGCCCGCCCGCGGAGAACGCGTACGCGGTGGACCCGGTGGGCGTGGCGCACACGATGCCGTCACAGCCGAAACCGGTCACCGGCCGCCCGTCGATCTCCAGGACGACCTCCAGCATCCGCTCGGCGGACACCTTCTGCACGGCCGCCTCGTTCAGCGCCCAGTCGGTGTGCACGATGTCGCCGTTGCGGTGCACCACGACGTCGACGGTCATCCGCTCCTCGACCTCGTACGCCCGGCTCACCACCCGGTCGACGACCTTCTCCAGGTCGTCCCGCTCGGCCTCGGCGAGGAAGCCCACACGGCCGAGGTTGACGCCCAGCATCGGCACCCCGGACGCGCGGGCGAACTCGGCGCCGCGCAGCAGTGTGCCGTCACCGCCGAGGACGATCAGCAGCTCGCAGTCGTCCAGGCACTGCGGGGTGGCCTCCTTGACCGTCTCCACGTCGTCCGGGAGCGGCAGGTCGCGGGCCTCCTCCTCCAGGACCCGCACCCCGAGTCCCGAGCGCAGCAGGCCCCTGACCACGAGCTCGGCGCTGCGGATGGCCGCGGCCCGCCCGGTGTGGGCCAGCAGGAAAACAGTACGAGCACGGTTCTGTGTCAACGCGGCCCCTCCGCCACAGCACGGTCAACGTCGGCCGGGTCCAGTTCCGGTGCCCCGGCCCGCAGCCACAGGAAGTATTCGACGTTCCCGGAGGGTCCGGGCAGCGGACTGGCCGTCACGCCCTTCGCCCCGAGCCCCAGCTCCCAGGCCCTGGCGGCCACCTCCCGGACCGCCTCCGCGCGCAGTTGCGGGCTGCGCACGACACCGCCGCTGCCCAGCCGCTCCTTGCCCACCTCGAACTGCGGTTTCACCATCATCACCAGATCGGCGTCCGGCGTCACGCACCGCTTCAGAGCGGGCAGCACCAGTCCGAGCGGGATGAACGACAGGTCCCCCACGACAAGATCCACTGGCTCCCCATCGATGACCTCGAGCGTCAACTCCCGCACGTTCGTACGGTCCTTGACCGTGACGCGTTCATCCTGCCGGAGAGACCAGGCGAGTTGTCCGTATCCGACGTCCACCGCGACCACGTGCGCGGCCCCCGCCCGCAGCAGCACGTCGGTGAAACCGCCGGTGGAGGCGCCCGCGTCGAGGGCCCTCCGTCCCTTCACGACCAGCCCCCGCGGCACGAAGGCGTCCAGTGCCCCGGCCAGTTTGTGACCGCCGCGAGAGACGTAGTCGGGGTCACCGGCGTCCTCGGCGACCACGATCGCGGCCGCGGTCTCCACCTGGGTGGCGGGCTTGGTCGCCACCGTCCTGCCCACGCTGACCCGCCCGGCGGCGATCAGCTGGCTGGCGTGCTCGCGCGAGCGCGCCAGCTTGCGGCGGACCAGCTCCGCGTCGAGACGGCGGCGTGCGACTCCTGCCACGTTCGGTTCAGCTCCTGTGTCCGTGTGCCGACTGGGACGGGCGCCCCGACGGACCCCGGTGCGGGGCGGCGGGCGAGGGACCCGGGCGGGCGTCGAGCGCGGTGAGCGCGTCGCGCAGCCCCCGGTGTACATCCTCGTACACCTCGAGGTGGCCGTCGGTGGTGAGGCGGTCGGCGTCGGCCAGCCGCTCCACGTGGGCGTCGACCTCGGCGTTCCCGGTGGGGGTGCGCGGCACGCCCAGGGGGGCGGGCCCGGCGGGTCCGTCGTCGTACGGCGGCTGCGGCGCCCCGGACGCCCCCGGCCCCTCCTGCGGGTCCCCGGCGTCCGGTCCCGCGTCCGCCGCCTGCGGCACTGCGTCGTTCATGCCCCGACGCTACCTCGAACGGCTGGGGTACCGTCGTGCGCGATGGCCACGATCGAGGAGTGCCGTGCGGCACTCGACAAGCTTGCGGACAGCATGGGGAACGCCGAGGGCGACGTCCGCGCGGCGGCGTCGATGGAGCGGTCGGTCAGCTGCCACGTCACGGACCTGGACGTGACCTTCGCGGGCCGGCTCACCGGCGGCCGGATCGCGGTGCGGGACACCTTCCCCGGGCCGCCGCGCGAGAAGGCGCAGATACGGCTCGCCATGACGGGCGACGACCTGGTGGCCCTGGTGGACGGGAAGCTGCACTTCGCCCGTGCCTGGGGGTCGGGCCGGGTGCGGCTGGAGGCGGGGCTGCGCGACCTGTTCCGGCTCAGGAAGCTCCTGTGACGGGAGTCACCCGGGTGCGCGAGGCGTACGGGAGCGGCCCGGCAGGCCGGCCGGCCCGGCGCACCACGGCGGCGCACAGCTCGGCGAGCGCCGGCTCGGCGGGACAGTCGGGCGGCACGGAGAGCGCGGCGCGCGCCTCCTCGGCGTGGCGCACGGCGTCCCCGGTCGCGCCCGCCTCACCCCTTCGCGGCCCCCGCCCGGGACGCGCGGGCCGCCGGAACCACCAGCGGGGTGCCCGTCTCGGGGTCGTCGATGACCTGGCAGCGCAGCCCGAACACCTCCTCCACCAGCTCGGCGGTGACGATGTCCTTCGGGGCGCCCTGGGCGATGACCCGGCCGGCCCGCAGGGCGATCAGGTGGGTGGCGTACCGGGCGGCGTGGTTGAGGTCGTGCAGGACGGCGACGAGGGTGCGGCCCTGCTCCTCGTGCAGGTCGGCGCACAGGTCGAGCACGTCGATCTGGTGCTGGATGTCCAGGTAGGTGGTCGGCTCGTCGAGCAGCAGCAACGGCGTCTCCTGGGCCAGCGCCATGGCGATCCACACCCGCTGCCGCTGTCCTCCGGACAGCTCGTCGACGTAGCGGTCCGCGAGGTCGGCGACGCCGGTGCGGGCCATGGACTCCCGGACGACCCGCTCGTCCTCGGCGGACCACTGGCGCAGCAGGCTCTGGTGCGGGTAGCGGCCGCGCGCGACCAGGTCGCCGACGGTGATGCCGTCGGGCGCGATGGACGACTGGGGCAGCAGGCCGAGGGTGCGGGCGACCTTCTTGGCGGGCATGGCGTGGATCGCCTGCCCGTCGAGCAGCACCCGGCCCTCGGTGGGCCTGAGCATGCGGGACAGGGCGCGCAGCAGGGTGGACTTGCCGCAGGCGTTGGGGCCGACGACGACGGTGAAGGAGTGGTCCGGAATCTCCACCGACAGCTGTTCGGCGATGACCCGCTGGTCGTAGGCCAGGGTGACGTTCTCGGCGGACAGGCGGTTCACGGTGCTCCTTCGGGTGTTCGTGGGGTCGGCGCCGCTCATATCCGGCCCGCCCTGCGCTCGGTGACCAGCAGCCACAGCAGGTAGACACCGCCGAGCACGCCGGTGACCACGCCCACGGGCAGCTGGTCGGCGCCGAACGCCCGCTGGGAGACGAAGTCGGCGAGGACCAGCAGGGCGGCGCCCATGCACATCGAGGCGACCAGGTTCGGGCCCGGCGAGCGGGTCAGGCGCCGGGCGAGCTGCGGCGCGGTGAGCGCGACGAAGCTGACCGGTCCGGCGGCGGCGGTCGCGGACGCGGTGAGCAGCACGGCGGACAGCATCAGCACCAGCCGGAGCCGCTCGACGCGCACGCCGAGGGCGTTGGAGACGTCGTCGCCCATCTCCGTCATGCGCAGGGCGCGGGAGTTGGCGAGGACGACCGGGACGAGGACGGCGCACAGCGCGAGCAGCGGCCACACCTGGTCCCAGTCCCGCCCGTCGAGGGACCCGGTCATCCAGACGACGGCGCGGGCCGCGTCGACGATGTCGGACTTGGTGAGCAGATAGCCGTTGACGGCCGTGACGACCGCCGCGACGCCGATGCCGACCAGCACCAGCCGGTAGCCGTGCACACCCCGCTTCCACGCGAGGACGTAGATGGCGGTGCCGGTGAGCAGGCCGCCGGCGAGCGCGCCGAGGGCCACCTGGTTGGCGCTGCCGGAGAACAGCACGATCACGGTGAGCGCGCCGGCCGTGGCGCCCTGGCCGAGGCCCAGGATGTCGGGGCTGCCCAGCGGGTTGCGGGAGATGGACTGGAACAGCGCGCCGCCGATCCCGAGGGAGGCGCCGACCAGCAGCCCGACCAGGACCCGCGGCAGCCGCAGCTCGGTGACGATGAACTCCTGCCCCTCGTCGCCCTGGCCGACGAGGGCTGCCAGCACGTCGGAGGCGGACATCGGGAAGTCGCCGGTGCCGATGAGCAGCACGCTCGCGCCGAGCGCCAGCAGCATCAGCAGCACGACGACGGTGAGGGCACGCACGTCCAGCCGGACCGAGAGGCCGCCGGGGACGCGCACCGCACGGTTGGTCTTCACAGCTGGGCCGTCCTCCGCCGTCGTACGAGAAGAATGAAGACCGGGCCGCCGACGACCGCGGTGACGATGCCGACCTGGAGTTCGGCCGGCCGGGCCACGATCCGGCCGAGCACGTCGGCGCCGAGCAGCAGCACGGGCGACAGGACCGCCGCGTACGGCAGGATCCAGCGCTGGTCGGGCCCGGTGAAGGAGCGCACCACGTGCGGCACCATCAGGCCGACGAAGACGATCGGCCCGCACGCGGCGGTCGCCGCGCCGCTCAGCATCGTCGCGACCAGCATGGACAGCGCGCGGGTGCGGTTGAGGTCGGCGCCGAGGGCCTTGGCGGTGTCGTCGCCCATGGCCATGGCGTTCAGCGGCCGGGCGAGCGTCAGCGCCAGCAGACTGCCGACGACCAGGAACGGCGCCACCTGCATGACGGCCTCGTCGCTGCCGGAGGCGAGCGAGCCGACCGTCCAGAAACGCATCCGGCCGAGCGCGGCGTCGTCGAGGATCATCACGGCCTGGAGGTAGCCGTAGAGGGCGGCGCTGATGGCTGTGCCGGCCAGCACCAGCCGTACCGGGGTCGCGCCCCGGCGGCCGCCGAGGAACCACACGATCGCGCCGACGGCGGCCGCACCGAAGAACGCGAACCACACGTATCCGGACAGGGAGGTGACGCCGAAGAAGGTGATGGCGGTGACGACCGCGGCGGAGGCGCCCGCGTTCAGGCCGAGGAGTCCCGGATCGGCCAGCGGGTTGCGGGTCAGCGCCTGCAGCACGGCCCCGGCGAGGCCGAGGGCGGCGCCGGCGAGCAGGCCCAGCAGGGTGCGGGAGAGCCGGTCGGCCACGACGGTGTCGGTGTAGGTGCCCGACGCGTCGAACAGCCCGTGCCAGACCTGTTCCAGGGACAGTTCCTTCGCGCCGACCGCGATGCTCGCCAGCGCGACGAGCGCCAGGACCGCGAAGGACACCAGCAGACCGAGCGCGCGTATCGCCCGGCGGCCGCGGGGCGCGGAGGCGGTCTCCGCGCGCTGTTCGGGGGGACTCTCGACCAACACCCGGTTAGGCTAGCCTATCCTCCGCTCGGAACAAGATCCGGAAGCCGCCCCGCCCCCGTCAGGGCCGTCACAGCCCCAGCCGCGCCAGCGCCTTCCCCGCGTCCAGGGCGCACGCCTCGTCGCCCGCCGCCGTCCAGGCCGCCCCGCACAGCGCCCGCAGCCCGTCCACGGGAGTGCCGTCCCCGTCCAGCTCCAGCCGCCCGGCGACGGCCGCCGCCGTCCAGCCGCCGCACCGGAACCCGCCGCCGGCCTCGACGACCTCGGGCTGACCGGTGAGCAGCCCCCGCAGATCGGCGTCCACGTACGTCGGCCGGTGGTGCGGCGGCGCCGCGAGGAGCCGCGCGCCGTCGGTCACCCCGGTGAGCACCAGCAGCGAGTCCACCCCGCCGTTGAACGCCCCCTCGATGTCCGTGTCCAGCCGGTCCCCCACCACCAGCGGCCGCTCGGCGCCCGTGCGCAGGATCGTCTCGCGGTGCATCGGCGGCAGCGGCTTGCCCGCCACCTGCGGCTCGGCGCCGGTGGCGATCCGTACGACCTCGACCGCCGCGCCGTTGCCGGGCGCGATGCCCCGGCCGCTGGGGATCGTCAGGTCGGTGTTGGACGCGAACCACGGCACTCCGCGCGCCACGGCGTAGCTCGCCTCGGCGAACCGGCCCCACGGCAGCTCCGGACCGCCGTACCCCTGCACGACCGCGACCGGGTCGTCGTCCGCCGACTCCACCGGCACCAGCCCGCGCTCCCGCAGCGCCACCCGCAGGCCCTCGCCGCCCACCACCAGCACCCGCGAGCCCTGCGGCACCTGGTCGGCGATGAGCCGCGCCACCGCCTGCGCGGAGGTGATCACGTCACCGGCCTCGGCCGGTACGCCCAGCTCGGTCAGATGCGCGGCGACGGCGTCGGGCGTGCGCAGCGCGTTGTTGGTCACGTAGGCGAGACGCATCCCGCCGTCGCGGGCCGCGGCGAGGGAGGGGACCGCGTGCTCGATGGCGTCGCCGCCCGCGTACACCACTCCGTCGAGGTCGAGCAGCGCCGTGTCGTACGCCTCGCTCAGGGCCTGCCCACTGCCCTCGGGCCTCGTCCTGACGCTCCGGCTCATTCCGCATCGCTCCTCGTTCGACGGCTTTCCCCCGATCATCCCCCATGAGGCCGGCACCCGTACGATGCCGGGATGAATACTGCAGGTCACTCGAAGGCAACGGCGCCCCGAGGGCTGGAACTCACCCCGTTCCGCGGCCTTCGGTACGACCCCGACCGGGTCGGCAGCCTGGCCGCCGTGACATCCCCGCCCTACGACGTCGTGGTCCGCCCCGACGGCCTGCACCACCTCCAGTCCGCCGACCCCCACAACATCGTCCGCCTGATCCTGCCCGAGGCCGCCACGCCCGCGGAGCGCAACGCCCAGGCCGCCCGGACGCTCCGCCGCTGGCGTGCCGAGGGCGTCCTCACCGCCGACCCGGAACCCGCCCTGTACGTCTACGAGCAGCGCGCCGGCGACGGCCTGGTGCAGCGGGGCGTGATCGGCGCACTGCGCGTCTCCGACCCGGAGGAACGGCTGGTGCTGCCGCACGAGGAGGTCATGCCGCACATCGTCGCGGACCGCGCGGGCCTGATGCGGGCCACTAGCGCGAACCTGGAACCACTGCTGCTCACCTACCGGGGCGACGGCACGGCCACCGCGACGGCCGCTCTGATCGAGCGCACGGCCGGACAGCCGCCGCTCCTGGCGACCACCACCGAGGACGGCGTCCACCACCGTCTGTGGTCCGTCACCGACCCCGCCGACCTGGCGGTGGTCCGCGGGGAGCTCTCCGCCCACCAGGCCCTGATCGCCGACGGCCACCACCGCTGGGCGACCTACCGCCGGCTGTGCGCGGAGCACCCCTCCCCCAGCCCCTGGGACCACGGCCTGATCCTCCTGGTCGACACCGCCCGCTATCCGCTGCGGGTCCGCGCCATCCACCGCCTGCTGCACCACCTGCCGGTCGCCGAGGCCCTGGAGGCGCTCGACGGCTCCTTCCGCGTCCGCCGCCTGGACGGACCGCTGCCGAAGGCGATGGACGCGCTGGCCGAGGCGGCGGCGGAGGACAACGCCTTCCTCCTCACCGGGGACGACGGAGCCTTCCACCTCGTCGACCGCCCCGACCCCGCACTGCTGGACCGCACGGTGCCGGCGGACCGCCCGGAGGCCTGGCGCACCCTCGACGCGACGGTCCTGCACGCCACGCTCCTCGACCACGTCTGGCGCGTCCCCGACGATCCCGCCCACATCGCGTACATCCACGACACGGCGGCCACGGTGGACAAGGCCCGACGGGACGGCGGAACGGCGGTGCTGATGCACCCCGTCCACGAGGACGTGGTCCGCGACCTGGCCCGCCAGGGGGTCACGATGCCCCGCAAATCGACGTCGTTCGGCCCGAAGCCCGCGTCGGGTCTGGTGCTGCGCGCCCTGGACCTCTGAGGTCCGGAAACACGAAGAGGGGCGGGCCCCGGCTGTGTGCCGGGACCCGCCCCTCTTCATCTGCGCTGCACCGCGCGGACGTCAGTCCTCGTCGTCGTCCCGCGCGCCCTGCTCGTCACGGCCGGTGGCGCTCTCGTCCTCTTCCTCGACGAGGGCGTCCATGAACTCCACGCCGTCCAGCTCGGCCAGCCGGTCGGAGGCGTCCGTGCTGCCGTCCCGGTCGGCCTCGACGGCCTTGGCGAACCACTCGCGCGCCTCGCCCTCACGGCCGGCCGCGAGCAGCGCGTCGGCGTACGCGTACCGCAGACGCGCGGTCCACGGCTGCACGGAGTTCGACGCCAGCTCGGAGCTCTGCAGGGTGACGATGGCCGCGTCCAGCTGGCCCATGTCACGCCGGGCGCCGGCCGCGACGAGACGCATCTCGACCTGACCGGCCTTGTCCAGCTTCTGCACCTCGGGGGCGCCGGCCATGTCCAGCGCCTTCTCCGGCCGTCCGAGCCCGCGCTCGCAGTCCGCCATCAGCGGCCACAGCTCCACGGTCCCGGTCATCCGCCGCGCGGCCCGGAACTCGGCGAGCGCCTCGCCGTACTTCTGCGTCGCGTACGCGGCGAACCCGGCGGCCTCCCGTACGGCGGCCACGCGCGAGGCGAGACGCAGAGCGATGCGGGAGTAGGCGTAGGCGCCCTCGGGGTCCTCGTCGATGAGCCGGGCGACCATCACCAGGTTCTTGGCGACGTCTTCGGCGAGCGTCTTGGGCAGGCTCTGCAGCTCCTGCCGGACGTCCTTGTCGATCTCCTCGCCGGTGACGTCCTCGGGGATCGGCAGCCGCTTGATGGGCTCGCGGTCACGGTCCCGCTCGTCACGGAACCGGCCGCCACCGCCCTGACGGTCGTCGCGCCCACGGAACCCACCGGGACGGCCGCCCCGGTCGTCGCGCCGCGGCCCGCGGCCACGGTCGTCGCGGCCACGGAAGCCGCCACGGTCCCGGTCGTCACGACGGAAGCCGCCACCACGCGAGTCGCGGTCACCGCGGGAGTCGGTACGGCTGTCGCCATCGCGCCGGAAACCACCGCGGT
Source organism: Streptomyces sp. DH-12 (assembly GCF_002899455.1). Classification (GTDB taxonomy): domain Bacteria; phylum Actinomycetota; class Actinomycetes; order Streptomycetales; family Streptomycetaceae; genus Streptomyces. Next base: position 5,922,674 of record NZ_PPFB01000001.1, on the reverse strand, counting down.
CGCCGCGCTCGGGACGGTCGTCCCGCCGGAAACCGCCCCGGTCACCACGGTTGTCATCCCGACGGAAACCACCACGGTCACCACGGTTGTCATCACGGCCGCGGTAACCACCACGGTCCCGATCGTCACGCCGATCGTCCCGGCGGTCATCCCTGCGGTCGTCCCGCCCTCGGTACCCGCCGCGCTCGCCCCCACGGTTGTCGTCCCGCCCACGGAAGCCGCCACGCTCGGGCCGGCCACCACTGCGGTCGCGGTCGTCACGACGGAAGTCCCGGTCGCGGTCGTCACGGCGGAAGGGGGGACGGTCGCCGTCCCTGCGGAAGCCACGGTCGCGGTCGTTGCCGCGCTGGGGGCCGCCACGCTGGCCGCCACGGTCCCCGCGGTCCGAGCGATCACCACTGTCCCGTCGCCGCTGGTCGCGCTCCGGTCGGTCGTCGGGAGAGTTGGTGGACATGGGTGACTCCTGTCTCGGGTACTGCAAGCATAAATACAAAAAGGACCCCTGGCCCCAGCTGAACGCTGGCGACCAGGGGTCCTTCCAAAGATTGTTCGGCGGCGTCCTACTCTCCCACAGGGTCCCCCCTGCAGTACCATCGGCGCTGTAAGGCTTAGCTTCCGGGTTCGGAATGTAACCGGGCGTTTCCCCTACGCTATGACCACCGAAACCCTAATGGTTTCGAGCGAACAAGCACACTCTTCTGTTGTATGTGTTCTACTCAAAGCCGACAACGGTCGTTGTCTCAGAACTAACACAGTGGACGCGAGCAACTGAGGACAAGCCCTCGGCCTATTAGTACCGGTCAACTCCACACGTTACCGTGCTTCCATATCCGGCCTATCAACCCAGTCGTCTACTGGGAGCCTTACCCCATCAAGTGGGTGGGAGTCCTCATCTCGAAGCAGGCTTCCCGCTTAGATGCTTTCAGCGGTTATCCCTCCCGAACGTAGCCAACCAGCCATGCCCTTGGCAGAACAACTGGCACACCAGAGGTTCGTCCGTCCCGGTCCTCTCGTACTAGGGACAGCCCTTCTCAAGACTCCTACGCGCACAGCGGATAGGGACCGAACTGTCTCACGACGTTCTAAACCCAGCTCGCGTACCGCTTTAATGGGCGAACAGCCCAACCCTTGGGACCGACTCCAGCCCCAGGATGCGACGAGCCGACATCGAGGTGCCAAACCATCCCGTCGATATGGACTCTTGGGGAAGATCAGCCTGTTATCCCCGGGGTACCTTTTATCCGTTGAGCGACGGCGCTTCCACAAGCCACCGCCGGATCACTAGTCCCGACTTTCGTCCCTGCTCGACCCGTCGGTCTCACAGTCAAGCTCCCTTGTGCACTTACACTCAACACCTGATTGCCAACCAGGCTGAGGGAACCTTTGGGCGCCTCCGTTACCCTTTAGGAGGCAACCGCCCCAGTTAAACTACCCATCAGACACTGTCCCTGATCCGGATCACGGACCCAGGTTAGACATCCAGCACGACCAGACTGGTATTTCAACGACGACTCCACCCGAACTGGCGTCCAGGCTTCACAGTCTCCCAGCTATCCTACACAAGCCGAACCGAACACCAATATCAAACTGTAGTAAAGGTCCCGGGGTCTTTCCGTCCTGCTGCGCGAAACGAGCATCTTTACTCGTAGTGCAATTTCACCGGGCCTATGGTTGAGACAGTCGAGAAGTCGTTACGCCATTCGTGCAGGTCGGAACTTACCCGACAAGGAATTTCGCTACCTTAGGATGGTTATAGTTACCACCGCCGTTTACTGGCGCTTAAGTTCTCAGCTTCGCCCACCCGAAAGTGAGCTAACCGGTCCCCTTAACGTTCCAGCACCGGGCAGGCGTCAGTCCGTATACATCGCCTTACGGCTTCGCACGGACCTGTGTTTTTAGTAAACAGTCGCTTCTCGCTGGTCTCTGCGGCCACCCCCAGCTCACCGAGTAAATCGGATCACCGAGTGTGGCCCCCCTTCTCCCGAAGTTACGGGGGCATTTTGCCGAGTTCCTTAACCATAGTTCACCCGAACGCCTCGGTATTCTCTACCTGACCACCTGAGTCGGTTTAGGGTACGGGCCGCCATGAAACTCGCTAGAGGCTTTTCTCGACAGCATAGGATCATCCACTTCACCACAATCGGCTCGGCATCAGGTCTCAGACTATGTGCCAGGCGGATTTGCCTACCTGACGTCCTACACCCTTACCCCGGGACAACCACCGCCCGGGATGGACTACCTTCCTGCGTCACCCCATCACTCACCTACTACCAGCTCGGGTCACCGGCTCCACCACTCCGACCTCGTCCGAAGACTCAGCCGGCGGCTTCACGGGCTTAGCATCACTGGATTCGATGTTTGACGCTCCACAGCGGGTACCGGAATATCAACCGGTTATCCATCGACTACGCCTGTCGGCCTCGCCTTAGGTCCCGACTTACCCTGGGCAGATCAGCTTGACCCAGGAACCCTTAGTCAATCGGCGCACACGTTTCTCACGTGTGAATCGCTACTCATGCCTGCATTCTCACTCGTCAACCGTCCACAACTCGCTTACGCGGCTGCTTCACCCGGCAGACGACGCTCCCCTACCCAACCCAGCACCCGTTGGGGCTACCTGCTGGATTGACACGACTTCGGCGGTACGCTTGAGCCCCGCTACATTGTCGGCGCG